>CAKKRP010000157.1 GCA_919902765.1 Gammaproteobacteria bacterium | reverse complement strand
TTCGGACCAGAAATTCACTTACGATACATTGATCGGCACTACGCTGGTCATGGACAGAAATACGCTGGCGACGGCGACCTTTATGATGGGCGCGAGCCTCGGTTATCTCTCCGACCCGTACAAACACATTAGTAGGCTCAACGTAGACGGCACCCCTAGCGGATCTGTGCAGTTTGAGCGTAGGCCGGACGAACGCAGATATAAGAGCCTGCACCTGCGTACCTTGCATAGCAGAACCTCTAAAGGCGCGCAAGGTGACGTGGTAGATATCGCCTATCGTTGGTATGTGGACGATTGGTCGATTCAATCGCACACCTTGGATGCGCGTTACCGCCATGACTTGGAAGGCAAGAATTCGCGCAAAAACAAAGAATACTTACAAGGCCACTTGCGCGGGTACTATCAAACCGCAGCGGATTTTTATTACTACGGTTTGCCGGTGTTGCAGCCCGACCCACCCTTTGCAAGCGCCGATTACCGTTTGGCGAAACTAGGTACCGTCACTGCGGGGATATTGTGGGGGCAGGAGCTAATAAAAGATTTAACGCTTACGCTGCGCGGCGAATATCTCTACCAATGGTATATGGAAACGCAGTTGTCGCCTTTGGGGGCCGTGCTGACTCAGGCCGGATTATATTATCAATTTTAGTATCATCTTTGACGCGGCTACGCGCCGGCGATAGGCGGTTCACCACTCAATAATTCCGGATTCGTTACACCAAAATACTTGAATAAGGTGCTCGCCACTGCAAACGGTTCGAACTGGTAGCTGTTGGCGGTAGGTGATGTAAATTGGCGATTGACGCCCTTGTCGCCTATGCGTTGTGTTTCACCAACGATCTTTCCAAGGACGCGCCCCTTGCTCGCAAGTCCACGCCCGCCGAAGGTGTAGAGATTCTGATTGTTCCCGTGATCCCAACCCAAGGACTCATTCAAATTGACATTGCGTCCAAACTCGCCGAAGACATTGACGATGACCTTATCGGCGTGCGCGACACCTTGCGCCGCTGCGGTGTTCAAGTGGTTGACTGCCGCGCTGATGGCGTTCATCATTTCGGACATGCGTGCCGGATAACGGCCCAGCATTTCGGAATGATCATCCCAGCCGCCCAGTCCGCTGCTACCCAGACTGACATACAAGGTGTCGGGATTGGCCAATATTAGGCTCACCGCCGCGCTCAAACGTGTGCCGAAATTGCCTGTCCCATAATTAAAACTGGAACTGGGTACGGGGATATTATTCAGCATCGCCGTAATATTGGTCGCCGCCTCCGCGCGCTGAATCAAGCTTTCCGTGGTCAATTTGTACGCGCCGCCGCCGTTGGTTAGACGCGCGAGTTGTTCCAGCGCGGTGTCCGTTGCCCCGCTGTTGTTCAACCCCGCGACGGTGTGGTCGGTACGCTGATAGGGATTCATCAAATTGGCATTTAATGCAATCGGTTTCAACGCGGGCGGAATGTCGATATCGGCGCGATTAAACGCCTTGGATTCCCCTTCAAACGTCACGAACGGAAACACGACTTTGCTCAAATCGCGTACGCTTCCATCCGGGTTGCGGTAAGGATTGTTGTTCTGGAGTATCCATGCCAGCGTCGTCGCCGTACCGGGGTGATACACATCTAAATTGCCGACCAAATTTTGTTGTACGCAGATGCCATGTGCGCGATTTTGATCTTTAATGCGATTCATAGTACGATATACCGTGGCATCGCCGGAGGCGACCAATTGTTCCAGCACGGTGCCGCCGGCGGTGGACCAAAAATAATTTGGCGTAACAACGGTGCTGGCATTATTAGGGTCGAAAATATTGCCATAAGGGTTCTGCGAATTCGCATTTATTTCTACAATATTCGAAAGATTCCCTGCGAGTTCTGAAGGACCCCCATATAAAAATATATTGATAATCCTCGGAATTTTATCCACGGTCAGCGACGCATCAAAGGCCACACCCAGGTTATCCAGTTGTGTACCCAATGCGGTACCGGCACCCAGCATCCCGCCCAATTTAAACACGCGACGTGTACACAGCGCCAGTCCCGCCCCGCTCATGCCAAGTATAAAACGACGCCGATTAATAGCCATAGCTCGTCATCTCCTTAAGCGCTGGAAAATGATAGGACTCCGCCAGACGCGACGCATAGTCAAACGTGATAAACGCCTTATTTGTGCGCGAGGTGACATTTTGTGCTATAAAAATTGCTTGCAAAGTTGTCCTTTCCAGGTCCGTCGGTTTACGCGTGAGGCTGGAAATAAACAAATAGTCGATAAAATCGTCATCGGACAGGGATTGTATATTGGGCTGATTGATCAAAGTGGTGCGCCATCCACCGTCGCCGGCACCATTTTGGTCATTGCGACTGTCGAGGAATAATTCATCACGCACCGATTTATGATAAAAAGCGAGACTAAGCGAATCGAATGGAATATGCCATGGACGACCCAGTTTATATGTCATCGCCTGTTGATTGATGTTGGTCAAATTCGGCGTCACGCTGGAGGCGTCGTCGCCAGTCTTGACGCGGAAAAAGCCGCCCCACGCGTACCAATACAAGCGTTCTCCTGTACCGAGAAACGTTTCCTCGAACGATTTGGCGCGCGACACCTTGGTTAAATACTCGTAGGAAAAAACAATAGATTCAAAAATGTCATCGAAATATTTAGGATCGGTGGACACTACGGAATTGATAAATGCCTGCTTAAACATAACGCTGTAGCCGTAAAAAAAATGATCGATCAGACGTGAGGTGATCGCCGCCGCCAAATTGGGGTGTTTGGTGATGGCGCGATAAAAATCCTCGCAACTCACGATGTCGTCGCGGTCGAGCAGGCCCGTTTGGGGCGTAACGTTGGGCGTCGGCGTGCCGTTGAATTTCAACGTGTACGCGTCATTGACATCTAGATACCAATTTTTGCACGCGGTCGCCGCCTTGGGCACTTCGCTATCGTCAAAGCGCAATAAATATATCTCCATCATTTCACGTGTATTATCTTCCGGAGAACGAAATCTCCGCCAGTTTTCCCGGCTTATCAGGTGCGCGTATAAGATCTCGGATATGCTACGATGCTCTTGCAACATGGCAACGAGGCGTTGATAGATTATTTGCGCATCCTCTTGACTCACGCTGTCGAGCTCCAAGCCGGGCGAAAATAGAATCGCGTTGGTCAATTGATAGGCGATCCAATGCATGTAATGCGTGCGGGTCAGGGGCATTTCCTGCAACATCGCCATCGCGTAGGCACGCGGATTCGGGTTGGTCATCACGATGCTGACACCGTGCTTGGCGTTTACCAGTTGGGCGTAATAGTTGTCATCGACCACGGATTTGTGCAATTTTTCTTTCAAATTTTCGATCAGAGGCTGCGTATCCTTGCGTTTGGGCATAGCCAACCCGGCGCTCAGATCGAAAAAATTATCGGCCGATTCGCCCTTGTATAGCGTGGCGAGCAGTTTATTATAGATCCGGTATTGCTCCAGCGCGGACATCTGGCGTAAATCGCCATCATTTATCGGACGAGCGAAGCCCGTGGGTTCGACATCATTTTTTGGTTGTCTGGACTCAAAGCAACCGGCTCCCAAGACTACCAGGATGCTGAGTGCCAATAACCGCTGCCTCATAGGGGCTCCTAGCGCTAAAACAACGATGTCGAAGCGATACCGTTCTATAGCGGATAACTGCATGGGACTACCCAGTATGCGGCCGAGTGGATTCGTTGCCGTGTGACGCTGGTCACAAATTGAGATGTGGGGCGACGGACTCCTCTGCTAGTCGTTATCGCGTGGACAACATTGCGGCCTGTTAATACAGAAGCATATTGCGGTAGGAGCGTTGAGTATGGCCGTGTTGGCCGACACTTCGTCGGCATTCGCGGCTAGACGATTGTCCTCTACCATGGTGTTGACTGGAATCCTTGCGCCGACAGCAACGGTGACCACGACCGGTTGCGCGATTCTATCCCGGCAGGGCCGAAAAGTGATCCCCGGCTATCCACCAATTGTCGAATTCGCGCACCAAGGTCAGCATGTCGCGGCCTTTGACATGGTAGTGTTGACCCTGCATACTGAATTCGAGGGTGTAATTATAGGTCACTATCGCCGTATCGCCGAACACTTCGACACGTGGATCATGCTCTGCCCAGGCGCTGATTTCAGCGCTTTCCGCGAACGCCAGCCACGAGGCGATGCAGGCCTCACGACCGATTAAACGCCGGGCATCCGTAGCCGTAATGGCGATCATTCGAGGATGAAAAAAGCGCTTTAAATCAGCCCCACGATGACGCGTCCAGGCATCATTAAGCGCGCGTACCACTTGCCATACTTCTTTATCTTCACTATCCGCCGCTACCATTGCGACTTCGTCACACAGCGTCTCCACCACACTTCACCCCGTTTTGCCTGCCATTATCGCAAATTTTCCAACGATGCCTAACGGAAAATTTGGGATTATGCAATTTATACCACCCCAATCTTAAGATAATTAGATGGCCTATGTGCAAATTTATGACATCTAAGCAATGCCGCATCAGCGCAAAAATGGCATCGCAACGCCGCCAACCCGCTCACGTTATCCTATTGATTATCCAGCCTGATTTAATCTTTCACTGCATCACCTAGGTAGCAAATTCAATTTACGTTATTAGTGGCGGCCGCCCCCTATTTCCTGGATAATGAGAAAAATCCAACCCCTGGAGAATTTCATGCCCGTCTACGCATATTGGTTTATCGCGGCGTGCGCGCTCCTCGGCCTGGAAATGGCCACCGGTACATTTTACCTTTTGGTCTTGGCCATCGCGACCACCGTCGGCGGCGTGTTCGCGGCGCTAGGATTGGACACCCCCGTACAATTCATTGGCAGCGCGATTGCCGGTGTACTCGGCATCATCGCGTTACGTCGCTGGCGCGGGAAACAGGCCGCTACGGAATCCAACCAAAGTTTCGATATCGGACACCCGGTGCGCGTTATTAGTTGGCGCGAAGACGGCACGGCGCGCGTACACTATCGTGGCGCGGAATGGGACGCCGAATTGGAGGCGGCGGCACCGGAATCGGCGCGTACGGCGACGCTTTATATTAAAACCATACGTGGTTCTGTGCTTATTTTGTCGGCGCACAAACCGAATTAAATTTACGCCATAACACCGCATTTTTTCATCGCATCGACTCCGATGTGTTTTAATATGTCACAATTGCTTGCAACTCGCAGGAGGAAATTATGGAAGTTACGCTGATTATCGTGGTCGTTGCGATCATTTTTATCGCCAAGGCGCTCAAGATCGTACCTCAACAACACGCCTGGGTCGTTGAACGATTGGGCCGCTACCATGCCGCACTGTCACCCGGCCTCAACATCGTCGTACCCTTCATTGATAGAATCGCCTATAGACATATACTTAAAGAAGTTCCGCTGGACGTGCCCAGCCAAGTTTGTATCACCCGCGACAATACGCAATTACAAGTAGACGGCATATTGTATTTTCAAATTACCGATCCGAAACTGGCGTCTTATGGCACCAGCAATTATTTGCTTGCCGTGTCGCAACTCGCACAAACCACCTTGCGCTCCGTAATCGGCAAAATGGAATTGGACAAAACCTTTGAAGAGCGCGAGCATATCAATAGCGCCGTTGTCGCAGCCTTGGATGAGGCGGCGGCGAATTGGGGTGTTAAAGTGCTACGCTACGAAATCAAAGACCTAACACCGCCCAAAGAAATTCTGCATGCGATGCAGGCGCAGATCACCGCCGAACGTGAAAAACGCGCGTTGATTGCGGCATCTGAAGGTCGCAAACAAGAACAAATCAACATCGCCACCGGTGAACGCGAGGCCTCGATACAACGCTCCGAGGGCGAACGCCAAGCGGCGATTAACAACGCCCAGGGGCAGGCCGAGGCCATCAAGGCGGTAGCGTCGGCGACAGCGCAGGCCATCCAACAAGTCGCGCAGGCCATACAATCGCCTGGCGGCATGGACGCGGTCAACCTCAAAGTCGCCGAGAAATATGTCGAGGCCTTCGGCAATATTGCAAAAGAAGGTAATACGCTGATTTTGCCCAGCAATATGGCGGATATGGGGGCGCTGATAGGGACGGCGATGAGCGTGGTGAAATCGCTAAAATAACTGCGCGCGCGGTAAATTAAACGTCCCGCCACTCCCCAACCAGTGCGTGACCGGCGCCTGAACTGCGCCTGCCAACACGCATGCAAGAGGCACTCAGCGGGCGGCATTCGGCGCAACGCGGAAAGCAACTATTCTTACCGATGAATCACTATTTAGCACTTACTTGATATTGAGCCCCTTTTTGCAAAGGGGGAGGATCGCATACTGAATAGCGATTCAGGCCCCTTGGCGGCCACCAATCTCAGCATAACTGGGTAGGGGCTTCTTCGAGTGATCAATGAGTTACATCAAGTGACTCAAGAGTGACACTGATAAATCGCTTACGTTGCGGTACCGGCATGCGATTCGGCGTGCCGCCATTTTAATTCGTTCTTGAGTTAATCGCTATGTCTTTACTCAGCGCGCTCTTTTCAAGAGACGCATAATCTCCCTGTTAACCTGGCATTAAGACAACAGGCGACGGCTTTCTGTATAATCTGATGTGACTTAGAACTAAATAATCGCGCGCATATCATTTAGCACAAACCGAGGATGGAGATAATGAGAAACGTTCCTATTGCATTTGCTTGTCTACTGGGGTTGGTCGGCTGCTCTAACGATGAACACGCTGCGGCACCTCAGACACCCGCCACCTACGTCCATGGACGCGTACTAAAAGGCGTGATCGCGCAAGCGAAAGTAGCGGTATTTTCCGTTGGAACACCAATTGCGGAAATGCTGGCCGAGGGCCGCACCGATAGTGAAGGCGACTACCAACTGCGTTTGCCCGACCATTTTAGCGGACCTATTTCGGTGGTTGCGACCACCGATAATAATAGCGCCATCACCTGCGACACCTCGGCGAGTTGCCAGAACGCGGACGGCAGCGTCGCCACTAAGGGTCAACCTATGACCGTCGCTGCGCCGCTAACGTTGAGCGCTATGCTACCGAATGTCGTGCCTGACACTGATAACGCGGTAAACATTACAGTATTCTCCAACATGGCGGCGATGCTGGCCATCAACAAGGCCGACCCTGCATCGTCCATCGACCCCGCAAATATCGCCCAGACCAACGCGCGGGTCACCAGCTTTTTGAATGTCAACAATCTGTTTGATTTTGACGGCAGCGGCGACGTGATCGCCACACGTCCTGTCGATATCGCCGACAACGCAGAAATCGCACAAGCAATTGGCGCGCGCCACCACACCGCCCTCCAATTGGGATTCGCATCGGCCGCCGTTGCGCGCCTTGCGCAAGAGCAATCGCAGGGCGACCTAAACGCCGCGCTGGAGAACCTCGCCCTGTCATTTACCAACAATAACGGCGACCTACCCACCTACAAAGGCACAAACGCGCCTTACAGCTTAGAATCGCTAATAGACGCAACGTCGCTTGAACTAGGTGAACACGAAAAACAAGCGAATGACAAGACACACTTACCGCCGCAACTTGCCACGAGTCTTTCGGTGGTGCAAAATCGTATCCATAATCAGCGGCCTGCAGCGGCGCCACAACCCGCGCCTGCGCCTGCTCCTGCTCCTACAGAGAAAACTCCAATATTGGACTTTGTAATGAACCCGTTGCCACAACTCCCCGAGTTAACCAGCGCTAACGGGGCAGACTTTATTAAAGAAACCGGCAAGGCCTTGCTCACGCCGTTACGCACGCTTGCACATAACAGCACAGACGCCGCAAATGCCTTCACCGGCGCCGTCACCACCGCCACAGGCACGGTGCTCACCTCGAAACTCAACGACGATGCCTATAACCTCGTGGGCGTCGCCAAAAAGTTTTATCCGTACATGGGCACCATCATCAACGCCATGATCAATATGGGCGAAAATAACGCCAACATAATGACCTATGATCTTGCGCAAGATCCCAAAAATTTATTGCCTGATGGCATAGGAATGCGTGGAATAATTACAAAGAGGCAAACGTATTACACGATATTTACCTTGAAAGATGGCTACATTGAGGGCTTGGGCACCGTCAATTTGGATCTCACTGTCCGTTCATATTATTATTGCTACTATTGTTATGAATATGTCGATTTCAAAGCCACGGTTCAGGGCGTCAACGGCGACATCACCGTCAGCGGCAACAACAACTATGTTTCCCGCTATTATGACTATAGTTCCGGACATCGCACCTTGGATACCGTATACATCCAAAATGCAGACACCTTGGTCAACTGGAAAAATGGCGACACGACCATCCACCTCCACGGCACAAATTCCGCGAGCTTGGCGTGGCCATCGCCCAATATGCGTCTGTTACCTATAATTCGGTCATTCACCGCCTTTGGCAGCTACCATCGATACGACAATACTCAAGAGGTGCGCCTGCCCTCTGTCTCCATAAGCTACACCAATAATGAGCCTTATTATTGGTACCAGGACGGTGTCATCGATTGGGCGCATCGCCAAAGTGATTACTTCACTATTGTGCTTGCGCTCAATGCACAACTCAAAATTTCTAACACAGGTTACCCTATGCACAAAGACATCAAACTGGAATTAGGCATGTCGCGCGCACCTTATGCGCCTTATGTCCCTGGCAACTATTGGCCAGATCGAGACTACCGCCGCCAGTGGATCACCATCGGCCAAGACCAAGAATCTTACAAATTCGAAAGCACACTCACCAACGCCCCGCGCTACGCGCTCTACACGCAATCCGGCGCGCTGGTCGAAATGTTGATGAAAAACGATGGCAAGACCTTGGATAATGGCGCAATCAAATACCGCGACAAAGTTATCGCCAACATCTCCAACAGCAGCGCCGGGCCTATCGTCCGCTTTAGCGATGGCAGCATGCAAAGTTTTTAACGATATGTACGTTTTAAAGAAATTATTCGGGGCAGCCTCGCGCTGCCCTTGCTTTTTTGGCATCGGCTTTTGGTGCGCTATTGTTATGTCCAGCCCAAGCCACGCGTTGGGCCTATATGTTGAACAAAAAACCTTTGGGCATAGTCAAGGCGCGCCATTCGGCGCGATCACCAACGGATGGAATGCGCCCATCAGCGATGGCACGCTCTCACAAGGTTTTCTATGGAACGAAGCCGGTATCACCTATGCGGGATGGTCGTTAGGCGCATTGCACCGCTACGATGCGCGTGTACGGTACACGTCGGACACGCTGGAATTCATGAAAAATATCAAGACTCAGCAACCGCTCACGGTCGGACGCCAATATAATATCTTGCTCGATATCAATCATTTCGAGGCACATGGTGTGCGTGCGAGTTATAGCTTCGGCGATAACTCGATTTGGCGTGTTACTGTGGGAGGCGCATATTTGCGCTTAGATTATTTGGTCTCAGGAAAACTCGTCGGCCACGTAGTGCCTACCTCCGATAAAGCCTATGATTTCAGTTTCGACGTAGACTATTTTTATTCCAAAGATTCACTATTTGATAGACCAGTCGCAGCCCCATCGGGAGCCGCATACACTACGGATTTTTCCTTGTTTTGGCGCATAAACGAGCCACTGGTTGTGCGCGCGGAAATTATCGATTTATACGCCAAACTACATTGGCCGGCTGCGCCTCACACCGTGGCGACAGGCAACTCCGCGACAAAAAATTTCGATGCAAACGGCTACCAATATTTCGCGCCTGCCATCAACGGTCGTGAATCCACCGAGGCCTACGATCAACCGTTAACGCCGCGCGCGAAAATTGATATTGAATATCATCACCCGGCATTCGATTTATATCAACGCACACAATATACCGCCGAACAGATTTATTTCGCATTGGGCACCGCGCACTCCTGGCAGGCATGGGGTACGCTCTATGGTTTTTACACGCTCAGTGTCGGCGGCTGGACAATGGGCTGGCGAGCGAAAGATTTCAATCTTGAAATCGGCGTCGGCCATTGGAATCCATGGAAGGCGCATTACGGCGAGGCGCGCTTGAGTTGGCATCTTATAGCGATTTAACCGCTGTTTTTCGCTACAAAATAATTACTCGCAAAATGCTACCACGTCGGCGACTTACTAAAGGCCACCCCGACAATATACACATACACTGTCATCGCCGCACACCATGCAAGCACACGTTGAGCACGCGTGCGCCCATAGCGCATGGCCACCATCCCCAACCCGATATAACACAGCAAGGCCACCACCTTAGCGGTCAACCACGCGTTAACAAACGGGTATTGTCGCATCCGCCACGCGAGCAATAATGCAGACGCCAACAGCACCGTATCATTGGCATGCGGCACAATACGCACCCAGCGCCGCAAACCTTGCGGTGAAGATCGCCATTGCCACCAGCCGCGCAACATGAATAGCACGCCGCTCACAATGACGGTAAAAACATGCACAAATTTTAAAATCAACATAGCACGGATGAGCCGCGAGAATCACGTTGTGCGCCAATGGGTAGTGGCATTCTACACCGTAATGGGCTTATGCTGCCGCCTAGTTTTTTAAGTAGGTTAAAACAAATTGGCTTGCCAGCCCCTTTACCCTGACCGGCAATATGATCTAAAAATGTCCAACTGTCACCCAAAAGAGACAGTTGTGAAATGTCAGTCTAGTTTGCTCTAATGGCCGGTGAACTAACTAGTGATACACGCACGGAAAGGCGACAATTCACGCTAAAAGGTCACCTCCATGCAACGCACAGGGAGCGCGCATGATATTCAAATACACACTCAAGGCGCGCGGCGATTTGACCGAGGCGGATTTGCCGCGCATCGAAGCGCCGTTTTTCGCGCGCGACCACGTGCGTAGTGCTTGTCAGCACGGGATGCGCAACCTCTTTCATTTATTCTCCAACCGGTGGGACACCCGCTATACGCACTACAACGAAGTAGACTGGATGCGTGAGTTGGCAGAGGGCGAGGTGTTCGCGGTGTGCATGCATGGGCATAAACCCTTGCGGCCTTTGCTACGCAAGGTCGATGACAAGGCCGCGCCAAACGGAGGTCGTTGGGAGATAGATACGTTTGCATTGATCGGTACAGAGTGGGCGGCGCAGTTGAAATTGCGACATTTATTACACTATGAATTGTTGCGACACCCACGTCGCCAGACGAAATCCCAAACACCTGCGGTCTCTAGCGCAGAGATATCTCGCGGCAACACGTCCGCCGCGTCGTCCAAGGTCGCCACATTGTTCCTGCAACTGCACTGTCCGCCGGGGGCTAACGACAGCAGTCGCTACACGCTACGTGGCGCCCAGGGATTCAGTGCGGAAAAAACGCCG
>CAKKRP010000156.1 GCA_919902765.1 Gammaproteobacteria bacterium | reverse complement strand
GTGCCATAGGTCAGAATAAACCCCAATGCCAGCAAGGCCCACGTGCCATCGGCGCATAGTGCGCCCACCGCAATGGCCAGCAACCAACCCAGGCCTGCGGTATCGGTGAGCCAGCGCCGCCAGTATCCTGCAATGACGCCCACCAGCATCAACAGCGGGATAATTCCTAAAGGCCATTCGGGTGTGTCGTCTATCGCCGGCTGACTGATGAGAGTGCCCAGCGCCGCCAGCGGATTGCTCCCCCACGCTAAATCGATCCAACCCGCACGCAATACCCCGATAATTATCAACGCAATGATAATACCGCCCATCACTTGGGTGCGTTGTTTATTGTCGCCTGTCGGATTTTTAAACCAGCGCCACAACAGGGCGAGCGGATAGCCCAGTCCGGCGGGGTGTAACGTGGCTAACCCTGCAATAACGAGGAGGCGAAAATAATAAATACCGCCGACCGCATTTTTTGTCTTGGCATAGGCCTCTTCTATGCGCCACAGCAAGGCCATGCCCGCCAACACAAACGGGCCGCTCGCGAGGCTATCAATTTGTGTCAGCGACAGCGGCGCAATGAGCATCAGGCCCATGCTCACCATCGCGGTTTCTTCGCCGAAGCGCGCGTGGGCCCAGCGGTAACACCACGCGATGCCCGCCGCAAATACCAGCACCACAAATACCTTGGCCGCAAGCATGCTTCCCGGCCAATAAATCGTCAACGGGCCAAATAAAAAGGCGCGGAAATCTGGAATGCCCAAAATAACGATAGGGTTGATAACATGATCGGCGATAGACCAATTAAGCAATAAGGCGCGCGCGGCACCTTCGTCTATACCGTTGGTATCATAAGATAGCATGGGCATAATGGCGTAAAATCCCGCCCACAGCGCCAGCACGCCCCATCCCCAGTATTGGCGGCGTATTTGATCAAGAGTTATTCTAAATTTTGCTATATCCATTGCGCGGCCATCATATATGCAGTTAAAGCGCGGTATCATACCACGAATCAAAAATCACGCTAGAGGTCGGTATCCGAGTAAAATTCTCAACTTCCGATACAGGGATTTATTATCGTGGACACGCAGTTAGGTGAAAAATCTCTATACAAGAGGCTTGATGCCGTGCCGCTGGCATGATATACATTGCGGGGTTTATTTTGGGTAATCGGTTTTCACGTGGAAGGGGGCTACAATGGGAATTTCGAACGGTGATGTTTTGGTCACGTATTTAATCGTGTTCGTAGCGTTTTTTGGTTTAGCTATTGTGTTGTTTAAGAAAAGTTCGTAAGGTTTAGCCTACTTCGTAAGCGACGCGCTTGCGCATCGCCGCAATATGCTCGCGGTCGGTGTTGCAAGTTCGGTACGTGTGTGTAGTGGCATATTTTTTGGCGTTTTGTGTAATACCAACGGTTTTAGGGAGGGTAGTTTTCATGCAACGATTCTCAAAGAATCTCTCGGTAAAGGCGACGGCAGTCGTAGCGTTGTTGGTTGCGCCGATGTTGGCGACGGCTGCGGGTGATGTGGCTCAGGCCTACAAAACCGCCAACGTTGAAAATGGTAAGAATATTTTTACAAATGGCAAGGGCGAAGTGCCTGCGTGTAATTCTTGTCACGGTGCGGAAGGTTTGGGTGAAGACGCCATGGGTACCCCGCGTTTGGCCGGTCAAGGTTTTAGCTATATTGTCAAACAGCTTGAAGACTTTGGTTCCGACAAGCGTATCGATACCACTATGGCGGGCGTGATGAACACCAATGCCAAGGGTTTGTCGGCGCAGGATCGTCGTGATATCGCGGCCTACGTATACAACTTAAAGCAACCGGATAAAGGTTCTAATTTGAATGACGTTGCGCAATCCGGTCAGCCGGTGGGTAAGAGTTATTTAGGCAAAGCGATCGTGACCTTTGGTTCGCCGGAGCGCGGCATTCCGTCTTGCTATTCCTGTCATCAATTTAACGGTCGCGGCTCGTTCCCCGTGTATCCGCGTTTGGCCAGCCAAAAATATGTCTATCTGGTCAACCAATTGAAAAAATGGCGTGAAGGCAGCCGCGCCAATGATCCTATGGCGCAAATGCAAAAAGTCGCGCAAAAGTTGACGGATGACGACATATTTAATGTCGCCGCCTTTTTGACCAATGCCGATCTGACCACTGTGGGCAATGATCGCGTGCCGCATCAAGAAGTGCCGTAAATTTTGATTTGACCGCCAGGTGTTTGCAAGCCAAGCGCGTGGCGGTTTAAGTTAAAAAAGCAAGTGTAAATAAATCGGTAAGCAAACGGTACCGGCGTTTGCTTACCGTTATATAGGTGGTTTGTGAAAGGGCTGCGTCTCATGGGCGTGGCCTTTGTTTTTTGCGCTGGGCGCAATGCAGGTATTCTGCGTGCAGTTGTGTGCCCTGGCGGTGCCGTTTACAATAAGTTTCTTTATTGAAGGGTGTGGGTAGTCATGGGTAGTAAGCAACCGCTCAAGCCGGGCGAGAAGATCCTGTTTGGCATCTTCGGCGTTTTTATCGTGTTAGCCGTCATCAGCTACGTCATCCTGGAAGTCGTGCGTCAACGTAGCGATAAGCCGATGTTCGAATCTAAGACCACCTATGTTTTCAATGAATTGGGCCAGCAAGGGTCCGCCATATTTCGTCATGCGCGTTGCACATCATGTCATCGCGCCATGCGCAATGGGACTAACATGGGGTTAGATCTCGACGGTATAGGTTCACACCGTACGCTAGAAAGTCTAACCGCGTTTCTGCGGGATCCTGAAAAAAATTATCCTTCCGCGACCATTGATCATGGTCCCGCGCCTAAAGAAGCGGCCTATGTGGCCCAAATGTCGGATTTGGAAATTCGCTCATTGGCGGCATTCTTGTCCGGCTTGCGCGCCGAGACGGGCTCTTCCGCCGCGCGTAAACCCCCCGAGGAACAAAGCGGGTTTATCGACAATATGCTCAAATTATGGGCACCCGTAGAATGGAGTCAAAAATATCAAGACGTGCGCGATCCGCAAGCGCGGCCGGCACCCGCTACTAACCAATGAGGTAAGCAAGAATGGCTGAAAAACAAGGGTCTTGGGTGACTGATGAAGTGTATATCACGTATACGCTGCGTTTTATATACGCCTGTGTCGTATATAGCATCATAGGCTTCAGTTGGGGCGCGTTGATGGGCGGCATCGGCGAGTTTCGACATTTTGTCGATCATCGCTTGCACGGCAATCTGATCGTGCGCGCCCACACCCATATCAATTTACTGGGCTGGGTGGAAATGGCGATTTTCGCCGCCGTATATTATTTGGTACCCCGCTTGGTGCAGCGTCCCATATTCAGCATCGGTTTGGTGAAAACGCATTTTTGGATCCACAATATCGGCGTGATCGGCATGGTGGTGTTTTTTACCACGGCAGGCGTGTTAGGCGGGCGAGCCAGTGTCACAGCGGCACCCGAGCAGATAGAGCAAATCGTAAAACCCTGGATGGTACTGGTGGGCATATCGGGTTCACTGGTATTATTGGCCAATCTCATCTGGGCCTATAATATCTACAAAACTTGCGCGGGGCGCAAAAAGGCGGCGTAAAATGCGTGGTTTATTGGTGCTATTGACGGTCGTGTCGTGGGTGACGGGTTGCGAGCTTGATCATGGGGCGCTCAAGATTGGCGAAAAAGCGCCATCCCTCAAGACCAAAACCTTGCAAGACGTGGGCGGCGATTTCAGCCGCATCACGAGCTATCGTCATCCCGACGAACGGATGTATCGCTATTCGCTCAATGACGCGCTGGCGCAGGGTAAGCCGGTGGTGTTGGAATTCGCCACGCCTGGGCATTGCACCGTGTGCGATCGTCAGTTGCAGACGCTCAAGGGCGTATTGACCAAATATGAAAACGAAGTCGTCTTTTTGCATATGGACCAATATCAAAATCCAGAGGCGTTCAAGGCGTTTAAAGTGATGGGTGATCCTTGGACATATGTCATTGATGCCGGTGGCGTGGTGCGTTATCGTCAGGCAGGCACGATTTTATATCAAGAGCTCGATGGCATCCTGGCAAAGGTGATGCGCGCAGGAGGGCCGGCGTAAGTGCGGGCGGTGACACAAGATTTAATTGCGGATCGCAAAGGCGTATGGTGGGATCTAATATTATATGTCCCTACGGTCAGCGTGTTGGCGCTGATAGGCACTAAATTGTGGTATTCGCCCGGCAGCCAATCGTGGACCTACGTGTTGGTTTTTTTGGCAAGTTTTTTTTTAATCGCGGGCGTGAATCGTGTGCTGGGGCGGCTGTTGATTTTGCCTAAAGCGCCAGTCGCAATGGACATTGATAAACAACGCGTGCGGATTAAATTGCGCAACGGGCAAGTTGTAGAACTGGTCAAAGACGTGCGCTACTTTCCCGATTTTGCGGGGCGGTCATTTGGTTTGGCGGGGCTGGATTTGCATGGCAGGCGTCAAC
This sequence comes from Gammaproteobacteria bacterium, assembly GCA_919902765.1. Lineage (GTDB taxonomy): Bacteria > Pseudomonadota > Gammaproteobacteria > S012-40 > S012-40 > CAKKRP01. The sequence goes on along the minus strand of CAKKRP010000156.1, from coordinate 9,397 downwards.
AATTCGTGTTTCACAAAGGCCAATTTGCCGATCTCGCCGCCTACCGGCACATTAACGATGCGTTGCGCCATTATGCGTAACAATTGCTAATGGATGTGCTGAGGCAGTCGTAGCGTTGCAGCCGCTTGACTACATCAATTAGAAATTCCTAATAAACCGGCGCGCTATCGCTGTCTGCGGCGTTTGATAATATCCACGGCCATCGCGGCGATAACGACAGCGCCGACACTGCATGCGCCTACGATTAGCCATTGTTCGGTTGCCGGCGTCACCATGCCGCCGACAAACATATGCACCGAATATCCCAGCACGACCAGCGCGCCGAGGCCGGCGAGGGCGTATACAATTATTTCCCGCATCATTTTCCTTAAAAAAACTAATCGACTTAGTCTTGTAACATTCTATACCAACACATTTACGCAACGCCAATTTTTGCGCGACAAGTTAGTCCACGTATAAGTTTCAATGGTGCCCCAAAAAAAACTTGACCCATCCATTTTCTTGTGCCAGCATCGCACCTTCAAGAATGCTCTAAGCGCTTGATCGAACGAATTAGATTAGTGTTTTGGTCGGTTTTTCACTCAGGCGCGCAGGGTGTGCTCTTTCAGGTTCGTCGATGCGTTGCGATCTGCCTAAAGGGGGTAGAGAAGCGGCACTTGGCGGCTTTCTTGGTGTTGTTATATTTTTTGGGAGGGGCCATGAAGAAGACATTCCTCGTGAGCTTTGTCGGTGGGATGACCACAGGCATGGGTAACGGCAGCGTGTTTGGTGCGACGCTTATGTGCTTTTTAGGGCGTGGGCAATTTGAACTTTGGGGCGGTTTTGGTGCTACCGCTTATAATCCGACGCAATTCACAGGCTTTATTGACTGGTGCATGATCGTGTTTGGATTGGCGTTTACGGGCATTATGATGATCGCCCTGAAGCGTCACGGTCAGCTTGAGGCCAAGAAGGGCCGCTAATCCGGCTTTTCAGTGTTGAGAGTTTTTTAAACTTAACCTTAACCTGCAAGGGGGGAGTAATGGCGACGATAGCAAGTATCTGTGGTATTTTGCTGGCGTTCTCGAGTATGTGGTTCGCTTGGTATCTTTTAATGCCGTGGTCTAACCGCGGGGATCACTAAACCTGGGAGGTCTTTCATCAATGCTGAAGTATTTGTTTGCTAAAGAAGAAGACATTCCACCAGGAACAGCCGCAATATTTTTCGGCTTTTCCTCGATCGTGTGGTTTGTTTTAGGCACGGGTCTTGGTTCGTTTAACGCGGCTAAGCTCGCATTTCCTGATTTTGTCACCGGCATCGAACTCATCTCTTTCGGTCACATGCGTCAAGTACACGTGTTGGCCGTCATCTTGGGCTGGATATCGATGGCCTTTGCGATGACGATGATGTACATCACCCCGGCCCTTGGTAACACCAAGTTGTGGTCCGAGAAACTGGGCGTGTGGAACTGCTTCCTGTGGAATATCGGTTTGGCCTTTGGCTTGTTCCTGTTATGGAACGGCGTCTCTTCGGGTCGCGAATATTCCGATATGCCCTGGTTCATCGACTTAGTCGTGATCTTTGGTGTGTTATTCCCGCTCGGTATCAATGTGTGGATGACCATCAAGAACCGTCGCACGCAAGGTATCTACACCACCAACTGGTTCTTCGGCGCTGCGACCTTCATGGTCATCGTCGTGTTCTTGGTCGGTAACATGCCTGAGTTCTTCAACCTGACCGGTTTGACCGAAGCCTACCTGACCTGGTGGTTCGCGCATAACGTGTTGGGTCTGTGGATTACCCCGGTGGCAGCGGCGATTTCTTACTATGTCGTTCCCAAAGTGACCGGCAATCCGCTGTACTCGCATCGCATCGGCCACTTACACTTCTGGTCCGTCGTGGTGTTCTATTCGACACCTGCTGCTCACCACTTGATGTCTGCTCCGCTGCCCGAATGGTTGAAGTCATTCGCGTCGGTGGAAGGCGTGCTGATCCTGGTGCCTGCCATCGCCTTCGTGTCCAACTTACTGTTGACCATGCATGGCAAATGGCGCATGTTCGTCGAAAACGTCGAAATCAAATACACCATTACCGGCGTATTGTTGGCCATCCCGCTGAACATGCAGGGCGGCTTCCAACAAACTCGCGCGATTAACTGGTATGTGCATGGCACAGGCTGGATCGTCGCACACGCGCACTTAGCCTTGCTGGGCTTTTCCACCTTCTTGGAAGCAGCCGCTGTGTATTACGGCTTGCAAGTGTTGTTGCGTCGCAAGGTGTATTCGTTGTCGCTGTCTAACTTCCATTTCTGGATGCTGCTGATCGGCTTCTCCACCTACTGGATTTCTATGACCATTGCGGGTCTGATCCAAGGCGCGGGCAAGATCTACGAAGTGCCCTACATCGATGTCGTCATTGCCGAACATCCGTACATGATCGCCCGTTGGGTCGGTGGTACGATGGTGTTCATTGGCAATATCGTCTGGATGTACAACATGTGGATGACTGCGCGCGCTGGTACGCCTATTCCGGCTGGCCGTCTGCCCCATGAGTTGGCCTACGAACGTTAATCGACTGAGAGGGAGGAGTTTTCCGTGGCATTTAGAGAATATAAAATCGGGTCGCGAATGTTTGCGTTTGCACTCGGTAGCTCTATGATGATTACGCTATATTTCCCGAGTAAGGATATAGCGTCTGTACAAGCAACCAAAACTGCGCTGAATCGCCAGTTGTCGTTTGGTCGTATCGGTGGTTTCTCGGTAGAGGACCCGTTCTTAAAGGGTAAAGGCAAGCCGGTGACGGTTTTCCTGAATAAAGACCCTAAGACCGGTCAACCGATTGAGCCCGTTACGGCCTACGTCTATCCGGCCGGCGTGCCTTTTCCCAGTGGTTTGCGTCATCCCCGTATCTTGGGCGAAGGCGTGAAGGACTTAAGTCTGGGCCAAGGCCGCATCGCAGATGCGAAAGAGGGTTCGGGAGCGGTATTTGTAGTCAGCGAAGCCGGATTTAACGGCAAGACGCTGTCCTACATTGAAAACGCAACCGCCACACGTGGTTGGCAGCCGGGTGAGGCCGTTGCCGCTGCGGGTGACGCCAATTCGCGTTACATTGGTTCGGGCAAGATCATGTTCGTGCGTGAAGGTTGCTGGTGGTGTCACACCTTGTTGCCAGAAGAAACGCAAGACTGGCAATATTTCGGTGCGCCTCCGATGTTAGGCGACTTCAACGGCGAATCTCCGACCGCTTTCGGTTCTGACCGTAAAGCCCCGGACTTGCTGCACGTCGCATCGCGTAACTCATCGCGCGAATGGATGACCATGCACTTCTATAATCCGCGCTTGGTGCAAACGCACTCCATCATGCCCCGTTACGACTACCTGTGGGGTGAGAAGGATGCCGCTGGCAACAAGATCGACTATGACAAGTGGCGTGCCGAGTACAATGAGTATGTCGCTGGCAAACGCGTATATGCACCGGAAGTTCCACAACCGGCGGCAGAAAGCGAGGCCCGTATGTTGATAGATTTCGTCCTGGCGCTGAAGTAGGAGGATTGCACGATGGCTTGGAAATTTGATAATCCGTTGGTATCCATGGCGGACGACCAGCAAAACGCCGCCGCCCGCGCAGTGTGGGAAGGCGAGAGCTTGGGTGGTATTACGGAAGACAATAATCGCCTGCCGGTACCGGTAGTAGGTCTATTGATCTTGACGATCGTCACCTCGTTCTTGGTCACGTTCCCGCTTTGGGGTCAACGTCCAACAGCGGCCTTGTATGAAAACTACGTTGCCGAGATGGACAGTCCACAAGCGCAAGCCTTGCCTGACGATGTGAAGCGTATGCAATACATCGTTGACACGGTACGTGCCAAAAATCCTCAGTTTGCTAACGGTGTTTCTAAGCAAGCGTTGTTGGATCGTCACCCGTTGTCTATGGATGATCTGCGTATGATCCAAGGGCAAATGGTGGAGTTGCAACGTCAAGGCGCACGCATGGAAGAGTTTACCGTCATAGGCAATCGCTTGGTGCTGGCCAATTTCGAAGGAAACTGGCGCGCGGACGGCACACGCGAACGCGTGCAACCGTGGTGGGATAAAGGCTACACCATCGACGTATTTTACATTATTGCGTTCTGCATAAGTGTAATCGTCGTGGTAAAGCGTTTGCCGCCTTATACGTGGCAGCCCAAGCATTGATCGGAGGAAAGTTATGATTGATATTGATAATGGTCCGTTAGTTCTGTTGGGTTGCGTATTGTTTGTTTACATATTGCCGCTCATTTACAGCTTCATGGTCGATGACTACGACAAGAAGAACGCGCCGACCGATGTTTACTCCAAGTAACATCGTTTAGCGTCTGTAAGGGAAACAGTTCAATGCCGCTCAGGGAGTTCCTTGAGCGGCATTGCGCTTTTTGGGAAGGGCGAAATGTGTTAAAATCGCCGAGAGTTTTTACTCTCTAGCCGCTTTATTTCTCGCTAGAGCCATACGAAGGTAGGGGGCTGCCCTTGATGAGTTTGTTTGCATATGGGCGAATACGTGTAATCGCACGGTTATTGTGGTTTATATCCTTGCTTGGGTTGGCAGTTGGGGCTATGGGTGCTGAAACCGGCGTATCGCCAGCGGCATTGACAGGTATAGAAGGGTTATACAGCCAAGAATTTAGCGTAAAGATATTTTATTTTTTAGTGTTCAGCGTGGTGTTGTTTACAATTATTGTGTTCGCCTTTTTGTTTGGAGGACGCAACAAAACGGTGAAAACCGGAGAGAAATGGTTGTTCGCGCTGATTTTCTGCGGTATCGTCGTAGCGATCATTTTCGGCGCATCGCAAATGTTAGAAGGTATGCTGTTTTAGGGGTATGAACGATGTTAGAGATGTTTGAAAATTTACCGGATGGATGGACGATCTATATCTGGTTGATCACCGGGGTGTTGATTATTTTGGCGGTCATTTATTGGATACGTTGGGCCGCGAAAAATGAACAATTCGACGAAGATATCAAATACTTGGTATTCGATGAAAACGATAAAGATAAAATGTCGCCTGAGGATTTCAAAAAATCCCAAGAGGTGATGAAGGCGCAGATGAAACGCCGTGAAGAAAAATTGGCGGAAGAAGCGGCCATTAAAGCGGCGCGTAAGGCGGCGAAGTAACAAATTATGAAGCGCGGGGAGTGGGGTATAGTCATCGGCATAAGCGTATTTATCGCCGGTGCGATGATGTGGAAGGGGTTTCAAACCACCCAGTCGGACAAAAAGGATTTTAAAATACCGTTTTATTCCACTGCATCGGCAGACGTACAGTCGAAGGCCGCAACCGTTTTGCGTCGCGAAAACTGTCGTCAATGTCACACCTTATGGTCAACGCGCGACTTGTTGCAAGCGGTACCCGCCCCCCCGCTTGATGGCATAGGTTCATTGAAAGATGAGGCGTGGTTGTTCACCTATCTGTCCGCCGCGCGCCCACAAGATATTGTTCCGTCGCGTTTGAAACCCGAATATCGTCATCCGTCATTGGCGTATTTATCGGCAACCGAGCGCCGCGTCTTGGCGCAATATTTGGCAAGTTTGAAGGTGGAAGACTGGTATTTAGCCGAAGTAAAGAAGGTTGAATATGAAAAACTTACTGGGAAGGATTATGTGCCATGATGACGCCTAAACCCGTGCTAAACCCGCGCAGACTGCTAACCGGCTTGGTTGCTGTCGCCGTTGGATGTGTGCTTAATTATGCAGGCGACCATTTGCTAGGGCAACGTGTGGAGCTTTTTTTCGGCTTGCAAACATTCAATGGAATTTGGTTTTTAGAAATTTTTGTGTTGCCGCTGGTGGTAGGGTTTGCGACTTCGTGGATCTTCGGTCTGGGGGGTAAATGGTTGTGCTATTTCCCCCCATTGTTGGTGCGTGTCTTTGCGTACTATGAAACCGTATACATGTTGGGCGTGCCTAGTGGCGCGAGTTTAATGCCTATGGGATGGTGGGGATTTTTCGTCATTTTGGCGATAGAATCGGCGGCTATCGGCGGCGTCGCGGGTGAAATCCTGAATAAACGCATCTATGGCCGTACCCCACGCGAACAGATTTATAAATCAGCCACGCCCGAAAAAGTAAGTGGAAATCCAGAGTGAAAAAATTTCCTATTATCGGTAATGCGGAGCGCGATTATCGCAAGCGTTTGCTGGCAGCGACCATCGTCACCTGCGTGGCCCTGGTGATGGTGTTTAGCGCATGGCACGTAGTGAAACTCGGCGAGTTGCGCATGCAAGATATGCGCAGCAAGGCGACTTATGATCTTGCCGATATGCCGTCGCATGTGCGCGCGGCGGGCGAAGATATTACTCGTCATGCATTGAATGAAAAAGGCAATGCGGCGGGACGCGTGGTCTCGGTAGACGTTGAGCGCATGTTGTCGCGCGAACAATGGCTGGAATTAGAAACCATGGTCGATGTGCCTGCCGGTGAATTTATAATGGGCACAAATCGCACGGAAACCGATCCGCAAAATCGACCGGAGCACAAGTTAAAGACCAAGGCCTATCGCATAGATCGCTATTTGGTCACGGTCGCGCAATATGGGCGCTTTCTTGCGGCAACCCGCTATCGCCCGCCGTCGAACTGGGAAAAAGGCGAAATTTCGCGCGCGCGTTTGCTGTTTCCGATTACGATGGTCAATTGGCACGACGCCAAAAATTATTGTGGCTGGGCAAAAAAGCGCCTGCCGACGGAATCCGAATGGGAAAAGGCGGCGCGCGGCATCGACGGGCGGCGTTGGCCGTGGGGCGATGCGATGGATCCAACGCGCTTGAATACCTATTATTCATTAGGTGGCACATCGGAAGTCAATAAGTTCGCCACTGGCGTAAGTCCGTTTGGCGCATACGACATGGCGGGCAATGTCAGTCAATGGACGGATTCGGATTTCGCGCCGTACCCAGGGTCAATGGCGAGCGCGGAGGTTTTTAAAGTTAAAATGCCGGTGGCGGCAACGGCGGATGACGCACGTAATAAGGTCATAGGTTTGCACATTGTGGAAGGAAAACAATATAAGGTCGTGCGCGGCGGTTCATTCAAAAGCGACCCGTTTTCCACTTCCACGTATCATCGCAATTACGCGCTGCCGAATGTAGCGTCGGATTTCTACGGGTTTCGATGCGCGGCGGATGCGCATAAAAATTAGCGAGGTTGGCGCGTATGCGTAATTTTTTGTGGCTAGTATTCGGTTTTGGGGCGAGTGAATCCGCCTGGGCGGTAGATAGTTATCGCTATTTGCATGTGACGATAGATACGCCGTGGCATATTTTTTTGGGGTTGCTCGTTGCGGTTTTGGCGCCGTTTATTTTAATGGCGGTGCTCTATTGGCGGTTTGCGCTACGCAAACCGATGCCGGAAAAAGCGAGCGAAGATCAACCGTGAGGGCATGAGAATTATGCGGCTTGACTGGTTTTCGTTGCTATTGTGGGCGGTTTTGTCGAGCACGGCATTGTTCAATATGCCGATGGCGAAGGCTGCCGACACGCCTACGGCGGAACGCTCCGATTCGATAGAGACGATGAACACCTTCAATGCGCAGCGCAAAGACGAGGGCGGCGTGTGGAAGGTCGAAGAACGGCGTAAACATCAAATCATTTTTTATTTGGCCGTGCCTTTGCTGCTTAGTTTAATCATCACCGCCGTGCTTGGCGTCGCCATGGTAGTGTTTGGCAAGCCGGTGTTTTTGGCGCATATGATCTTTGCCGGGTTGAGTGTGACGCTGGCATTGGCGCATGCGGTGGTGGGGATTAGTTGGTTTTATCCATTTTAAATCCAGATTTTCACCGCTTCCATCACCGCCGCCGGTGTGATTCCAGCCAATCCCAATTCCGGATGTGTGCTGCATTCCGCGCGCAACAGGATGCGCTTGTCCTCTGCGACATAAGGCCCGCAGTCTAGCGGATCTTTGCCGGAAAACAACGCCACCACGTTGGTACCTACGGCTGCGGCGAGATGCATAGGCCCGGTATCGGGGCAGATGAAGATATCAAAACGCGCCAACGTGGCCGTGTAGCGCTCGAAATGCAAGGGTGGTATCCACATCGTAATACCGCCGCGCGCAGCATTCACTATCTCCTCACCCAATGCGCGATCCTCAGGCAGTAAATCCATCACGATGTGCAATTTACGTTGTTGTTGCGTGGCGTATTCACGCAAGGCGATGGCTAATGCGCCCCATGATGCAACCGGCCAAAATTTATGATGCGCCACGGCGCGTCCGCGCCGGCCTTTGCCCAGGTGGCTAAAGCTCGGGTGAAAGCCGATGACTAAATCATCGGGGCCTATGCCATGCTCGGCAAATAACGCATTCGATTGCGCCAAGCCTGCGTCACTCACGGGTACATGCACAGGATAAAAACGGTCTCGTTGCGGCGCTACCAAATCTAAACAGCGCTGCGCGTAATGCACGACAGGCGTGGGTTCGTCAGCGGGTAACGTGACGCTGCGCGCAGACGTATCGGCATAAAGTTGCGCAAAACTGGCTTTGGTTTCGAGGCATACAATAAAATCGAATTGTTGGTTGCGTATCCACTGGCGAATGCGCCTTTTTTCGCGCCAGGGCAGCCAACTGCGGCGATTATACACATGACCTTCGCCCATGCGCGGGTGGTAGCGTTGCAGCAAACGTTTGCCGTCGGCCGAGGTGAGGACGGCAACAGTGGCCTCTGGATAGCGCTCCAACAGTGCGTCTAGCGCGGGGGTGATCATCACCATATCCCCCAATTGGCCAACGCGGATAAGCAGGATTTTTTGCATAGGTGGCCCTATAATATCATCTTCCGATCCCTAACGGTTTAGTCTCCATGACCATACGTACCGATATATCCATAGGTGAATTTCTCGATAAGATATCCATTTTGGAAATTAAATCGCAACGCATGCAAGGTGCGCAAAAGCTGGCGAACGTGCGCAATGAGTTAGCGATATTGCAACGCTTGTGGCGTGAATCCCCGTATGCCGACGCCGATATCAGCGATGCCTATCAACGTTTGAAGGCGGCCAACGAGGCGTTGTGGAAAATCGAAGACGACATTCGCGATCTCGAAGCGGCACGCTGTTTCGATGCCAAATTTATTGAATTGGCGCGTGCGGTTTATGTCACCAACGATCAACGCGCGGCGATAAAAAAAGAAATTAATGTGGCGTTGAAATCGGGTTTGGTGGAAGAGAAATCGTATAAGGAATATCGTTAGGTTAATTTTTTACCAAAAAAAATTTGAGGCTCAGTACGCCGTCTGGATGGGGCATGGGTTTTGTGTGGTCTTGGAAACCTGAGGTGTACTGTCAATAGTGGACACACCCAACTCAAGCAACGACTGATTGTTTGTTGAAATTCTCAGCAAACACCGCCGGTGCAACATTGCCAAGGCGTGAGTGACGCCGTTGACGAT
>CAKKRP010000155.1 GCA_919902765.1 Gammaproteobacteria bacterium | reverse complement strand
CGTGAAAAATATGTCAAGAGATTTTTGAAATATTTTTTGCTGAATAGTTACAAAATTCTTTGCGCTGCGATGGGTCTGCACCGCTAATAACGCACCTCTAGTGTCGTCAATTTGCTGCAACTTTTCTCGCGTTCGGTACATGCGGTGAAATTCCCGTTGCGATCATAACAAATACGTATTTCGTCCAAGGTCGTCGCGCTCGCGCGCGGTCCGTTCATGTCTTCATCGCAGGCTAATTCGATATGCTCAGGACGCAAGGCGGTTTGATTTTTGGTAAGGGTGGCGATAAGTTTATCGTAGGTGTAACGCCCCGGCGGCAGGCTAGGGAGATGTAAATTGCGATATAGGTTTTCTATGGTATGAAAATAACTCGACCGCTTGAGCCCCGCACACCGGCCGTGTTTTTCCCATTCGTGTTTGATGAGATATTTTGACGGCATAAATTCCATGATGGCGCGTTTATCTATCGGGTCTTCGGCGAAGGCGCCGGTGGCGCAGTTTGATGGATAGCCCGTGGCGCATTGCGGCCACAGCCCGTGGACGCTATATTCAAAATCGCATTGCGCGTCGCCGTTTTTATTTTTGGCATAACACCATTCTTTAGACCGCGACACCGCGAGTTTGTAATAGCTGAATGTGCCCGCGATGTTGGCGTCGCATTGTTGTTCATTGCGGTCTATCGCCCAGGCATGGGACGTGACAATCAAAAAAAATAGGAAAAATATAGCGCGCATTTAATATTCCGAGGGCAACAAGCCGCTTGTTAAGGTGTGCTGACGGTAGACCGGTTTTTGCCGCCGCGCTTACTTTGATACATCGCATCGTCCGCTTCGCGTAATAATTGTTCGGCGGATTTAGTGACGCCAACATCGCATAATGCGATCCCGATACTACAGGTCGTGCGATAGCTCGTTACGGCCGAGCTGGTGAGGAAGCGGTGGTTCGCTAGGGCTTGATGCAGCTTTTCGGCTAAACTGGCGGCGCCCGGCTCAGTCGTCTGGGGGGCGATGATGATAAATTCATCGCCGCCGAAGCGTCCGATATGATCTATTTTACGGCAGTTTATGCGCAATAGCTGCGTAAAGTCGTGTAATAATTTATCGCCTAAGATGTGGCCATGCATATCGTTGAATTGCTTGAATCCATCGAGGTCTACAAATAATAACGCCACCGGAGTGGAATGGCGTGACGCCCGATCCAATTCCACCGCGAGATCTTCCATTAACGCGCGTCTATTCAACAAACCGGTCAAAGGATCTAGGGTCGCTTGTTTTTTTAACTCATCGATCAAACGCGCCTTTTCTATCGCCTCTACGGCCTCGGAAGAAAAGATGCTCAACAATAATAAATCGTGTTCTCTAAACGGATTGGTTGTACGGCGGTACACGGTGATGCAACCCAAGGTGCCGGTGCGCGTCTTCATCGGCACGCACAGCAATGCGTGTATGCCTTCCAGCGCAGCGATATCGGCATTTTTGCACAATTTATCCTGCGCGACGTCCGCCGTGAAATACGGCTGACCGGTCATGACCACAGTGCCGATAATACCTTCGCCTATGAGTATCGGCGGTTGATCAATGAACCCCTCGGTGAGGCCGTGACTTTGTATGATATTGAGCGTGCCGGTAGCCAAGTCAAAGACGCGCAGGGTTGCGGCCTCGGCTTGGGTAAGCGAGATCGCCGTCTTGGTGATATGGTTTAACACATCGTCCAAGCCATCGAACACGATCATGCGCTCAGTGATCATGAAGATACGATTTAGAATTTTGTCGTCATTTGTCATGCCGGCGCCCATTTAATAATTACGGAAACTGTACACAAGTTATGCCATTTCGCGTGGGATATCGCCCGGAGATTGCGCGCACATCCTTTGCGTTCGCCTGTTTACCTAAGGATCAATAGTGTTTTATATTAATCCTTAGACATAGAAATGCTACTACTATCGTTTAAGGCGAGCAAGATGTTTGCCCGTATTTTTATTTTTACCGATGGCGTACATTGGCATACCAATGCTAGGGGGTGACGCGTACGTTGAATTTTAATGCGGCTTCGCTACGCGCGGGCACATCGATCATCCACACGCAACGTCCTTTGCGCATGCGGTGTGGTTGTGATTCTTGGACGATTTCCCATTCGCCAGGGATAGGCTCCTCTACGACCGCCTTGACGGCCGTGGCGCGCGCATTTTTAATGGTGTAACGGTAGCCGCTCAGGAAAGAACGCCCGCCTTCGGCATCCATGGTCAAAATATCGAACATCGTTTGCCATTTATTAATCGTCACGTCATCCGCGACACTCAGGTTTAGATTGATATCCTCATTTACCGCCACCGCCGCCAAACGGTCTTCGTTTATGAATTCCACCTGCCCACCGGCGCCGTTTTTGTAAAAACGTACTACGCCGGCGGGTAAGGGCAACCCTAAATGAGCGTCGCTGTTATTTGCAAAGCGCAAGCGTACTTTGGCCGCCGCGCCAACCGCGATTTCATCGTCTTCTTGCACGTAATATTCGTCGTTGCCGGTGAACACATACTCTTTGTGTACAGGCACACCTTTGGCATTCAACAATGACGCTTGCACGGACTGATTTTCGCTTAAAGAGGTTTTATAGGGTACATCATAAAATAATAATGCATAAGGGTCGTCAAAAGGGCTGCCGCGTTTCACCGCGCTGAAATCACCGCCTAATGAAGCGGTGGCGTTGGCCAGCAGGGCGTTGTATTTGGTCGAAGACGCGAGTTTTATTTGTGCGTTGTTAAAAATAGATCGCGTGTTGTTGTGTATCGTTGCCCACCCGCTGAATTCGAGCTCAGTATCGTTTTGACTCAATTTCGCCACATAGTCGGCTTGCCACGTGATGCCGTTGCACAAATAGGTGAGATCCAAGGTATAACTACCTTCTTGCGCGGCCAAGAGTTTGATCGTCAACGTAGGCCTATCGTGTAGATTCGGCGGCATTTCCACGAACGCCATGCGCGGCGGTATGCCGGTTTCTATGCGATCTTTTAATTTTAATACGATGCCGTCGCGCGTGCTTAACACGGCGGCCTTTTCTTGGAGGTCTTCGCCCGATTGTGGGTCGGTGCGTAATATGTGTACCGTATGGCCGACATATTTTTCGAGCAGATTGCCTGGCGTTAACACGTCATGATCGAAACGCTGCTCGATTAATTTCACTTCGTTGGCGCTGGATGTTTGCCGCAGCATGGTGGTTTCCGGGCGCAGCCTGGAACACACATCGCGCACTGCAATTTCGTTGACACCGCTATGCAAATTCACGTCTCGTTGATCGGTGACGGAGGTGTATTCTTGATTAAATATAGTAATATTGACGGCCTTTTGTTCTGACAACCCTAGCGTTTGTTCTGGACGCGTGCGTTCCTGCGCCTGCCCTGTCGTGGCGGCGCAGCATAGGCATGCAAACACCAGGTGGTGATGTTTTAACATGGCGCACTAAAGGTGGCAGCGGATGGGTACGCACGGTGTAACCGCTTAAAATTTGGCATGCGCACCAACGCGCGTGGCCGAGGTTGCAGCGTTGCGCGCGCGATTTGGTCTAGGTCTAAATTCCCTGGGTATTGTCTGCATAGGGTGGCCGGGTACGTTTCCATGGGGCCTATTCTACGGTCGAGCGCAGATGATGTCACGGGTTGTTCGCCCCCTTGAATTATTTTCGTTCGGCCCCATACTGTGGGGCGCAACAGCACATTCGTGAGGAGCTTTTATGACCGAGACCTTAGACGCACATAAGGAAACGCTAAAATTCGAAACGGAAGTGGAGCAACTGCTCCACTTGATGATCCATTCTCTCTATTCCAATAAAGAAATATTTCTACGTGAGCTGATTTCCAATGCCTCGGATGCCTGTGACAAGCTGCGGTTTGAGGCCTTGGGGGACGATGCGCTATATGAAAACGACCCGGTATTAAAGGTTCAGGTGGAATTCAATAAAGAGCGGCGCACAGTGACCCTCCGTGATAACGGTGTCGGGATGAGCCGACAGGAGGTTATCGACAATATAGGCATGATTGCGCGTTCCGGTACTAAACATTTTTTACAAAAAATTTCCGCTGAACAAACCAAAGACGTAAACCTGATCGGTCAGTTCGGGGTTGGGTTTTATTCCGCGTTTATCGTCGCCGATTGCGTTACGCTTACCACGCGTCGCGCCGGTTTAGGGGTTGAGCACGGTGTGCGCTGGGAATCGGCGGGGAAGGGCGATTATACGCTGGAGACTGTCACCCGTTCGGCGCGCGGCACCGAGGTGGTGTTGCATTTGCGCGACGGGGATGATGAATTCTTAGACGCCTATCGCTTGCGCCAGATTGTCCGCAAATATTCCGACCATATCGCCATTTCCGTCGAAATGCCCGTAGAAGACGAAAAAAAGCCCGGCGAATGGGAAAAGGTCAACGCCGCCTCCGCGTTGTGGGCGCGCGCGAAAAAAGATATTACAGAGCAGGAATATACCGAGTTTTACAAGACGGTGGGCCATGACTGGGAAGACCCATTAACCCATATTCACACGCGCGTCGAGGGTAACCAGTCCTATATTGCGCTGTTTTTTATTCCAAAACGCGCGCCATTCGACTTGTGGGATCGTGAACGCCGGCATGGCATTAAATTATATGTACGACGCGTGTTCATCATGGACGATACTGAACATCTGATGCCCGCGTACCTGCGTTTTGTGCGTGGCGTGGTCGATTCCGATGATTTACCGCTGAATATCTCCCGCGAAATCTTGCAAAATAATCGGCATATCGACGCGATACGTGGCGCATCAATCAAGAAAGTATTGGGGTTGCTGGAAGACTTGGCCAAAGACCAGCCGGAAAAATATGCGGAATTCTGGAAGGAATTCGGGCGGGTGATCAAGGAAGGCCCGGCGGAAGACCATGCCAATCGTGAGCGCATCGCTAAATTAATGCGCTTTGCCTCAACGCATACCGATGTCGAGGCGCAGACGGTGGGGTTGGACGATTATAGCGGGCGTATGAAATCCGGCCAGGATAAAATTTATTATGTCACCGCAGAAAGTTTTGCGGCGGCCAAAAATAGCCCGCACCTGGAGATTTTCCGCAAAAAAGGCCTAGAGGTCTTGTTGTTGTCGGATCGCGTGGACGAATGGTGGATCTCGCATGTCACCGAATATCAAGGCAAAACCCTGCAATCGGTGGCAAAAGGGGCCTTGGACTTGGGTGACTTGGCCGATGCGGATGAGAAGAAAAAACAAGATGCCGCAGCGGAGGCGGTCAAAGACCTGCCCGAACGGTTTAAAAAGGTGTTGGGCGAGAAGGTTAAAGACGTGCGCTTTAGTCACCGTTTGACGCGCTCGCCGTCGTGTTTAGTGGTCGAGGATCACGATATGGCGGTGAACCTGCAACGCATGCTCAAGGCCGCCGGACACGCCGTGCCCACGTCGAATCCGATTTTGGAGCTCAACCCGACGCATCCCTTGGTGGCCAAGCTCAACGGTCTAAACGACGCAGCGCTGTTCGCGGATTGGGCCACGCTATTGTTCGAACAGGCCAGTCTCGCCGAGGGCGGGCAATTGGAAGATCCGGCCGCATTCGTGGGGCGAATGAATGATTTGTTGATGGCGAGTGCGAGTTAATTAATGCAATAGGGGCATCTACTCGGGGTGCCCCTATTGCGATGCCGATTTTACGGCTGCGTCAATTTGCATTTGGCGCTGTTGCGTGAGCGTTGCAAGCTGGGGCAAAGTTTGTAGCCCTTGCCAGAGCGCCGTCCACAGTGGCGAGGTCGTCAACGGTGGGTTGGATGGGGTTGCGTCAGTATCCCAGTGGTGGAAGTATTCGATGATCGCTGTTTTTATTGCCGTTGGGGTGAGGTAGGGTGTTGGTTGGAGCTGACGCCACGCATAATCCCCGGCGGCGATGGTTACCAAATAACAATGTAAATAAAAGAACACGCGTCCTAACGTCATCGTCTACGGCCTCCCTGCTGCCGTAGCGGCTATCGGTTGTTTATGCTATGTCTTTAATTTTTCTCGACGACTTTCAGGTTATTAATCTTGGCGAAGGCCATCAACTGCGCGAACAATGCGGCGTTGGTGTCCCGTAGTGTAGCGTCTATGACCACGCACTTCACGCCGTCTATGCTGACCGGGCGCAATAAGGGCGAATAATGCATGCGGTGATCGCGTCCGAAGGTCGCCAGCATACCACTCATGCGCTCGGCCCAATCGCTAGGCCGGAATTTTCGTCCATCTTGGGTCACTCCTTCGATAATAATACTCCTATTCAAGGATTTAGCGCTTTCCATTCGTAACATACTGCCTGTTGTAGCCACACGGTACTCCTGCGCTAGCCGCCTATCGCCAGCGTTATCGTTAAATACGTTTTGCCTATCGCGGCGCGGCCCTGTAAAACTTGACAGGGAAAAGATGAGCGCGCGAATTCTATCACAGTCTTGACCTCGTGACTGATTATAAGTAGGCTCTTATTAATTGTATATTATGTAAGTTAATTGAAAGGGGCTGGCTCCGAGGGCCGCGCTTCTGTAGAATAGAACGTTTCGGTTTTGATCTAGCGGCAACTGGTAGGGGTACGCGTTTCGTGAAGCTCAGTGGTGCGCAAATTGTTGTGCAATTCCTTAAAGATCAAGGGGTCGATTACGTCTTCGGCTATCCTGGTGGTGCGGTTTTACATATCTATGACGCCTTGTTTGGCCAAGAAGACATAAAACATGTCTTGGTTCGCCATGAACAAGGGGCGGTGCATGCCGCCGATGGTTATGCGCGATCCACCGGCAAATGTGGGGTGGCCCTGGTCACTTCCGGCCCAGGGGCAACCAATGCAGTGACAGGTATTGCCACGGCGTATATGGATTCTATACCCATGGTGGTGATTACCGGGCAAGTGGCCACTGCCTATATCGGCAGCGACGCCTTTCAAGAAGTGGATGCAGTGGGTATTACCCGCCCCTGCGTCAAACATAACTTCTTGGTTAAAAACCTCAAAGATTTGCCGGGTACGTTGCGCAAGGCCTTTCATATTGCGACCACCGGTCGCCCTGGCCCGGTGGTCGTGGATATCCCTAAAGACATTACCGACCCCACTATCAAGATCGACTATACCTATCCGACGGATGTCAGTATGCGGTCGTATAACCCGGTGGTCAAAGGCCATTGGGGCCAGATCAAAAAGGCCTTAGAGCTAATCCTAGACGCCAAGCGTCCCATGTTGTATACCGGGGGCGGTGTGGTCTTGAGCAATAGCTCCGCCGAGCTGACGGAGTTTACGCGCGCATTAGGTTATCCCATTACCCAGACCTTGATGGGTTTAGGCACCTACCCCGCCACCGACAAACAATTTGTCGGTATGTTAGGCATGCACGGCACCTATGAGGCCAATATGGCCATGCACGAATGCGATGTGCTGATCGCCATTGGCGCGCGGTTCGATGATCGCGTGACCGGAAAACTGTCGAGTTTTTGTCCGGCCGCCAAGATTGTGCATATCGATATAGATCCGTCGTCGATCTCCAAAAACGTCCGCGTCGATATTCCCATCGTGGGCGATGTGCGTGAAGTGTTGCGCGAAATGCTGCAAATGCTCAAGGCCGAGAGTCGGCGTCCCGATGCGGGTGCGCTGCAATTATGGTGGCAACAAATCGCCGAATGGCGCGGGCGTAATTGTTTGGCCTTTGACCGCAAGAGTCAGTTGATCAAGCCGCAAGCGGTCATCGAAACCCTCTATAAGGTGACGCGTGGCGAGGCCTTTGTGACCTCGGACGTGGGTCAACACCAGATGTGGGCGGCGCAATATTACAAGTTCGATCAACCGCGTCGTTGGATCAATTCCGGTGGTTTAGGCACGATGGGTTTTGGCTTGCCGGCGGCGATAGGTGTGCAATTGGCGAATCCCGACGCGACGGTGGCGTGCGTGACGGGCGAGGGCAGTATCCAGATGTGTATACAAGAACTGTCTACCGCGATGCAGTATCGCACGCCCGTCAAGATCATCAATTTGAACAACCGTTATCTCGGCATGGTGCGGCAGTGGCAGGAATTTTTCTATGAAGGGCGTTATTCGATGTCCTATGTCGATGCCTTGCCGGATTTCGTCAAGCTGGCGGAGGCCTATGGGCATGTCGGCATGCGTGTCGAAAAACCGGCGGACTTAGAGGCCGCGATGACCGAGGCGTTCGCGCTGAAGGATCGCGTAGTGTTCGTGGATATCATTACGGACCAAACTGAAAACGTCTATCCGATGATCGCCGCCGGTAAAGGACATCACGAAATGCACTTGGCGCCAGAACGGGAGTTGGCATAATGACGCGTCGCATCATTTCATTGTTATTGGAAAACGAATCGGGGGCGTTGTCGCGCGTGGCAGGCTTGTTTTCAGCGCGCGGTTATAATATCGAATCGTTAACGGTAGCGCCTACGGAAGATGCCTCGTTGTCGCGTATGACCATCGTCACACGCGGTTCAGCCGAGGTGTTGGAGCAAATCATCAAGCAGTTGAACAAACTTGTGGATGTAGTCAAGGTCACCGATCTTAGCGAAGGCCCGCATATCGAACGCGAATTAGCCATGGTGAAATTGCGTGCGGTGGGTGAGTCGCGCGAAGAATATAAGCGGTTGACCGATATTTTTCGCGGCCATATCGTCGATGTGACGGATACGACCTATACTGTGGAATTGACCGGTACGGGTGAAAAAATCGATGCATTTATCGATGCGGCCGGTGAAAAGGGTATTCTGGAAGTCGTACGCACGGGTGCATGTGGCATTTCGCGCAGCGAGCGCAGTTTGACGGTTTAATTTTATTTCTTACGGGAGTATAGAGCAATGCGTGTGTATTATGACAAAGATGCCGATCTGGCCATTATTCGCGGCAAAAAAGTTGCGATCATCGGTTATGGATCCCAAGGGCATGCCCATGCCAATAACCTGCGTGATTCCGGCGTCAACGTCGTAGTGGGATTACGCAACGGTTCCAATTCGGCGCAAAAAGCTGAGCGTGCAGGATTGGTAGTGAAATCCATCGCCGAGGCGGTGAAGGCGGCGGACGTGGTGATGATTTTGGCCCCCGATCAAGATCAGGCCAAGTTATATCGTGAGGACATCGCGCCCAACATCAAACAAGGTGCCGCGTTGGCGTTTGCGCATGGTTTCAACATTCATTTTGGACAAATCGAGCCGCGCGCCGATCTCGATGTGATCATGGTCGCGCCCAAGGGACCCGGACATTTGGTGCGTTCCACGTATACCCAGGGCGGCGGTGTGCCGAGTTTGATCGCCGTACATCAAAATTCTTCCGGCCGCGCCAAAGAGATCGCCTTGTCTTACGCCTCCGCCAATGGTGGTGGTCGTGCAGGCGTAATCGAAACCAACTTTAAAGATGAAACGGAAACCGATTTATTCGGCGAACAAGTCGTCTTGTGTGGCGGTACGACGGCGCTGGTGCAAGCGGGTTTTGAAACCTTGGTCGAGGCCGGATATCCCCCGGAAATGGCCTATTTTGAGTGCTTGCATGAGCTGAAATTGATTGTCGATTTAATGTACGAAGGCGGTATCGCCAACATGCGTTATTCGATTTCCAACACCGCCGAGTACGGTGATTTCACACGCGGTCCGCGTATCGTCACCGACGAAACCAAGGCCGAGATGCGCAACATCTTGAAAGAAATCCAAAACGGCGAGTTCGCACGCGAATTTATCTTGGAAAACGCCGCCGGCATGGCCACGCTGAAGGCCAAACGTCGTCTCGGTCGCGCCCACCAGATCGAAGAAGTCGGTGAAAAATTGCGTGACATGATGCCGTGGATTAAGGCCAATAAGATCGTGGATAAAACCAAAAACTAATCCCCCGCTGTTTGACAGTAACTATTGCCCCCATAGCGGGGGCTTTTTTTGCATAGGACTTATTGTTGTCGATTTGGATAACGCAGCTTATGGAACTATCTCCACACTTTTTATGTCTTAGAAGTGCCAATTTCTGCTTTATGGTCGGTCCTATCACTGGAGTCCAGAAAACCCAATTGACACTGGAACGCTGGATCCCGACAGCTCTGTCGGGACGACCTTTTTATTATATAGATCAATTTGTTATGTGCGTGTTGCCGATATAGAACTAGACGCTATAGAAAGATAGGCGCATAATCACCAAGGAACTCATGAGTGTTGGATCCTATGGACATTAAACCTGTAAAGCCCGACAAGACCCGCTGGGGCATTTATTTGCTACCCAATTTGTTTACCACTGGCTGTCTGTTTTTTGGCTACTACGCCATTGTTATGGCGATGGGCGGGCAATATGAAAAGGCGGCGATTGCGGTGTTTATCGCCATGATTTTAGACGGGCTCGATGGGCGTGTCGCGCGTTTAACCAACACCACCAGCGAATTCGGCGTACAGTATGATAGCTTGGCCGATATGGTATCGTTTGGCCTGGCACCTTCCTTGGTCATGTATGAATGGGCCTTGCACCACGCGGGCAAACTCGGATGGGCGGCGGCCTTCATCTTTACGGCCGCCGCAGCCCTGCGCTTGGCGCGTTTCAACACGCAAGTACATGTGGCGGACAAACGCTATTTTCAAGGCCTGCCCAGCCCTGCCGGAGCGGCTATCGTCGCGGGTATGGTGTGGTTTGGCACGGATCACCAATTTTCGGGGATGGATTTGTACGCGCCTGCGGCCATACTCACCGCGCTGACCGGCTTGTTGATGGTCAGCAATTTGCGTTATCACAGCTTTAAGGGCATAGACCTTAAGGGTAAAATCCCGTTTGTGATGCTGTTGGCATTGGTGTTGATTTTTGTGTTGGTCGGCATGGACCCTTCGCAAACGCTGTTTTTTGGCTTTCTGATCTATGCCGCGTCTGGCGTGGTGATTACCATGGGTTGGATGCGCAAGCGACGCACGGAGCGACGCAACAGCGCGAATCCCGATGAGCATACGCCTACAGGAGGTCGATGACTCGCGCGGGATAGCGATATAGCCCATAGATAGCAAAAATGATCATGCTGTAAATAACCACACGCACCGAAATACGCACGTTATACCATCCCTGTAGCCACAGTGCGCGTGGCGCGATGCGCACGAACAGGCTCAAGATACCCAACGCCCAGAGCAGGGCCATATACATCGGCAAATCCATGCCCAACAAGATAGAGCGCGCGAATTTCGGGCTCCAATCGGCATCGACGTCATAGTTGATTTCATAGACATACCAACCCAATACAAACGACGCCATACCATAGGCCGATAGCACCAAATCGGAGGCGATGCGCGATAGCCAAGTAACCGTCCAATCTAGCCCGTTCTAGCGCTTAGATGGATTGTTTGCTAGCAG
>CAKKRP010000154.1 GCA_919902765.1 Gammaproteobacteria bacterium | reverse complement strand
GTCGATAGCATCGGTCATGTCGATGCGATACCACACGTAACGCACGCTCAGCAGGGAGTCCTCGCCGAGTTCCGTGCTGGCGCTACCGCCAAGACGAGTGAGCGTTTCGAACGTATGGCCTTGTAAGCCGGTGTAATGATCGTACCCGGCCAACGCGCCGACATCGACGCGATCTACGCGCCGGTAGGCCAGCATTTCGGCCAACGGACGCAAATACTCATAGTCGGCGGAATGGCCGTAGCGTAAGGCTTTAATGCCCACCGTAAGGTCCATTCCGTTGTCCACGTTGCCCAGCGCGCGGCCGTATGCAAGCGCTGAAAAATCGGTGTAATAGTCGCTTGAATTAATATCGAGCAGCGTATCTTGCAAGGCGCGGACATTGCTGTCATACCCGGAGCCAAGGCTTAGACTGCCGACTATGCGCGGTGACGCAGGGCGAACTTCGCGCGCCAAGGTTTCTAAGGCCTTTTCCGCCAAGGTCGTCAACGCTGCCGCGCCGGGCGTGGCAAATGCGCGCTTAAACCACATCTTTGCGCCAGAGGTGTCGTGTTGTTTGTTGGCAATGAGCCCGAGGTTGTAATAGGCGATTTGCCGATAGTCGGGAAAACGCGCCAATAATTCGAATTGTGCGGCGGCGTGGGTGTATTCACCCAGACGGTAATAGACGCTGCCGAGATTTTGGTGTAGGGAAGGATGATCGTAACCCGCAGAGGATGCGGCGACAAAGTATTGCGCGGCTGCGGGATAATCCTTGGCGTTAAACGCCTCTATACCGGATCGGAAACTTTGTTCGCCACTTGCCGCGTACGCGTGGACGGTGCTGACCGCCAACGCCAATCCTATTAGAATATTTAAAGTCCATGCCGCCACGGTTGCGATTTGCTCAGATGTGCGAGGAGTTCGCTGACGCGAATTATACCGCATTCGACGTTATTTTTTTATCGGGTTGTCTTCTCCAGGGCTTTCGCTATGCCTATCGTCGTCCATACCGCTGGTGCCGGATTCGCTATGTTCGTGCATATCTTCGCTTTCGTGCCTACGTTCCATTTCGTGATCGCGGTCTTCACGATGACGATCTTCCACCTCGCGATGGCGTTCTTGCTCACGATCACGGCGCTGTTCGCGTTCGCGGCGCTGTTCGTTGCGGCTGCGGCGATCCTCATGCTTGGCGGTATTGGCGCGCACTTCCGGCAAGGATATGACATGATCTATCGCCAACGGCTGCGCGGGATCCATGACGCGTATCGTGATGTCGTCTAAATCCGCTGCCACACCGCTTAGCGGTATCACGCCGGACAATAAAAACAAACATCCCAACAAATTCTTTAACTTAGTCACTGCTATAACTCCGTAACACTACTCGCTCAGGCGTTTCAAGTGGTCAATCTGGTCGCGCTCGATTGGCTTTTTAATGGGTGCTCGTGCGTATCCAGCCGGATACGAAATTCTTTGTGTTTATCAAGGTGGTGTATCTTAGCCGAAAATTCGCCTGCGCCGGGCGCGATGGCGACGACCGGGATCACCAAGCGATTATTGCCTTGCTTAAGCGGGCTCTCAAAGGTGAGCTCGTGGATGCCCGGGCGCCCCGCGATTTCAAAATTCGCGGGCAACTGCATGGCGATGGTGGCGACACCAAAATCTTCCGGTGCTTGGAATACGAGATCAAGCGTGCTGGGCTGATACAACGCAACACGTACCACCGGCAACATCGGGTCTTGGTCATGCGTCGCCTGCATCGGGCCAAACCACAAGCCAGCGGTGATCCAAAGCGCGATACTGGCGGCCATCGCAGTGATAAAACCGGTACGGAAGCCGTGACGGGTGTGGATAGGGGTATGGGCGGCGCGCGCGCGTGCGAGGGCCGTTACACCAAATTCGGGGCGCATGGGTGGAGCAGGCAGGTGTAATAAGGCATCGCGCCAACGTAATTCCGCTTGCCAATGGTTAGCGCAGCTTAAACAGGTCTCGATATGCGCACGCAACGCCACCGTCTGTGCCATCGGCAAAGCGCCGTCCGCCAGGTCTACTATTGCTCGTTGCACATCTTGACAGCTCATGGGGTTTCCACCTCAGTATGTACTTTATAACGCTGTGTACCTAGGTTAGGTTCCCTTAAATCGCTCAATATCCCGCGTAAAGCAGCGCGTGCGCGATGCAATCGGCTTTTTAGCGTGCCTATAGGTACATCGAGGGTGACGGCCAGTTCTTGCAGAGTATAGCCTTCAACGTCGTGGAGCGTCACTACCGCGCGGTGTTCTTCCGACAGTTTGTCAAGCGCTGCTTGGATGAGATTGGTCGTGAGGGCCTGGTCGGCAGAGTCTTCCGGGGTAGGGCCGTCGGCCGCCCATGTTGCTACTTCCGGGGCGTTTTCATCCAAGGAGATAAACGGCGAGCGCCCTTGGGCGCGCACACGGTCGATAAACAGGTTATAAAGCGACCGAATCAGCCACGGACGTAGCGGCTCGATGGCGGTGAGTTCTTGTGCGCGCGCAAACAACTTGGTCAGCAGGTCTTGTACGAGGTCTTCGGCATTGTGGCGGTCGTTGGTAAAGCGATAGGCGAGGCGATATAACACCTCAAGGTGTGGGGCGCACAATTCCTCGAAGCTACTGGATTTACGTTTGGTGAGAGAAACAATTTTGCCCATGAACATGTTTGAACGTATCCCATTGACCCCAGGTTCCAGCGAAACCAATATATTTAAATTCTCGCGCTCGCATTATAGGGGACAAGGAGTGAATTTACGCTGAAATCTTGTGGAGAGCTTAACCAGCGTAACGAATTTAAGCGGCGGGGGCTTGTTGCTGATCGTCGCGACGCGTACGGCGATCAGCAATGTTCGCTTGCTGGCGTAGCAGTTCTACGACTGCGATGTCGCCGATCATGGCCTCTTGTTCCTCGCAGCTTGTTAATGGCTGATCCAGGGCGGCGGTAGTGTCTGGTAACTGAGGGCGCATATATAGTCTCCGGGGTGCCAAGCGTCAAATTATCACCGCTCAAGGTTAAGAAACCATGAATATTGCATGTTATTTGTGTGATGCCTTGAAATATTAGACGGACAAAACAAGAGGATAGAATACAGTTCCGTCGCGCAAATGCATCTAAAACGCGGGGTAGACGCAAGTTTAAGTTTTTTTGGTGCTGCGCGGCTTATGGGAGATAGGTTGAGGGGGGGGAACGGTCACCGGCAACGCGACACGAACGCCCCCTGCGGTGGGAGATACATCGGCTAGGGTATGGGCGTCCAAGGTCTTTATAAAGTCTGCGGTCGCGCGATACAACAAGTGTTTAAGCGCGCAATTGCGCGTCAATCGGCATGTGGAGGCTGTAGCATCGAAACATTCGACCAACGTGAAATTCGGTTCGGTCTGGCGCACCACGTCCCCGATAGAGATTTGGTGTGCGGGCCGCGCCAAATACAGCCCGCCATTTTTGCCGCGTTGGGAAATCACGAAACCCGCCACCGCCAAATGATGCACGACCTTCATCAAGTGATTGCGCGAAATTTCATGATACTCTGCAATTGCAGCGATCGTCGCGCGCGTGTCTGGTTGCGCAGCCAGATATATTAAGACGCGTAGCGAATAATCCGTGTATAGTGTTAATTGCATGTTCCAATCCCAAATAAAATACTGCGCGCGCGATGAAAATTATATAAACTGAATTGAATTTAAATTCGGTGTGTGTAAAATTGTAGTAAATTCAATTACAGAAAGACTAAAAAACCTTTAACTGCGAAGCTTAGTAAGGTTGAATTAGCAGTGCCTTAAATATAGGCTAAGCGCTTAAGTTTTCCTAAGGGCTGGCACGATATATGTTTAGGGAGTTTATCCTGACGGAGTTTGTATATCCATGTCTACCGTACCTATCGTTATCACCTTGGTCGCAAGTCGGCGTGATATCGAACAAGAGCAATTACTTGCCGCAACCGACGGCAATTATAAAATTGAATCCCTCGATGTGGCAGACTGGCGTCCGCATTATCCTTTGTTAGAACCAAGATTTGTTGAACCTATGCAACTCGTGGTGGTGACCTCTTTACCGCACATCGTGCAACGGTTGTGCGACGCATGGTTGCGTGACGGCGCGCGCGGCGTGGAAATCATACTGGACGCGCAGCCACACAAGATTTCGCGCTTGACGGGTATACCGTCGGGATATTTGGTAGTAAGTAGGGTGGGGAAGGCGGTGGTGGCAGTGCGTGCCGCCGACTATGACGCAACTGGATTAGCGGTACTCTTGGCGCCTTATCTATGACGACATCTCACAACGTAAACGCTCACATGGGCTATGCCTACGATAGCTTGTCGGCGGCCTTGGTGGTCGATGCCCCGTTAGTGCAGGGCCAGACGGTCGATTTACGGGAATATTTCCGTCAGCATCGTGAAATGGGGATAGAGCCTGCGGCCGTCGGCATATTGTTTCATGGCGCAGTGCATTTTTGGCAGGTCTTTGCCTCGGGCCATATTGCCAACTTGGTGGCGGTTGAATGGGAACGCTTGGTGCAATACGAAAAGACCGGCAATATGACCCCGCCGCACGCGGCGTTGCAGGCTTTTTACACTGAAGAAACGCCGTTCGGGGCCTTCACTGCTGCGCAACTTCAGGAAACCTGGGTGCGGTTTTGGGAGACCTGGGTACACCTCGACGATATCGATGCCCATTGCCACGCCATGTGTGAAGGGCCGGATGCGGTGATCTATGCCAAGCCGTATTTGTGGTTGCTTGAGGTCTTAGATGGGCACACGGGATTCGCCGCTTGGCTCTTTCCAGCGCTGTGTTTTAATGCCTTTAATACGACGCAACCGGTAGAAGTATTTTGCCGCGCGGCGCAACGTGCGGCGCAATCGCAGGCGCTACGCAAATTGACCAAGACGGCGGATTTCGCCGCCGTGCAAGAGGGGTGGATTCGCCATTGGAACACCTTGGTGAATGAATCGGTGGTGCCGATACTGGTTGAACGTGGTAATACACAGGGTTCGCACGGTGTCGAATTGATCCAAAACGGTCCGTTGCGCAGCCATCCGATTTATGCAGAATATCTTGAATTTGTCGCGTCGCTACAGCACACCTGGCGGCAGCCCGCCAACCCCAGCGACGAGGCGCAAGCTGTGGCTGGGGAATTGGCGGCGTTGAAGGCGCAGAATAGCGATATGTGGTTGGCCTTCGCGATACCGGGGCATCCCTGGTGCCGCGCCGTATTGAATTATTTTTTACCGCCGCCGCTAGTGCATTCGCGGGACGGCGATATAGCCTCGCGCCGGCCCGCCAATTTGCGGCTGCGCGAAAGCCGGGCAGGGGTTGCGCGGATCAACGAAACCTTTCACCAACATGTATTGGCCGTCGAGCAACGCGTATTGCGTTTTCGTGCCGCCAGCCGTGCCTACGCGTTAGGCCTGCCTTTAGATGCGTTTTCGATGTAAATTTACTACTTTTTTTGCGTAAAAAGCCCAAAAAACGCGATCTACGTCACATTTTACTCAGAATACTCACCAAACAGTGACCCGCAGTGTAGAACCCAGGCGTTTCAGAGACGTTATCAGGTGTAGATTCCTTGCCAGGAGGCGGGGAACCCTAAGGCCTTAGGACAGTGTGGCCTGGTAACCGACGCTTCGGAGCACGCTATGTCATTGGCGACGCAACAGGCAGTTGCATCAACGCATAATACTTATATGATGTTTTCTTTGGGGCACTATCATTTTTGCGCACCCGTTGATCCCGTCCAATCCATAATTTTAATACCTACGTTAAGGTCACTGCCCATGGCCCCCAAGGGCGTATTAGGGACTTTTATGTTTCGCGAAAAGGCCGCCTTGGCGTGCGACCTTGCCGTAGTGCTGAACATCGAACACACCGGCGCAAAAGACACCCACCAGTTGATCGTGGCCGCGTTGCCTGCGGGGATGATCGCCTTTCATGTCGATCATGTGTCTGACATCATTTCCGGCGCTGACATCGCCAACCACATCTCTCCCGACGGGTCGGGTCAATTGTGGTTGGATGGATATGTCAACTTAGAAGAAGAAAAGAAGATTGCATTTCTGACCCGATTTGAAAATCTTTACCAGTTTATGACGAGTCATGCCGACCAACAGGTGCAGACGGCGGATTGGTTTGCGCAACACGCGGGGGCCTCGTCGCCCCAAGCTGCTGAGCATGAAGGTCACTTGCCTGAGGTTAGCGCCGCTGATAATAATGTGGTGGCCTTAGCGCATGCGGAAACGCCAGCGCCAATTACTCAAGCGCCGGATGTACAGGTTGCTAGCGGCGCAGAACCAAGCGCGTCGGACGACACCGCGCCTACGCCCGCCGCCGCCATACACGACGTAGAAATCGTTGTTGCAGCGGATGCCGAAATCAGTACGCAAGGTTTGGTGGCCTGGCAAGACGCGCAATCTGTCCCCGAATATCCTCTGCCGGTCGGGGAAGATATGGAAATCGAGGCCGCTACGGGGGCATCAGCAGCAGCGGTTATACAACTCGATAGCGACGTGCCTAGAGTTGCAGATAGCGTAGAATCTCCGGTACTAAATAGCGACCTGGGTGCAACGGATGGCGCGCCGGCGGCGGTCAATCCCCCGGAGTTTGCGCTCGCGGATGAGGCCCCCTTGTCCGTACCTGCGGAATACATCGAGAGCCAAGAAATATCCCGCCACATTGACAGCGTGGCCCCCGCCCAGCCTGCGGCAAGCGCCGAGGATGCGGATGCTGCGGCGTCTGGAATATTGTTACCATTGGGCGGGGCAATCGTGGGTGCAAAGCCGACGTTAGCAATAGATGCGGCAGTCGATGTGCAGCCGATCAAAATACGCCGCTCAACACCCCTATCCTCCACCCCTAAGGTGGCGGCCGTCGCCGCGCTGGGGGGGGCGATTTTACTGCTCGCAGGGGCGGCCCTCTGGCAGTGGAAAGGCGATGCTACCGCAATTCCCAAACGTGCTGAGCGCGGCGTTCAAGTGGCGGTGGTGCCGCCGACGACTACGCCTGTGCAAACGGCGGCACCGGTCATACTCAATGTGATAGGCAAGGATTATGAGTTCAGTGTGGAGCGTGGCAATGGGGCCAACGTCGCGGCCGCATCGCCGCAGGCAAGCGCCGCGCCAGCCGCATCGCCCACGCCCCCCAGTGGCGCGGCGACCCGCACGTATCGCAACGAAGCTTTACACACGGTGGCGCGTGGCGAGACCTTATGGAATATCGCTAGCCATTATTTGGGTGACCCCTATCGCTATCCGGAACTCGCGCGGCTTAGCCAAATTCGCGACCCGAATTGGATTTATCCAGGCGATAGAGTGCGCATCCGCAAAGATTAGACCCAGATTTTCCATTAGGCGTCTACTCGGCAGGCGCTCCCGGCGCTGCCCTACCTCGTGCATCCATGCACTCGTCGCTACGACGCCGAATGGAAAATCTGGGTTAAAATTTGCCGCTAACTCGTCGGTCCACGCCGTATGACCGGGTGCGCCCAGGCCAAGGCCCAGCCTGCGAGGGCCAATAATACGTCGGAAATATCGGCCTTCTGTGTATTATCCCATTGTTGCCACCACTCTACGCTGAGCGTCAGCAGCAATATCGTCACGCCGCCCACGGCGGCAATCGTGCGGGTACGCGCCGGGAGCAGCAAGGTGCAAAAGGCGATGCCCATGAATGGCCACAGGCCGTTGAGCAAGGTCGCCAGCCCGCGCGCATCACCGAGAATTTGGTAGCGAAAAGGGATCCAATTGATCGCATTCGCGGATAGCGCGACTTGTTGGTGGGGGGTGATATGGGCCAGCATATAGCCGGCGATAAGGCTTAAAATGCACAGCCCGGCTTTTACAGACGGCGTATAACGCGTGGAAAGGTGCAATACTAGCAAGGCCAGCACAAGGCCCGCGAACGATTCCACGCCAACGTGTTGATGCGGGATGGGGATTTTGCATACGAGTATGATCCCGGCGAAAAGGCCGAAAATCAAGCCGGGATGTCGCGGAACGGGGTTGCGCCACAAGCGGTGCGCAATGAAACCTAAACCGATAAACTGGAAGG
The DNA here is from genome assembly GCA_919902765.1 of Gammaproteobacteria bacterium. Classification (GTDB taxonomy): domain Bacteria; phylum Pseudomonadota; class Gammaproteobacteria; order S012-40; family S012-40; genus CAKKRP01. The sequence goes on along the minus strand of CAKKRP010000154.1, from coordinate 10,098 downwards.
TCTCCGCCAATAATTCCCGCAGGTTTAACGTTATCGGGTGGGTCAGCGCTTGCCAAAACGCAGTGGCGTTTTTGGTGATCGCGCCGTTGCCAAATTCCGGTATAAATGGGCTTAATTGTGCGAGCGCCCAGACGGCTAATACGAATATTCCAAAATCGGTGTAGCGGCCGAAGGTAAATTCACGCTGTCGCCACTGTTGTATACCTTGTCCCCAACTCGTCGTCGGCCCCGTTCCCCAGGCCATCCAGATGCCTATTGACGTGCCGAGCGTGTTGAGGGCAAAATCGCGCCACGAGGCGATTCGGCCGGGTAAAAAAAGTTGCAGAAATTCCATCGTCCCGCTGAGGGCGATCCCGGCCAATAAACTCCAGCCGATGGCGGCACGCACCGGCGTCCAGGTGCGAAATACCCAGTATAACGAGAGCCCCACCGGGATATAAAGCAAAATATTGACGGTGATATCGCTCGTCGAAAAATAACGTGTTTGGCCCTCAATGCGTTGCCACCAATGCTCGTCGTTAGGCCATGTCCAGCCCTTCCACGGGTGCAAACTCCCATAGACGATAAGCGCCAAGTAGACGAAGGTGAGGATCGGTCTCAAATAATGGCGTTTTAGGTGTTCCGGTATCTTTCGTTTGACCATTTCCTAGGGCTCAGGCGGGCTCCCCGCCCTGCGGGCGAGTGCGCAGTATGTCATGAATCCATTCCAAAAACATAGTGTTGCAAAATTCGTGGGCAACGGATTGACCTTCATCGCCAAGGCTGCTACCTTAACCGCGTGCCAAAAACAACAAGTAGATGGGCCGAATGGCACTAAGAACCGTGTTTGTGCATGCCCTAAAGTAGGCGGGTTAGATTTAGGGGTTTATAAACGGGATTCTTAGTAGGTTTGCTGGGCGGGTTTAACTCAACGTATAGGGATGGGAGTTATGATAAAAAAAATCGCTATGTGTGTAGCGTTTGCGTCATCTTCGATGGCGATGCAAGGTGTCTTGGCGGCCGGTGGTAATGCGGTCGCGGGTAAGACTAAATCTGAATTGTGCCAGAGCTGTCATGGCGAGAATGGCCTCAGCGTCAATCCTGAGTGTCCGAATCTTGCGGGACAGAAGCCAGGGTACATTTACAAACAAGTGACCGATTTTCAAAAAAGCTTGCGTAATAACGATACGATGTCGCCGATGGCGGGCATGGTGACGGATATGCAAGACCTAAAGGATATCGCGGCGTATTTTTCCAGCCAAAAGAGTATGTCTCAGAAAGACGGCGGCTTCGGCAAGTCCAGTGGCGAGAAAAAGAAGCTTGAGGCGGGCAAAAAGCTGTTTATGGAAGGCAATAACGACAGCGGCGTGTACGGTTGCGTAAACTGTCACGGTGCGGACGGTAGGGGTAAAGACGCCAGCAATCAAATCTTCCCGATTATCGGCGGGCAAACCAAAGATTATCTTGTCAAGCAATTGATGGATCTCAAAGCGGGTACGCGTACCAATGATCCGGCAGGCATGATGGGTGATATCGCCAAGAAACTGTCGGAAAAAGAAATCGACGAAGTGGCGGATTATTTATCTAGCATGTAGTTTTTGGAGTAGCGCCGCACGAAAAGGCAGATCATGGAGTCTGCCTTTTTTATGGGTGAGTAATTTGTTGTTGGAATGCGGGCGTCTTGCCCGCATTCCGGTGCGGACGCTTAATTTACTTGTCCCACCAGCAGAAACTCTAATAAGGCCTTTTGCGCGTGCAAGCGATTTTCCGCTTCATCCCACACCACGCTATGTTTGCCTTCTAAGATTGCTGCGGTTACTTCTTCTTCGCGATGCGCAGGCAGGCAATGCATGAACAAGGCGTCGGGTTTGGCCTTGTGCATCAATTCGGCGTTGACCTGGTAGGCCTGAAAGGCCTGCGCACGCGCCGCTTGTTGATCTTCCTGCCCCATGCTTGCCCACACGTCGGTGGCGATCAAATCGGCATCCTTAGCGGCTTGCATAGGGTCTTCCATCACTGTCACACGCGTGCCTGCGGATTTTACAATGGCGGCGTCTGGAGCAAAACCCGGCGGCGTGGCGATGCGTAATTGAAAATCGAATTGTTTTGCGGCGTGGATAAAGGAATGACACATATTATTGCCATCGCCCACCCACGCCACGGTGCGGCCTTGTATATCGCCGCGATGTTCGATGAAGGTTTGGATATCGGCCAATAATTGACAAGGGTGATGGAGATCCGTCAGCGCGTTGATCACCGGCACTTTGGAATAACGCGCGAATAATTCCACCTTATTGTGCTCGAAAGTGCGTATGGTGATGATATCGACCATGCGCGACAGCACGCGCGCTGCGTCTTCTATGGGTTCGCCGCGCCCCAATTGCGTGTCGCGCGGGGATAAAAAAATCGCCGCGCCGCCGAATTGCACCATGCCGGCCTCGAATGAAACGCGCGTACGGGTAGAGGATTTTTCAAATATCATCCCCAATACCTTACCCTTGAGGGGTTCGTGGCGCTCACCACGCCGCAGCATGGCCTTGAGTTCGATGGCGCGACGCATCAGATACATCAACTCGGCAGGCGTGAAGTCGGTAAGCGTTAAAAAGTGGCGCACGTTCATATTATGCCTGTAAAAAATCGCGGACTAACTTCGTCACGCCTGCGACAATTTGATCGGCCTCGGCGTCGCTGAGTATCAGCGGCGGCAACAAGCGTACGACACGTTCCGCAGTGACATTGATGACGATGCCTTGTTGCAAGCCCTGGGCGACCAGTTCCGTGCAGGGACGGTCAAGTTCGACAGCCAGCATCAGGCCGTAACCGCGTATTTCTTTAACGCCCGCGACTTGGCCAAGATGTTCACGCAGGCCATGCATAATGCGTAGTCCCAAAACGCCTGCGCGCGCCACCAATTTTTCTTGTTGTAGGGTGTCGATGACAGCGCTGGCGACATAACACGCCAGCGGATTGCCACCGAAGGTTGTGCCGTGTTTACCGGCTTGAAATACCCCGGCCGCGATGCCATGCGCCAAACAAGCGCCAATGGGAAATCCATTGCCCAGCCCTTTGGCGAGGGTCATCACATCGGGTGTGAAACTATGATGCTGAAACGCGAACATTTTGCCGGTGCGACCCATGCAGGTTTGGATTTCATCCAGCATTAACAGCCAACCGTTTTCGTCGCATATGCGCCGCAGGCCGGGGAGGTAGCCGGTGTCGGGGATGTTAATGCCGCCTTCTCCTTGCACGGGCTCCACCAATATCGCAACGGCGTTTTGGGTATTTTTGGCGACGTTTTGCACCGCTTCCAAGTCGTTGTAGGGCACGCGTACAAAACCATGTACTAAGGGCTCAAAACCCGCTTGTATTTTGCGATTGCCGGTGGCCGACAGGGTGGCCAAGGTGCGCCCATGAAAACTGCCCTCGGTGACAATAATCATGGGGTCTTTGACACCCTTGTTATGTCCATACAGGCGCGCCAATTTAAGCGCCGCCTCGTTGGCCTCAGCCCCCGAATTACACATGAACACATTGTCCATGCCGGAGATCGACGCGAGTTTTTCGCCCAAGGTTTCTTGGTGAGTAATGCGAAAATGATTAGACGTGTGCCATAGGCGTTGGGCTTGATCGCACAGGGCGCGCGTGATGGCCGGATGGGCATGGCCCAGGCCGCATACGGCGACACCGGTCATGGCATCGAGATATTTTTTGCCTGCGGCATCCCACAGCCAGGCCCCGGCGCCCCGCTCAAAGGCCACGGCCTGCCGATTATAGGTAGACATCAACGTCGCGGTCATTGCACTTTCCTCATGCCTCCAAAAACAAAAGGCAGCCCCGTGACGGGCCGCCTGACTACGTCGTAAAGTCTAATATTAACTGATTTGGCGGCCAACGCAAGGGTTTGGGAGGGGGTATTGGGGGTGGGAGAGGGTGCTTACACCCTTGAGCTTCAATAGCGTTGGTTTCTAAAGGGGATAATTTCATTCGCTTGGATTGTCAATGAGGCGAGGCGTATAAATAAATTATCAACAGGGCGGAGAAGTGATCGTTCAGTCATTGATCAGGTGGTGCGCACAAGCGGAAAAATAAAGGACCGGCTCATTGAGCTTGGTAGCGGTGTTTTCCTTCACGGCGCATTATTTTTTTTCCAACGTTGGTGTTGACGTGAAAACGATAATAAAGTTTGCGTTAGAAGTAGAGATATCACATGACAAACTCGAAACAAATCGCAGGATTACTTGGAAGATATAAATTAAGCGTACCGCGATTGAAGCAGGCATTTCACCCCTCTTCTGTTACAAGTATTTTTCATTTCAGTTCACTATTGGAATAATACACTATAAAAGTTCAAAAATAGGCAATAAACCATACGCCTGCCACAGATATATAATATTTCGCTTTAGATGAAGTTTAATTCAAAATTGACGCTAATCTACTGATTGCCTTGTGAGGTGAATTTACCTTGCGTAATTTGCCGCATATTGTACGCGTCGATTGTTCGTTTTATGCGTACGCCTGCGGGTTCATGGTAATAATTGAATGTTTGGACATGTAATCGCATGCTATTGAACTCCAATACCGCTTCGTATGTGAACGACAAGAAAAAAAATAACGCATATTTTATTCAGGTGTTCTTGTGGGCGATTTCGCTATATGCCGTCGTCGCCTTTGCGTTGTTGGGCGCGCAAGCGGAGAAATTTGAGCGTCTACATCTATTACTTGACACCAGTAATGGTATGTTATCGTTAATGCTGGTACTGTTTTTATTAGCCGAACAACATCTATTTCAGTCAAGTTTTCGAAAATATCTTGCAATTGCCTTCGGATTCGCCGCCACAACGGAAATTATTCACGCCTTGGTCGGTGTTGAATGGTTAGGTGCTATGCATTGGGTCAGCGAATATTCAAACGCGCTACGCCCGGCGACCTGGCCGCCTTCCACCTACGTATTACCGATAGCGTTATTAGCGATTTTTTGGGTGACGCCGCGCCAGGCGAAACGGGCGCCGTTAGTTTTTACGCTAGGCATGTTAGTGGTAACGTTATTTTTTTTCTCGCTGAGTTGGAGCTTGCCTTCTTACGTCGATACCGGCATTCTTAGTATACATCGCCCGACGCAAGTGCCGGTGCTGGTGTTGTTAATGGCGGTCGTCACAATTTATTGGCGTCAGCGACATACACATCCATTGTTCTTGGGTGTGGCGATGATGACCGTGTTTTTATTAATATCCGACCTGAGCATGTTGTTTTCTACGTCACCGCACGAGAAATTTGCGATGATTGCGCACACAGGAAAATTTTTTGCCTATGTCGTGTTGCATGTCGTGCAAACGCGAATTACGGTAAACGAGGGCGTGGCGCGGCAGGATGCGGAGTCCGCGCTGATGTTGGAAAAGGAACGCCTCCGCACGACTCTGGATGAATTAAAATATCAAAAATATGCCTTGGATCAGCATGCCATTGTCGCCGCTACCGATGTGCGCGGTAAGATTATCTATGTCAATCAATCGTTTTGCGAAATCAGCGGTTATACATCGGAAGATCTGCTCGGAAAAAATCATCGTCTAATAAATTCGGGGACTCACTCCAATGAGTTCTTTCGCGATCTTTATCTCACGATTAGCGCCGGGAAGGTGTGGAAAGGCGAAATATGTAATCGCGCCAAAGACGGTCGTTTATATTGGGTGTTGACTACAATAGTGCCTTTTACGGATGATACTGGAAAACCCTCACAATATATCGCCATACGTTCGGATATTACCGCGCACAAACAGGCTTTACACGAATTGCAAACCGCCAAAGACGTTGCCGATGCGGCCAATCGCGCCAAAAGTGAGTTTTTGGCGAGCATGAGTCACGAGCTGCGTACGCCTCTCAATGCGATACTCGGATTCGCCCAGTTATTGACGTTGGAGGAGGGATTGGCGGACGAATCCAAGGATCAAGCCGGTGAAATTATACGTGCCGGTCGACATTTGTTGTCGTTGGTCAATGACGTTCTCGATTTGGCGCGTATCGAGGCGGGACATATGCAGCTCTCCATGGAACCGGTGTTGGTGCAGTCGGTGGTGGCGGCCAGTCTCGCGTTGACGATGCCGATTGCGCGTCAACATGATATTGAAATTAAGCCGTTGACCGGGGATGGGGTTAAGGCGACGGTGCATGCGGATCAGAATCGCATGCGCCAAGTGATTATCAATTTGGTGTCCAATGCAATCAAATATAATAAACCGCACGGTAGCGTCAGTTTGTCCAGCAATTTGGCGGGCGATGTCGTGCGCATCAGCGTCAGCGATACCGGGCGTGGCATTCCGTTGGAAAAACAAGCGCGTCTTTTTAACGCCTTTGACCGTTTGGGTGAGGAGCGCGGCACTGCTGAAGGTACCGGCATAGGGTTGGTGATTACGCAACGCATAGTACAAGCTATGGGGGGGCGTCTCGGATTTTCCAGCGCGGAAGGCCAAGGCAGCACGTTTTGGATGGAGTTGCCGACCAGTGAGCGGTCTGTCGATCCGATGGTAAAACCGGCTGGCAAATCGCACACGCCTGAGATTGCCGCAACCCATGCGGATCGTCCTTTAGTGCTGTATGTTGAAGACAATCCGACGAATGTACGTCTGATGAAATTGATATTCGCCAAGCGGCTAGATTTAGAATTGCAAGACGCGCCGACCGCCGAGATCGGCATCGAGCTGGCGCGTGCCGCGCAACCGCTGTTTATGCTGATGGATATCAACCTGCCTGGTATGGACGGCTATGCCGCGCTAAAGATTTTAAAGGCGGATACTGCAACCGCGCATATACCGATTATCGCGATTTCCGCCAATGCTATGAAGGGAGACATACGGCGCGGCATCGCAGCGGGTTTCAGCGCTTATTTCACCAAGCCCATGAACATAGAGGCATTGGTCGTAGAAATCCAGACGCTGCTGGTGAATTTAAAAGGCTGAGGATTTTAAGATGGCCCAAAAAAAATCTGTAGCATTTTACACAGTCGCTGTCACGTCCATCGCCATGGCCGGAATATCGTACACGGACGGAGTGGCAAGCCTTGCTGGCCAGGAGGGGGGTGAATGATATTTGGAAAAATCGTGCCGCGCTTATTGCTCGGGTTCTTGTTGCTTTCGCCGTTACCGCTGGCGACGTTGACATGGTTCGCGACACGCGCCTTCGAGCGTAGTCTGCAAACTCAACAAATTACCAGCCTTTCCGCGATTGCGGATAAAAAAGTCGAGCAAATCAATACCTATCTCTACAGTCGTATTTCGGATGGCCAAACGCTATCGAAATTACGTTTGACACACGAGATCGTGCAAGGACACTTCCCGCTCCATGCGCAAGGGAGAACGGCCGGCGCTAGCTATAAAGAAAAGCAGCAAGCCTTTCGTGCATATATAAGCGGGTTTCAAGAAAATATGCATTTTTATGACTTATTGCTGATAGATGCAAGCGGCGCTATTTTATTCTCAGTGGCACAGCCATCTACCAATGGAAAAAATGTCAACTCACTTGGAGTGCATGACAATCGTTTGGCTATTGCGCATCAAAATGCCATCGCATTATTGCAAACTCAAAATACGCAGGCATTTCCTTATGATTTTTCTGAAGGAAAACGCGCCATTTTTGTCGTCGCGCCAATTATTATCGGTGGTAAGGCGGCGGGTAGCTTGGCCTTACAGTTGGATTTGGAAAAATTGACGGCCGTCACCAGCGACAATACCGGTTTGGGCACAACCGGCGAGACGGTAATCGCGCAACGCGAAGGCGACCAGGTATTATATGTCGGTGCGTTGCGACATATCCCAGATGCCGCGTTCCGTTACCGCGCGACCCTGGAGAGTAGGCCGCCACCGATGAAGGCGGCGTTGCTAGGCGATCATGGCAGCGGCATTACGTACGACTACGCGGGCGTAGGCGTATTGAGCGCGTGGCGTCATTTGCCTGCGCTGGGCTGGGGTATGGTGGTCAAACAGGACAGCGCCGAAGTATTTGCGCCTATCCATGCGTTTCGAAATTACAGTTTAGTTGGATTGGGTTTATTGCTGTTGGTGTCGGGCGGAATCGCGTTGGTGCTAGGGCGTTCGTTGGTGCTGCCGATTCAGAATTTAGTGGCAGTGACCGGGCGGCTTGCCAGAGGCGATTTGAGCCAGCGTAGCGCCAACGAAGGCATGATCGAATTTCGTCAGCTCGGCGTGGCGTTTAATTCCATGGCCGAGCGTCTGCAAGCCAGCCATCTCGACTTGGAAAAACAAGTTAACGAACGCACGTTTGAACTCACGCAAGCGCAAACGGCGCTGCAACAAATCAACATCGATCTAGAACAACGCGTGAACGAACGCACTGTAGAATTAGTCGCGGCCAAGGACGCTGCGGAGGCGGCAAATCACACTAAAAACGAATTTTTGGCGAGTATGAGCCATGAATTGAGGACGCCACTCAATGCGATTCTGGGTTTTGCCCAATTGCTTAGTCTGGACCCTCAATTATCCGAGGACACGCATCAGCAGGCACGCGAGATAGAGCGTGCGGGCGACCACCTTTTGTCCTTGTTGAGCGATTTACTGGACCTGGCGCGCATCGAATCGGGGCGTATCGAATTATCTATGGAATCCGTGTTAGTTAAAACGATCATCGATGATAGTTTGGCGATGGTGGAACCCATCGCAAAAAAATACGATGTTGCGCTGATTAACGAAAATGCGACAACTTCAGGAACGACCGTATACGCCGATCATGTGCGGTTGCGTCAAGTGGTAATCAATCTGTTGTCGAATGCCATCAAATACAATCGCAAAAACGGGACAGTTCGATTGTGCTGTGGCATTACCGATAATAGAGTGCGCATTAGCATAGTAGATGCCGGGCGCGGTATCGCCGCCGATAAGCAGGCGCGCATTTTCATTCCCTTTGATCGCTTGGGCGAGGAACGCGGCACCGTGGAAGGAACCGGCATAGGCCTGGTTATTTCTAAGCGCATCGTCAACGCGATGGAGGGCGATATCGGTTTTGCAAGCGTCGAAGGCATGGGCAGCACTTTTTGGATTGAATTTTCCGTCGCTGAAAGTACGCGCGCGCTCCTAACGGAAAAACCGGCGCCAGTGGCCGTTGTGCAGCATTTACATTGCCCGTTGGTGTTATATATCGAGGACAATCCGCTTAATTTGCGTTTGATGCGGCAGATATTCGCCAAGCGCAATGATCTTAAATTGCGCGATGCCCATACGGCGGAATTGGGTATCGATATTGCGCGCGCCGAACACCCGGCGTTAATCCTGATGGATATCAACTTGCCGGGCATGGATGGCTATGCCGCGTTAAAAATTCTGAAGATTGATGCAAGCACAGTGCATATCCCCGTGGTCGCCCTGACCGCCAATGCCATGAAGGGCGATAAGGAACGTGGATTGACCGCCGGATTCGCCGCCTACCTTACTAAGCCTATCGACGTGGCTGCGGTATATGCAGTATTAGATGAATACATCGCGGGTAGTCCTAGCCCCTAAAAGGTTGCGCTGGCGTAACAACTTGCCATAAAAAACGATTATATAGACTCAAGTTCCGGGGTTAAAAAACGCTATAAATGGCCTTAATTTACCGATAAATTGAAAAAAGCAAACTTGTAGGATGTGGTGAGTGAAACGAACCGCATCAATCGCGGCGGTGATTTCTAATTCCCGGGGCGTTGAATTCATTCAATGCCCATGCTGCCCGTCACTTGCAAGCACGCGGCGTACAAATGGATCATATTCCATATCACCGAGATCGGCGCCATCTAAAAAATCATACGCCTCGCTGGTGGCTGGGTTGGCGTTTGGCCAATGTGCAGCGGGGCTGGGATGTAGTTCCTTAAGTTCCAAGGTCATACGTTGCTTGTGAGTTGCGCGCACATACTTGGCGGCGAGGGCTTCGTGCGGCAACCACACCACTTCGATTTTTTCTTCACCTTGGTGACCGATGTAGCGTTCTGCCGGGCGGCCGAGAAAAATGACGGTAGCAACGTGTTTTAATGCACGCAATTGCCGTTCTGCGACGACTTGATTCAGCATGGTCCAGTCTTGATGGCGTTGTTGGACGAAGCCGCTACGCGGCAGAAAATCCACGCCATTTATGTAAAACTCC
>CAKKRP010000153.1 GCA_919902765.1 Gammaproteobacteria bacterium | reverse complement strand
AGACCGTCCAGACACGCGCTCCATTGAAGGGCCCATCTGCTACAAATTCCAGTATTGATTACAAACCCGTGAATTGCTATAAATGGAGACGTATGTAGCAGAAATCATATGAACTTGAGGGATCGGGTGCATGAAGGAATTGAGAGTTTACAAGTCTAATCAGTTAATCGAGGCCGGATATAAGCTCAGCCTTATGGAACAACGCTTAATACTTACTGCAATTGCTCAAGTAGACAGTCGCGAAAATATTTACCCAAAAATATCCGTTACAGCAACGCAATTTGCTTCCACTTATGGTATGGACCTTAAAAACGCCTATGTAGAGCTGCGTGAAGCTGCCGACGCTCTTTATGAACGCGATATAAGGTATCTGGATGATAAAGGAAGCGACACTCGCGTACGGTGGCTTTTCAAGAGGGATTATAATAATGGGGAAGGTTCTATCACTCTCCATCTAACCCCTGATATTATTCCATACTTGTCGCAGCTCAAGCGTAATTTCACCGGATACAATCTAAATAATATTGCAAAACTTTCGTCATCGTACAGTATTCGTTTGTATGAACTTTCGAAGCAATATCAACCTTTAAAAGAACGTGAGATGTCTCTACAATTTTTGTATTCTCGACTAGAACTAAGTGGTGCCTACTCTCGTTTTTCTAACTTGAAAGCACGCGTGTTAGAACCGGCGCTGGAGGAAATAAACCTACATACCGACATTTTTGTGGATTATGAGGTCATTCGTAAAGGTAAAACACCAACCTCCATCATTCTTAATATAACGCAAAATCCACAACAACAATTACCGCTTTAATCGGCGCTCCTTTTTTCGTAGAGCGGCAAAGGTCGTACCCCTTGCCGTTCGCTTTTTTTTGTCTCAAGGCCATTTCTGCGCCGAGTGTTTGACGCGCAGCACTTCGGGAACCTTGGCGACAATTCTGTAAATCAATATGTAATTGGGATGCACGACAAGTTCGCGCGTCCCCTTCACTCGCCCCACACGCCCAAGTGTTGGATGCTGGTCTAGTTTCTCGGCCTTCTGCATCAGCATGTCACCCACTTCAATCGCCGCCCGTGGGTTGTCCTTGGCGATGTATTGGGTAATGCGCTTGCGGTCGGCAATGGCGGCGGGTTTCCATAACGGCAAGATTAGCTCCCCATGCTCTCGGCCTGCTTGAGCAAGGCGGCGCGTTCGGTCGCCCACTCGGCGGCAACTTCGCTATGCGGCACACTGGGCCGGGGGTCGTCGATCGCTTCTTGCACCTGTTGAGTAAGCCAGCCCTTGTAGGCGGCAGCTTCGTGCGCGTTCTTCATGCGCTCGGCGGCGTCGGTGCGCTTGCGGTCGGTCTTGAGCGCCACGGGGTCAAAGTGGCTTGCGTCCACCTGGTACTTGGTGATGCCAATGTCCTTGAGGTAGGAAACCAGCGTTTCAAACTTGCGGAAGATTCGGATAGCGCCACGCTTGGCCGCTAGAGCGCGCTCAATCATCCCGTACTGGATGACCACGCCCCAGCCGCCAGGCTGGCCCACAATGTTGGCCCCGCGAACGGCACCGGCTTCAACGAGGCGTTCAAGGGTCACATGGTCGATAGTGTCAGCAGTAATAGCCATTTCGTCACCTTATGGGGTGGTTGTCAATAAGCAGTACTATACCCTAATAATAAGTAAATGGGAACCTCTGATAAATAAATTGTTCATGTTGTTTGACATAACGCCCGTTGGGGTCGCCGCAGAAAACGGAAATTTTAGCACGCTAGCGTTGCTAGTGGCCCATATAAACAACGGCTTACTGAATATTATATATTTTTATTACTTCGCATAATATAGATTATGTAAAATTATAAAAATAGTTGCCAGTAGCGCCGCCCGGGATTGGGCATCACAAGGAGTTTTACATAAATGACGAAGATTTTCTGCCGCGTCGTGGCTTCGTCCAGCCCGGCGGGCGTGCCCCTTGTATCTCAACTTTACGTTGAGGCTGTAGAAAAACCTTGAGGCCGTCACTTACCGAGGTTACTCTACAGCCGCGTTATATCGCAATATCCCCACGACAACACGCGCGGTTGTGCGTTTAATTCAACGAAAACAATCGTCTAAAAAGTTGCGTGGCCGCTTGCGTATATATCTATATTGATATATCATTATAATATGACTGGGGCCGATATCATCTCTAAACTGAAGAAAGCGGGCTGGACACTCGACCGGGTAAAAGGGAGTCACCACATCATGGTGAAAGACGGAAAGGCCGTCCCCATCCCGGTGCATGGCAACCGTGACATCGGCGCAGGTTTGGTGGCCGCCATCCAACGCCAAACGGGTGTTAAACTAAAATGAGGAACATTATGGAAATACGTTACCCTGCGAAATTTAAGCGCGAAGAAAACAGCATCTTTGTCGAGTTCCCCGACCTGCCCGACACCTTCACTGAAGGCAAAACGGAAGAAGAGGCCTTATTTAATGCAGCGGAAGTACTTACGGCCATGCTGAACTGGCGTTTAGATAACGACAAGCCTATCCCGCCGCCGACCGCGAAACTGACCAACGCCTACTACGTCGCCCCGGACGCAAAAACCCAAGCGGCACTCCTGGTGCGGTATACCCGCACCGAAAGTGAATTTAGCGTCGCCGATCTCGCACGCACGCTGGAAACCTCCTGGCCCGCCGCCGCACGCCTAGAAGATGCGCACCACTGGCCTACGCTGAAACAACTGGAGAAAGTGGCAGCGGCAATGGGAAAACGATTGGTACTAGCGTTTGAATGAAAATGCGATGCTGTTGAAGATTTCAGAGCGAAAACCTCTCACCTAAAGCACTTAACGTGCGTAGCACACAACAAAAAAAACAACGCCACCGCCCTACCCGCCTGCGTTGCCGTCGTGAGTTTCCTCGCGTCCCCCTCACAAATTTGTAGGGGACGCGAGGAAACTCGGGCAACGCAGAAAAAACGGCGGTGACAACAATCACTAGCACCGGCGCGACAAAACGCGGGCGTTGTGACAACGGCACTTATGTTGGCGCAACGCCCGCTGTTGTGCCGGTGTAAAGGCGTGCGCAGCACACCAATGATTATTTAGTCGCGTGGCATCATGAAATGTTTGTTGTTTGATGATGCCACGCGAAAATCAAATAATTACAACGCGAGCGTAGCTGGCGTTGTTCATAAGCAGGTTCCCAGGTGACCGAGCCCGCAGGGTCGAGACGCGCGTGTTGTGCGCAGCTCGATTCACGAGGGAATCCGGTGCCGCAGGCAGGGGCAAGAAAAGAAATGTCCTGATATTATCGCGGCGCACTATTTTTCCGTGCATTTTCCATTGTCGAGTTATTCTTTTCGTATTACTTGTCAAAACCCCCCAGTCTGACAAGGCCCCAGCGGGGCGGCAGTTATCGACCGGGAGTTCGCGCCCTTAAAAAGGCTTTCGTCATTTTCGATGCGCGCGTTTTTTCGTGTTTCGTTCGGGAAATACGTGTATTGTCACATTCCACGCGGTTGTCGCCGCTGGCGGCGACGCGCGGCGGCCGCACACCGCCCAGGCCTGCCGACAGCGGCATCCAGCAGGCCGCAATAAGTCGGAAAATACCCCACGCGCACTTGTCAAAACTGCTAGACTGAAGACAAGTATTTGCGATCGCTAATGAGGAATTAACCGCCATGGAAGCCCCCACCCCCTACGAATTCGCCACCCTCGTCCGGCCCCGGCCACCCCCCGCCGCTGCCGACGGTCTACCGCCTGCCGGGTTGCCGACCGCAGGACACGCAGGACGGATTGATTGGGAACATTTACTCAAGCGTCGCCGCGCGGTCCTCGACCACGCGCGCCTGCCGCCGTATTTGTTGTTGCCTGAGGTGCGCGACCTGCTCGCGCTCACGCTGCACAGCAATCACCATTTGTTACTGTCCACGCTGTGGCACACCGGCGCGCGCATCTCCGAAGCGCTGACGCTGACGCCGAAAAGTTTTTGCCTCGACGAGAAGGACGCCTACGTGTCGCTAACGACGCTAAAAAAACGCGGACGGCCGCGCGGCGGCGTCCAGTCGCCCGCCGCGCGCATGGTGCCATTGCGCGACCCGGTGTACCTGCGCGACCTCCAACGGTATTTGACGACGCACAAACTCCGTGTGACCGACCGCCTATTTGATGTGACACGCCAGGCTGTCGACCTGCGCCTGCGCAAGCTCGCGCAGGACTACCGCGCGCATCACGGCGCCGCATTGAGTGTCGACCTGTCCGCGCATACGTTTCGGCATTCCTTCGCGGTCAACGCGGTGTTGCACGGCGTACCGCTCACCGTATTGCAAGCATGGCTGGGGCACAGCAATTTGCAGACGACGGCGATCTATACCCAGGTACTCACGAGTGAGACCGGGCACCTGATGGCGAGTGTCGAATTTTAACGACGAAAAAAGCCGGTGTTTATTTCACCGGCGTCTAAATACCTTTTGAAACAAACCCGTTCCGACACGATATCTTCGATAACAAGAAAAAACCCTTGCAGAGTTGTTACTCCATTGGTTTACTTGGGCGTTTTCTCTTGGATCTCCATAAACCGCTGGCGAAACACCATCGGTGCATGGATGCCCGGTACCGGCGCTTGCGGAGTGCCCGCACCGGCGACGATGATCGAACCGTAATTAAATATGCGGCCTAGTATTGACTGCCGTACTTGAATGCTTTCTATCTTTGGTAGCAACAACTCAATCGTGTCGCGTTTTATAAGCCCGTACTTCGCTACCACTTTTTTATCGGTGATCCCTAGCTCGGTAGAGCGGTACCGCAACCAACCATAAACAAGCAATACAACACCCCAAAACATGACGCCCCCAGGGTTGGGGAGGTTTGCTCCCATATAGAAGACCACTACCGCAAAGGTGATCCACGGCGCCATCGGCCAATACGAGATTTCCGCCGAACACAATAACTTTTCGTTGGCACCTAACGAACGCTGGATAAAACTCACGAGACACCTCCCTGATTGAACGATAACGTACACCGACACGCGTGTGGACAATGCCGCAAAAAACGCGGCACCGTGATTGCGAAATGTGGACAAACCCGTGGACAACTAAAAAACAGTTGCCCACCGGTGTTGCCCACAGGCAATCACTTTGACCACACTACGCTATGAGAAAACAAAATGATATTTTTTATTCTTAGAACGAAAATAATCTTATACCATTATTGCGCGGGCGGGCGCTCCATTTTCAACGTTGTGTTTTGTCCGCCGTAGGCGCGCGTCTCTGGCACCATCGTACCGAGCGTATTGATATCTGTCGCGTGTACGCGCGTGATATTTAACGGCGCGGTATTGAGTTTAAATTCCACCGACCGGTCGGTGGCCTGTTCCGCATATTGCATGTACTCCGGTTTTGCACCGTTGATAATTAGTGTTAGCGACTTAGTGATGTCTGCGTCGGCGTGTACATTGATCAAGGGTACCGCAACAAACCGTTGTATTATGTATTTCTGCCCCGCCGCGACCAGGTACCAATCTTTGCCGCTAGCGCGATTTGGCGTAATCGAAACGCCGGTTGGATTTGATACGAAAAAGGTCGTATCGCCAAATTTAACAGTGTTACCCGATGCGCCGTACGACTCAGTGAACGACCCCCAAATGACGCGTGGATAACCGGCAACAAGTGAATGAACGACAGTGGTACGGTTCTGTAATTTGGGTGCACCGCTGTCCCAAGTGGTGTACCACTGCCCCCAAATATTTTGTTTTTGACCTCTAAAGTGAAGAATACCACTCACCGTCAGATATTGCGCATACATCCCCGGACCTACATTACACTCAGATGAGCCGAGCGGATCATAGTTAGACCACCCAGTATCAGAAGAATTAACTGGTATCGTATCTTGCAGGAGATCAATCGGATCAGTTATCACCGATGCTGGCAATTTGAAAACCGCGCCGTTCCTACAATCCATGAACGCACTAATCGGGGTCCATCCACTAATATTACATCCCGAACTGCCACACGACGTTAACAATTGGCCTTGCCACATTTCCGTCGTAGTAGTGATATATTTATTTTCACGCAACGCTGTATCTACAATCTGCGATGCAGTGTACGCGCTTCCTGGGTCGGCGACACTGATATAGTGCGCCCCGCTATTGGAATTGTCATACGTGTAGGACTCGACCATCTGTGCCGCGCCGTACAACGTCGCGCGCGATGCCCACTGCAAGCCCTTAGTGAAGTTGCTAGCAACGGGAGAAACAGGTGTAGGAAACTGCATAACGTCGGCTTGAAAGCTAAAATCAGCGTGCCCTTCATTACCGGCAATGTCCGTCGCGCTAAGACGCCACATATGAGTAGTGCCCATCGGATAAGTATCCCACTTATCATCGAGAAACTCCGCAATCGCAGCGGCAAAACCGTTGACTAAGGAAGCCATTGGATTAGGTTTTATCAATTTGGTGTAAACTGGACTACTCCAATCACCGTTGCGCGCATAGGAAAGAGTCACTGTTAATTGGTTATCCGGTGTACATGGTGAAATCGTCGCATTTAGACCGGAGCAATTATCATCCATTGCACGCCAGTTAGTGGTTGGTATACCGGCAGCATTGAGCGCGGGAACAGTTAAAGACACACCACCAGCGGCGATTTTGTCCGAATACACCCACAAGTGCATCGCCGACGTTTGATTTTGGTCAAAGTTCGCTTGATATGGGTTAGGGTCATTCGGATTCACAAACAGCGCGACAGAACCACTACCCCACGATACTACCGGCTTGAGAATATCCACGCCGATGGTAACAGTCTGACTCTTAGCATTGCCCAGCTTGTCGATACTACCAAGGGTCACTTTGTTAAATCCAACACTGAGCGCCGCCACCGCCGACCAGGTGCCGTCGGGATTGACAGTGGCATCTTTGCCTTGCACGGTTATTTTCGCAACGCCTGCGCCATTGTCGAGGTACGTGCCCTTGATGTTGTAGGACGTTTGATTAGTAATCAGCGGACTATCGAGCGTCATTAAAATACCGGTGTTCATAAAATTGAGCATGAATTGCTTATACGCTTCGTTGCCAACGTTATCCTTCGCGCGCACGCCGATCAAATGTGGGCCGTCGGTATAATTTTTGGTCGCCAACAAAAACGTCGGATGCGCTATATCAGCGATCTTTACCGAGTCCACACCGTCAACGTCATAAGTCACACTCGCAACGCCGACGAAATCGGTAATATCAGCAGAATACGGCACCACGCCTCCCACATATTTGCCGTCATCGAATTTGCTGGTGATGATCGGTGGATCGCGATCGACGCTGACGGGGAGTTGCGCACCGAATACTTGCGCGCGCGACATCGAGATTTTTTGTGCGCTGGATAAAATATTGCTGACAGAAATGCTGGTGCGGTTGATATTCTGATCCGCCACTGCGTTTAGCATTTGAGACGCAAAACCTGAACGATAGACGTTCGCATCGAGCGGCGCATTGCCCGCGGCGAGCGGCACCGGCGACCCGTTCACTAACGCGGAACCGTCGAGCAATCCGTCCGACCGTATGTCGTCGTACATAATCTGAGACACCGCAATGCTGGTCACCGGCAGCTTGCCCGCCGGTCCGTTTTGTTGGGCAGCCCAAGCCGCCCACATCGACATGCCCGCTTCCATTGCGCCGTAGAGATATTCGTCATCGAGCGCACCTGCGTTGCTTGCGTCGGTGATATTACGCGGATACACGTTGAGAATGTCGACGCCTACAAAAGTGGAAATCGCTACGTTTGCTTCTGTAATTGCGTTGTCAGAATTTTTGCCGCTAGAGACTTTAAACTCTGCGAGTCCGGCTGCAACGTTGGTCCAGGGTGTGACCATCGCGGTGATCGAATCACCGGGCCGGTAATGCGTCACTGCGCGCAACCGCTGCGTCGGCGCAAGCGCGACGGTTTTACTCGTGGCTTCCTCTATGTATTGACCGCCGGTTAACTCGATGAGGATCGGTCGATCCGACGTTTGCAGTGTGATAGAATACCGTCCGGTATCGTCGGTCGTGCCGGTACCGAGTAAATCGCCCTTGGCACCGGTATCCCACGCATAAATGGAAACTGTGCCACCTGTGATTAACGCATCGACCGCGTTACCAACGGCATGTCCGGCGGGTCGCTCACTGGGCAATTTATTATCCGCCCCGCCGCATCCCGCCAATACCAGCGCCACCGCACTGGCCACCCATAACACCTTGCACATTCGCCTTACCTCCGTGTTTCAAAATTGCACTTATTAAAACGCGTACAAAAACACAAACCCAAGTCCATCAATACGCGCGACATTTGCGGCGAACGGGTAATCAGTTCGCCACTCCAAACCCCATCGCCCGTACCGCGACAAATTCCAAAACGTACCGGTGCGTAACGTCGCGACTACGCCACCGGCCTTGATATCGTCGTAACGTTGCACCAAAAATCCTTGCGCATCCGTTCGGTGTCTCTCGATGACATGGTTCGTTTGGTAACCCAGCCCCGCCCCGACCCATGGCTTCAGTTGTGACGCAAACACGAACCGCCATTGCAATGACGTGCTCATAGTCATATTGGATACGCGCCCGCCCACTAAATCGTTTTGTGACGCGCGCCAGCCGCTAGCGTAACCGAACTCTGTGACAAAACGTGTTTCACGCCCCACTGATCCTGCGTAGAATAATCGACCAGGCTGAAACGCAGCTAGAGTACTCATGTCACCCGAAGGGCGCAAAAAAAGGAATTCCGGCACATAACCGATACCGACATCTATTTGGGTAGCGTAGCTAGTATGTGGGAATAGCCACGACACTACGAATGTAGTAAAAAAGAGACATAAAAATGTTCGCATACGCACCTCCGTGTTTTGCTAGTATAGTAAGGTGCGAAACGAAAAACAAGAAAAACCGAAAATAATTTTATTCGCGGATCAGTCTTGAAAATTCTTTTTGCGAAACGCGTCGCCCCAGCGTTTTCACGCACGCGTGAGAAAGCACCTTCATAAAATCGTCATACTTAAAGGGCGTTCCATTCGGATAAACACACCACCTATCGTCGGATTTGTTCCCCTTGAGCTTATCTAATTCGATATCACGATACATTGCAACATCTGACGGAAGAGAGAGCTCTCTCAGATCGCCAATCGTCATGTCAATCAATGTCGGAATATCTACGCCCAGCGCCATTAAATAAAGCAACACCCGCGCGCGGGGGTGTTTGCGTTCGAGAAACGGTCTCAATTTATCAAATTGCGCGTGCGTGAGTTTGAACGTAATACGCGAAATCGTCGTCATAATACTAAATGAATTTCCTGAATATCTTAAAAATACATCGCGTGGCGAGTTTGCTTAAGCATTGACACTTAAGACCAAAAATAATAGGGATACTCCCAACGCAATGATCCCGGCACGCGTTACTGTCGCAACCATACTCAGCGACGCATGATGCGTCACCCACGGAATCGCCGTTAAGATTATTAGCATGGAAACAAACACAAAAAGTGCGAGCATTACCAAGTGACCGATGCGTTCCACCAGCGGTAACGCCGCCATATTGCGTGTCGCCTGCGACAACCGCGTGTGCGTGGCATCTGTCATGCGTCGATTATCCGCCGCCGCCGCGCGTATTGAAGCCCCCGCGCCATCGGCGATCAGCGCCCATATCAGCGCGAACGGCCATAATACAATTGTAAGCTGCAACAGTAAACACACGACGCCCGCGCCGTGGCGTCGGTGCCGAAAAAAAACCGTGCATGGTGCAATCAGACCAAGCGTTAAATGCAGGAGCGTTTTCATGGATACCCCCGTCAAAACGCCGTGACAATACGCAGTTGAACCGGCTGCATAGGCACCTGAATAATGTATTGCGCCGCATCCACCGCCACCTTCTGCGATTCGTCGTTAATAACCGTATCAGCGCCCGCACCCACTGCGGTGGCAATAGCGTTACCGGCGGTCAATTGGCGTAACCCCTCGCGCGCCACCGCCAACGCAGTGACTTTGCTTGCGCGTGATCCCGTTTCTTCATTCTTGTGCACCTCTCCCCCTAGTCCGGCGGCACGCGCGTGGCTCGCGTCGTACACCAGCGCGCCCAACGCAAACGCATGACCGTTACTGTCAACGCCGTGGCGCACAGTAATTTCGAGGCGGCGGCTTCCGCTGTTGTACACCTTGTCGCCGTATAGCATCGAACCCACCTCTAACGTGCGATAGCGACCGGCGACCGGCTGCGTCACGCGTATAGCCACGTCGCCCAATTCCACATTCGTTACCGCGCGTTCCAGTTCACCGTCGAGCCATGTACCAACGGAGACGCCGTACGTCCACGGCGCGGCGTAAACGAACGTGTCGGCGGCCTTGGTCGTTGACGCGGTGCGCATCGGTGGTTGATAGACCGTAGCGCCAACCGACCCAGTGTCGCGCGTCGGCATTGCAGTGGTTGAGGAATCCCCCGCTGCCACTTTGGCGCGCACACGCTTGGACGCGGCCTTGTCGGTGCTGGTGGACGACGCGGCGGGTGATGCGGCGGTGTCGTCACGCCGTTGCGCTGGCAATACCGGCGTCACATCACCTGGAGCGAGTCGGCTGTCACGGCTCTTGGCGTTGCTTTGCGCCCGTTGTGTCATGTCACGCAATTGATCGGCGGTCAGGGCATATCCGTTTGCCGCGAGCGTAACACCCAACACAAGCCCAATGATGCGCGTTACCATGTGGCGTCCACCAATCCAAGATCGGTTGTCACCTTGACGCGCAGGATGTCGTAATCGAATAAATTATTAATGTCGGTCGCCAGAATACCAATGATGCTTTTACCCGCTGCAATGCGCGGCGCGGAAAGTTTGTAACTCGACGGTATAAGTTGTTCAATCCCTTGTTTAGATTTGCCGTACAATTCGACGCTTTGCACCTTCACATCTTTTTGCGTGTCCGCATCGACCTCGAAGCGTACCGCCGAGAGGGATTTTGGCCATTGATGCACATAATCGACAAACAACGTGATCTTGTCGCCGTTCGTTAACGTCGTACTACTTTCTTCCTTAACACGTTTTTTGGTGGGTTCGTCCTCGATGGAAAGCCATGCCGCTTCCGCGTGCGCGCGCCGCGCGATTTCATCTTCCATACGCGCCTTGTCGCGTTCCGCTTGGTCGTGTATTGCTGCCATGCGACGCTGCACTTCGTCGTTGACTAATTCTTCGCGTTTCGCGTCGGTAATATCAAACACGATGTCAGAATAATGTGCTGCGACATCATTGTTGGTGCGTAACCGCACCGTGATTGAATAGCCGCCGATGGATACGAATAAATCGCCCAAATATTGATCGCCAGTTTGCCGTTCTGCGGTCACGACAAACGAATTGCGTCCCGGTGTGATAGTAGCTTGACCGCCCGTCAACGCTAAATCACTTTTAAAAATATCGTTGGTAATCTTCACTTGAAGCGGTGGCAAATCGGGTTTGACCACGCTATCAAACGAAAACGGGAAAGTAAACCGCGTCCCAAGATCAGGCGTGATGTCGACAACAATGTCAACTTGTGCCGTTAGTGGTACGTGGCGAACCTTGGGCGGTAACGACGGTGCGGCCATAACGCCCTGCGCCACACATAAACTCAACAGGAAGATGAGGGTGCGCATCAATTACGCTCCATTTTGCTGATACGAATACCGGCGTGATTGTCGTTCGTGCGCGCCACGGCGTGCGTTGTTAATGTCACATCAAACCAGCGACTCTGCGACGAACCGCCCGCCGCTTGCGCAACAACATTTCCGCGCGCACGAACAATCACGCGGTCGTCGTGTCGAGAAATCACCCGCACGCCGTCGCGCTCAAACTCGACGCGTCCATAGACACTGGCGGACTGTATGTTGTTCAGGTATTGCATGTTGTCGCGCTTTAATTCATCCATCCGTGCTTTGCGCAGGTCGTCGTCCATCATTGAAAGTGCGCACGCATAGTCGTCGAAAATGTAGTGACTGTCGGAGGACATATAACAACGCAAAAACGTTTCCACGCCACTCACATACTCTATGTCGCGCCGCGCGCCGGTATCCGAATAATGGATGCTGCCGATGACGCGATTTTCTTCATCCAAAACTAATGTCGTCGGAAATAATTGTTGGATAATGACGTAAACACCGAACAATCCCAACGCGGCCAACCCGAATAAATAACCGACCACGCTTTGTCGCTGTAACCGCAAAATCAATCCGCCCGTGGGGCCATGCATTCGTAATAACTCTTTATCAGTAAGAACCTGCACCACAGCGACAGGAGAAGGGGCGGCGGCAACTGACGCATCACCCACTGTTACTGATTTGGATTTAGAAAACCGCATACATTTCGACTCCGTTAGTTACCTTGTCCATTCGGTGTGTTTGGGGGGAGATCGGGTTTTATACCCAACTGTTCCCCCAACGTCGGCCCTCCTTGAGTGGTGGGCGACGGGTTGGAACGATTGGCAGTGGGTGCAGAGTGTTGGGTAATGGCATCGTAACTCTCGGCAGCGCCCGGTGCGAGATTAATATCGGACGCCGCTGCGCGTGGCCCACTAGGCATTATCTCGTTAAGCGCGGGTGCACGATGGTGTCGCCAATCCAACAATTGTTGTGCCCCCTGGCCAAGAACACCGGCGGCTGCATTACCACCCAATTTCATGCCTTCACGCGCTCGATCCGTCACCGTATTTACCATGCGCGACCCAATTTCTTTTGCCGCCAGTCCGGCAGCACCCAACATCGGCATGGCAAGTGCCCCAAGCGCGCTACGATTGGCAACCAATTTTTCCGCGATCAGCGGTGAGGCAATAATAATCGCCGACAAAAAAATGTTGAGCACGGTATACGCGAGATAAACTTCAATTCGATTCGTATTAACATTGTTGAGGCTTCCATTGCTAACAATAGTGTCGAGTACATTCGTGATAATTCCACCCGCCATCCACGACAAATAATCTTCGACGAACGGCCACATCAATACACCGCCCACCAACAAGGCCCAACCGCCCATCAATTTTAATCCACCACCTGCCGCCGAAATGGGAATCGCCACCAGCCCATAGACCTCACCCAACCCCAGCGCAATCGCCAGTGCAACGCGCGAAACAATTTCTAGCGCGAGCAATATAATCAGTGAAATAAAAAAAACACCCCACGCCACCAACAAAATCGGCGTCGATATCAACTCCGCCGCCGCACCCATCATATCCCACCACTCTTTTTTATTACTTTCCACCTTGGCAGTGGTGTGTATTTGTTCTAACAAACTCGACATATTGTCCAACAATTTATCAAGCCCGGACTGTTGTCCTAACGCGTGTTGTAGTGCGTATACGTAGGTCAACACCTCGTTTGCAATAAGTGAGTACAAAATAATGACAACGGTATACGTCACAATATCCTTAATCGCCTCGCCCCACCGCGAATTGCCCGTCGTACCGGCGTGCATTTCGGTGAAGGTACGCAACGCCACCGCCACCGACAGCAGCGGACCTGTGAGATTCATGTACGTCCATGACATCATCACGTCGATCTGCCGATACACCGGATCAGGCGAAAACGCCTTAGTCAACGCCACCAATATCGACTCAACACTATCCGCAGCCACTACCGTCCCTCCCTGCGTTCTTTGGCGAGTTCTTTAAACGCCGCGCCCACATTCGCATTAGCGTTTTGTTGATCCACCACCGCTTTCTTAGACGCCGCCTCGCGGCGTTGATCGCGCTGCGCGGCGGCCGCCGCGAGTGCGGCGTAAATGGCCGCGCTTTGCGCGTTGATCTGGCTTTCTTGCTTTTGCGTGGTGCCAGAACCCGCCAAAGCAAGGTTGGCATCGGCGGACGCCCGTAATTGACACATCCATGCGTTGTCATCCAATGAAACTGCGTCATCAAGAAATTGTTGTTTCTTGTCGGCGTCGGATTCGATGGCCGCCTTACGTCGTAAGGCGGCTGCGTCCTTCGAGATCACCGCACACACGGTGGTATGTCGTTGCATAATACCCGCGATGACCTCCGCTTTTTGGTCAGGTGTACCGCTTTTGAGGCGTTCCAAATCGCCATATCCCAACGCGTCAGGAATATCGCGCTTCGCGCGCGCGATGTAGGTGTCTGGTGAGAAATTTTTTACCGCACGATAATCGCGTGCGGCGGAACGGATAAATTCACTGGTTTCAGAGAGGGCCTTATTCGACGATTTGAGTTCTTGTAATTGTTTCAACATTGCTTGATACATCATCTCCAATTTAATGATGTAATCTGCGATGCTGAGCCCACCCGCCGGGGTGCCTGTCGCCGCCGCTGCGGTTTCGGCGACCGTAACGGCACGCGCAACGGACAGCATCAGCACGCACAAACAGCCAACCATCCATGGCGCGTACTTCATGCCGCCGACCTCAACTCATTAAACAACTGTAAGCGCTCGAACAAGTCGCGCGATTGTTCGCACGCGCGTTTTTTGTGTACGCTATCCTTCGCGCTGGTGTTTGCAATGTCAAGTATTCTAGATGGAAATGTTAAATGTAAGTGTGACCATTGATCGCCCACTTTGCGTAACGCGGGTCGATACGACAAATGAAACGGATTGGGAAACGATTGCCACGCGCTCCGTACCGCGTCTGGCAATCGCAAACGTGCGCTAATTTTGTCGAAGTCGCCCTCGTAGTACATTAACGACACAATGACTGCGGAGTCGATAATCTCCTCGCCAATGGCATCGAGTTCTCTATCGCGCTGGGTGACCGTATCGAGATATGCGGCGTTTTTGCGGCCCATGCGCGAAGTATCGCGGCCGAGCTCACCGACGGCCTTGACCGCAACACTTTGCAGCTTATAGGTTTCGTCGAGCAAAATACGCGCGGGGTTCTCGCTCATACTTGCCAGGTGCGAGAATTTCATCGCAATAAACACCACAAAGAAATTCAACAGTTTCGGACTAATCGCCGCGACCTTCACTAAATCGACGCCGCAAATACCTTGCGTGAGGTGTAAATTGTCCTCCTGATCGAAAATGGGGTACGCATCGAGGAAGCTTTGCAGATTGCCCGCCATGCGTTTTGCGGCCTGCACCTGAAACGCGTTTTTCGCGTTGTTCTTGTTGACCAATTGTGCCAGATAATGCGACAGGCGCGGCGCATAACCGTCGCCCATCTTTACATACAATGCCTGTAGCGAAGCTATCGCTACCGCCTCTTGGTGAATATCCAACGCAGCGTCGCCGTCGGTGAGCAAAAACGCCAGCGCACGCACTGAGCGCCAAGCGATATCCACCGGCAACGGTAATTCGTTACCGGCGATCGCTAACTGGTACGGTGGTAGCGGGTTTACGACGGTAGTATCCGGGTCGATGATGAGATAATTGCCGCCAAACCCCTCGACCACCATGCGATAGCTGCCACCACCCCCGTTCTCCATGCCGATCTCGATAAGATACCAATCGACACCGAACGGATATGTCTCCCAAATGGTGGTGCATTTATCAACGCCCTTACCACCAAAGGTCATTGCAATCGTGATCGCGTGCGCAAGTTCTAATCGGGAAAAATTAAACCCAACCAACTGGCCACGTGCGCCGATACGCATGGATTCCGGGTACTGTGTTTCACCTTGGCGATACACCTGAACCGGGCACATATTACCGACGGTCCACGTATGATCGGGCCGCCAAATAGAACACCGATAGCCCTGACCAGGCTGCGCGATACGATACAATGGGAGTTGTACGTCACGGCCATACCGCGCTTGGCCGCCGCGCAACGCGATATCATCGGCAATGCTCTTAGCTAATGTATCGATCATCCCGGCATCGCCATACAAGATCATCACGTACGCGTTACGAAATTCGCGCAAGTCGTTTTCGGTGATGTCGGCCAGGTAAAGTGCTTGATCGGAAAGTTCGCGCCGTGTCACGTTGCGATTCTTGTTGCCTGCCACTTCGCGCTTACGATTCTCACCACTCTCCGCGCTTTTTACGCTCTTTTGCGTATCCACGGCACGTACAATCTGCGTCACGTGCATGGTAATGCCGATGCCCGCGAATTGCGCAAACCAACCCGGCCAATCTTGGGGATAATTCGCCAAATACAAAACGCGCGCCGCATAACCGTTCGACCATTGCAACCCGCCGTTATCGGTCAAGCGCGGTTTTTCCTGAATGATTTGCTCGGCGATGCTAAAACGTGGGTCATAACCGGATTTCAGCCACGGCGCGTAACTGAAAAATAACCAGTCGATATACGGACGGCTTTCGATCAACCGCGCGCCCGGCAAATGCCGCGAGAGATCGCGCGCTACAGTCTCTAACCGCAGTGCGCGCCGCGATTGATCCAGTAAATCTTTTTTCGCAGACCACGCACGCAAATTACGCAACGTACTTTTCACCACAGAGGGTTGCATGGTCAGCACCAATGCGACCTGATTCGAGCGCGCGAGCCGCGAGATATGCGCCGCCATCTCGTTACGTAGCGGAATGGCCACATCATGTCCGCGCACTATAGTAGCGTTCATGGCCAAATACCGATCCGCGAGTGACGCGTCATCGCGCCGAAACCAATGGTGCTCGGCAATAATTTCCTTCGGCAAGCTGTGCAACAACTGGTAAACCCGCGAAAACTGGCTTGCTGTGGCGTCGTGGGTAGCGAGGTCCGTATCGAACCCGTCCCACAATAACATCATCGACACCACGCCGTCGGTATGCGCAATAGCGTAATCACCGAGCGGGTGCGACCATGTATAGTGTTGGTGATATAACTTACTCACGCTCAATCCCTTCGCGCGCGCGAGCGCGCGTCTCTTTCCATGTTTGCCAATACAGCACAAGGTAGGGCAGGTCGTCTTTCTTCCCCGCGATGATAAAACTAATCAGCACACTCACCACCGCCAAGACCCACCACAACCCCGCCCCATTACCGCGATCAGTTGCTACATACGCACACATCAACCCGCCCATAAAAAAGATCAGGCCCCACAACGGAAAAATAGCCAGGTACAGCGTGGGCTTCAATCGCGCATTGTAGGCCCCCATGACTAACCGCCACCGATACGGCGTAACGCGGGCGTGGCAGCAATCGAGATCACTATTCCAATCACAATACCGATCAGGATGCGCTTGCCGATGTCTGGGCGGTCAGCCATGAACGCCCCTGCGGCAACTACAACGGCCACAAACGCAATAGCACCGACCACCCCCCAACCGAGAGTCGTGATACGACCCGTTGCCGAGTCAATCTCCGTCTGCGCATCACCAGAACCACTCGTCGATGGAGGACGCCATTCCGCCTGCACCATCCCGACCGGCAACACCATCATCGACCCACCTAACATCAGCACCGCCAGGGCGGCGCGACAAACATCCCATAACCGCGAACGAAAGAGCGTCATAACCTACCTCACATAAACAATAGACAAACCTTAAACAACCCCATTACTATGACTCGCCGGTCTCCGCCACCAGCGGCGCAAACCGGGTTAAAAATTTTTCCATGGCCGCCTCGCTGACGGTGCGCTCACCTTTACTTAGCAATTCCTCATGTCTGAGAAATAGTGTGACATCGCTGGGACGCACCCGTAATTGCATGGCCAAACCACCCTTAGTTTCGCCGTGATTGAGGGCCGCTTGAAACGCGACCTGTGCGCGTTGAATGCGTCGCGCGCGAAACTGTGGATGTGATAACGACGCCCCCGTCTGTGTCGTGGGTGAGGGCACTCTAACCGGCGCTAACCGCGCCGTCTGTACGGGCGTAAAGGACGTGGGGAGGGGCGCGGGCGCGCCACTAAGCGGCGACGCGGATGTCTCAATAACTGATTGTTTTTCCTGTGGTAAATCGTGGATAGACGGTTGGTTAGGCAGATTAACCGACAGGGTTAGACGCGGTTCACTCACCGGCGTACTAACCACACTAACAGTGCTTGGCAAATCAATTACGCTAACCGGCCTAACCGAATCATCCTCGACCGCTACCTGCCGACGCGGCATAGGCGTTACGGGCGCGACCGACGCACTCACAAGACCACGGTTTTGGACAATCTCACGAATCCGTCGTATGGCGAGTATCGCACCCAACTGAAATAGCACCAATGCAAACACCTGCATAGCAACCACCACCTGAGCGCGCAATGCTACCCCCACAGTCGGTGCAACCTCTCGCAACGCGGCCAGCTTGGCGCGCCGGTCAGTCAGTTCGGATTGGATGCGGTCGGCATTTGACGCGGCGGTGCCGCGTTGGGCCACCGCGCGTTGGTACTGGCGCAAGTCTGCGCGTAGGCGATCCGCGTTACGCTGCAATGCCGCCGGAACAGGTTCTTTACGGTCGAGATAAACGGCGATGCCACTGGTGATGCGCCCAAGGTCGGCCTGAGTTTGGTGAATGACAGCGGCCCAAGCCCCATCCCCGACACCAGAGGTGATTTGGGCAAGCATCGCTTGACGCTCGCCAATCTCATGCTCTAACGTGATGATGTTTTGGTTGCGCGCGGTGTCGCTATGGGACACACTCGCGGACTGGTCAATGATGGGTGTAGCGACCCAATAGATAGGTCCGGCGAGTACCAGTAACGAAGCGAAAACACCCAGGGCTTGGGTGATAAAGGTGCGGTGAAACCACAACCACAACCCAAGGGCATCCAGGAGGAGTGAAAAACCGACACCCGTCGGGCCTATTTGCGCGATCCAGAATTGAACGGAATGCCATTGTAGCAGCCCGACACACCCAGCGAGTACAACGCCCGCCGCGATTCCATTCATCCGATGCCATGTATGTTGTGCCGACTCCATCGTCACCTCTCTAATCCATTTAAAATGATATTATCACACGAAAAACCGAAAAACAATAAAAACAGAAAAATTTGGAGAAAGTGGCAGCGGCAATGGGAAAACGATTGGTACTTTCAAATGCAGGTGTGACAACGTCTTTATGTTGGCGCGAGCTTGCGCGCACTTAAATCGCGCGCCACGCGCACCGACCAGGTTTCGCCGTGTATCTGTACCACAGTTACACGGCGGACAAAACCCAGACACGCGACACGCGCGTAAGCGGGTGTCTCCGACCACTGACCGCCTAACCATCGTGGTTAGCCACGCTAACCACACCTAACCAACCCCTTAACCAGGTTAGTCCGGTTAGTCGGACTAACCAATGCGCGAGTGACGCACATGAATACGCTCGACCAACCCTCGCCCTTTACGCACCAAGATCGCCCGTCCCTGCTCCAACCATTTGATGTCGTCGGGATGAACGCGATACTCGCGTTCATGCTTGAGCGACGCCGCGCCAGTTGCCCCCTGCTTATCCAGCTGTAAGGTGTACTGTGGCGTGATGTGCGTCCCAACGATCCCGGCCAACGCCTCCGCGTTGTCGGGCGCGTTAGCGCGCATGATACTGTAGTTGTTGCAGTTCTCGACCACCAACCCAGTAAACGCGTCGTTCACCGCGTGCGTCAAATCGGACAGGGATTGAATAGACAGCAGCGAATGCATCCCGGCTTCGCGCCCCTGATTCACCACATTGATAATTTGTGGCCCTGCATAGGCCCCCAGTTCCTCCCACAGCACGTAGTAATCGACATCGCGCCGACTCATGCGCATAGCCGTCAACGCCTTAATGTCGTTGGTGATAAGTTTACCGAACGTCCGCGCATACGACGGAAACATGAGCGGCTGTAACTTGAAGTACACCACCGCGCGCTCGTCAAACGCACGGTCGATCCGCAACGCCGCCCCGCCCTGCGAATCGAACAAGTGTCCGACCTCGGAATGCACTAAATTCTGAATCTCGCCCTTGAGCGACGCGATTTGGTCGGCGGCAGGCTTTATACGCTCAATGGCATCGACCAACACCTGATCGTCCTGATCGCGTGCTAGCGCATACAACTCACCAATATCCAGATACCGCGCGACGGTCGGAAGATCGCTAGCGATGCGGTGACGCTCAAGCGCCCAAAAAACGGTTTGCAAATACCCTTCTGCCAAAATGCGGTAGTGATCTTCGGACCAATCGCGCAACTCGATCAACCTGTCCTTTTTCGACGTATACCCGCCCAACGCGAGCGGGTCGTAAGCCTCCCCGTCGCCGGTCATCGACACCAGGTGGAACGGCGCACCGTATTCATCACAAAACGCGCGCACGCGGTCGCAAAACCCATCACTACCCTTACCATCGACAATGTATACGGGTAACTGGCGCACAATCGCCGATTCCAAGAAATTACCTAGCGCCGTCGTTTTACCCGAACCGGTCGTCCCGACGAACAGCGACGGCGTACGCGTATCGTGATCAGTGACGACAACCTCCGCGCCGTTTTCATCCAATCCAAGCAAGGTACCATCACCGACGGCCGCTGCCGCGTCAGCGAGCGCGGCGAGACGTTGCGCATCAACCCCCGGTCGTTTGAACGGCCGCCATCCGCTACGATGTCCGAGTTTGCTCACCGCCCGCACATGGGTGTTGCGCGACAACCCTAGCCATGTGACACCTGCAGCTGCCAACAGGCAGGCGGGACCAATTCCAGTTAACACTGCGCGCGTTACCACGTCATACCCAACAGCCACACCGCGCGACACCCAGTGCACCACCGCTGTCACTGCGTTCAAATTAGCCTCACTGGGCGCGGCAACCCCCCACACCCAAAACGCGCCCACGCCAATCAACCCCAATACCCCGGCCACCCACCACCAACGCACCGGCAGGAACCACATCAACAGCGCCGCCAACAAAACCAACAAAACGCCCAATATGATCCCCGACACGCTGTAGGCCAACACCAACACCACCACCAAAAACGCGGTCGTTGTTTCGTTTGCCGGGGCCTTCGCTGCATCTTCCATTTACCACCTCTTTGGTGCGGCGCTACCCGCCGCCCGTTTGGCGCGCGCAGCGTCGGTCGATGCACCCAACGCTGCCAAAACTGCCCCGCCGACCACCAACCCGACACCTATACCCGCCCACGCCGCCGCCGCAACGACCTCGCGGCGAACCGAGTGATGCGTGAAAAAATGCCGTACCAATTCCGCACCCAGGGCGCGATTGGTTTCTAGCGGAAGATCCAAACCGCCGGAATTGACCATAACAATAATTCCGGCAACCAACAGCAACACGGACACAATCCCCCAACGCAACGGCGAGAACGCCGCCAGCAGTAGGCCAACCACCGAGCATGCCAGCCCTATCAACAATCCAAAAACGCTGTACAACGCCACCAACATCATCAATCCCAAGCCGCCACCCATCGGCGGTCCGCGCCGGTTATATACCATCAGGCACCTCCATAATTCGCAAAAAGGGATACCCCTTTTGAAACTCGCGTAAACCCTCAATGACGCCGCTTGCGGCGTAATACCAAACTTCCTTAAAACCAATCGACGCACGGTAGCCGTCGAGAATTTTTTTGCGCCGACCCGACCCCTTGGCAGTTAATTCCAATTCGATGGCGATGCGCTTGCCGCCGACCTCGATCACGCCATCGGGCACATGCCCCGGTTGGCCAACCCCTTTCAAACCGAGTTGGTGACGGACCCTCCGGTCGGGCAAAAAATCCGCGCCCACCGTCTCGAACAAATACAGGGCAAGCGACACCACCCGTCGATCATGGTGATAATTCTGCAAATTGACCTTCTTGACGGGTGGGAGATCATCGCCCGCCAAGGCCACCCCGTCCGAAGTGGCCCGATAGACGCCAGGCAAACCGACAAAAATACGGTCGTGAGACAACACCCCGGCGTCGATCAATTTGGGTATCCGGTGCCGCACA
Organism: Gammaproteobacteria bacterium; assembly: GCA_919902765.1. Classification (GTDB taxonomy): domain Bacteria; phylum Pseudomonadota; class Gammaproteobacteria; order S012-40; family S012-40; genus CAKKRP01. The sequence continues at coordinate 6,724 of CAKKRP010000153.1, read as the reverse complement.
CGCGAGGGATCAACGCGCCACAGACGCGTAATATGCGGGGCCTCGACAAACGAGAACCCGTTGATCCAGCGTATCAGCGCCATGTCGCGGTCGGTGAAGCGCAGGCTAACCATGCGCGCAGCCCGCCGTGTTTGTGATGTGTACAAACCACACCGAAGCGGATAACCGAGACAAAACTAGGCGTGGTAAACGGTGCCGGGGTTTTTTCCAGGAATGTACAATCCATAAGGCTAATGGATTGTACATTCCTGGCCCCGGCGTATGGCGCGCAGTCCGCGCCGATTCACATGCCGAACCCGATTCGTTCGCGGCGTACCGTTGCGGCTCTGAGTTTCGGCGTCCGGCGCGCACTGCGCGCCGGATCACATGCCGTAACGCCGTAGTTTGGCTCCGACTGTTTTTGGTTCTTGCTCTTGCTCTATCTCTTCTCACTATCCCTACTCTCACTTAAATATACCCCACACGATTCCTGGTCAATAATCTTTCATGTGCTATCAACTGGCCCGCTTGCCCTGTATTTGTCCTTGGTCTTTTTTTGGGTACTGACCACCCTCAAACGCTCTGTCGTTGTTTGTGGGTGGTCAGTACCCAAAAAAAGATAACATCCGCAGGTGGTATAAGGGCAAGCGGGCCAGTTGATAGCACATAGAATAGCGCATTATAATGTTATAGTATATGTGCGTGGTATATTCAAGTACGACGCACTAAAATTGAGCCTTATCAATACATCCAAACACGCTTTTACTCCGTTGGTGGTGATTTTATTTTTGCTGTATGAACGGCGTCCCAAGGACGCTAGCACGTTCAAAACATTGGCACTAACCAGACTAACCAGACTAACCAGATGGTTAACCACGCACGGTTAGTCTGGTTAATTGGGTTAGTAGGGTTGGTTAATCTTGATTAGGTCTGGGTTATTTTACCTCTGGATTTCAGTTTGGCTAATTAGGTTAGAGCTGTATAACTCGTTGATATTAAAGATGGTTAGCGCTAACCAGAACTTGGTTAGCGCTTTCGGCAGGCCCGGTTATTAGTTTTTAACCAACGTTAATTGATATCCTCCCAGGCGCCTTAGCCAGTGATTTCCATAGAAATGCAATATATTTAAGCAGTTTCGTTTAATTTGACTATTTCGTTAATTTCGTTTATTATAATACCTAACAACGGGTCATTTGGAGTACATCATGGCAAAAGCAGCGCGTATTGGATCATTACCCACGGCGGAAGAAACAGCGCTGGCTATGCAGAGCGGCCGCACCCTTTCTGCCTTTCTGCAAACCAAGGCGGAGACTCAGCAGATTGAAATTTTTGATGAGAAAGGCACCGCCCATCCGGTTCGCGTGCCCTTATCCGCCTTGCGGCTTTTAGTAGATATCTTAACTGAAATCGGCAAAGGCAACGCCGTTAACCTCCTCCCGGTTCACACCGAGCTGACGACCCAGGAAGCCGCCGAGGTGCTCAACGTCTCCCGGCCCTTCTTCGTCAAACTTCTGGAACAAGGGGCTATTCCTTTCCACTGCGTTGGCAGGCATCGCCGGGTGCGCTATCAGGACGTGATCGACTACAAGACTGCTATCGACGCCAAACGGCTCGAAACTTTGGGAGAGCTGACGGCGCAGGCGCAAGCTCTCAATATGGGGTATTGATGACCTCGAACTTCACCGTCATCTACGATGCCTGCGTGCTCTATCCAGCGCCGTTGCGCGACTTTCTCATGCACCTGGCGCTCACCGATCTCTACCGGGCCAAATGGAGTAACCAGATTCATGATGAGTGGATTAGAAGTGTACTCAAAAATCGAACTGACCTAACCAAAGCTATGCTTACGCGAACCCGCGCGCTTATGAATCAACATGTGAGGGATTCGCTGGTTGAAGGTTTTGAGCACTTGATTGAGACCATTGATCTGCCTGATCCCGGTGATCGTCATGTTGTCGCCGCCGCCATCCACGGCAACGCCAACTTAATCGTCACTTTTAACCTTAAAGACTTTCCTCATGCCAAACTCCAGGCCTATGGGCTTGAGGCCAAACACCCGGATGAATTTATCTCCGACCTACTAGACCTCAACCCTGCCCTTGTTTGCAGCGCCGCCGCCCACCACCGAAGATCCCTTCATAGCCCCACGAAGTCGCAGAACGAATACCTAGATACCTTGTTAAAGCAAGAATTGACCGAGACCGTAAAAGCCTTAAGGCAATGGAGTGCTATCATTTAACCCCCGCTAAGGGAGGTGGTTAAATAAGTTTAAACTCCCCCTTACATAAGTCACGCAATACCGCCAACACATAATTTTCAGGCGATAATCCCAGCGAATGCGCAAGTGCTCGAAGCGCCATCTTCGTTTCGGGTGCAACGGTAACGCGTGTATCGCGCGCCATCGTCATAGAACGAGGACGATAATCCGCCCGCACCGCTTGCCGTAACACATGCGCTAAAAATTCACGGTACGCCACATCCTCGGCGTCCGCCAATATCTCTAAAGTAGGCCGCTCGGCTACCGGAATACGCACCCGCAACGTCGTACGTTGATTTGAAACGCTCACGCCCGCCCCTTCATATAATCCTTTACCGCGCGAATCAACGCTTGCTTGTCGGCATTCGCCGCTACCTCAACCACTTTACCTTGCCCCTGTGCGAATATCGCAAGATCGGCCAATAAGGCCCGCAACGTATCAACAGGTAGCGCAATCGTTTCGTGTCGCGTCGCTTTGCGCGAGACTTTAGGTACCGCCACGGCTGGTGCCCCAACCTTCACAGCGTTATCCTCTACAATTGACGCACCCATCAGATTGAACTCATCAATGACGGCCTGCTTTTCGTTCACCCATCGTCGCCAGGACACCTGGCCGTTGGCTAAGGCCTCCTGAACCGCAGGTTGTGCGGATAACACACTAACTATACGATTTACGTGGATAGGGGTTTTCGATATTCGCCGTGCCAACTCACGTTCATTGAAGTTACCCAACACCATCAATTCTTGGTACGCCTTCGCGCGTTCAAACACCGTAAAATTCTCGCGTTGATCGTTCGCGCTCAACTGCGTAATCAACCGCGCGACAGCAACATTATCCGCGTTAATCTCACGCAGCGTCGCCCGCAAAACATCGATACCTGCCAATCGTGCCGCGCGGTAGCGCCGCGCACCCGACAACAACGCATAGCGATTACTGCCACGCCTCTCAACGACTACAGGGTCTAATTGCCCATTGACAACCATATCCTTCGCCAGCTCGGCAATAGACGTTTCGTCAAACGTCACCCGAGGTTGTGCTTGTTCGTCAATCTGGTCGATATAAACCAAGAACGCGGACGTATCGGGCTTAGCGGACAACGTATTCTGGGTCGTCACCCGAGCCTGCGCATCAGGGTCTACCATAGGTAATACCGAGCCTACCACTGCCACATCGCCCTGATCCGGCGCAACCGATGATTTACTAGCAAGACCAATCGAGTGAAACCCTTTTTTGTTCACCGTACTCAAGCTATTGCTCCTTCAGCTTGTTTAGACACACTATCGCGCACCATTTCGCCAAAAAATGACAAAAAGAGCTCACGGTAGGCCGCCGCTACTTTACTCTTCGGCTCAACTACATTAACTGGAGCAATCTGCGCATTGGCATTTTCCAACGATGTATTATCAGGGATAGTAATTGATGAAATTGGAAAATGTGGCAACTGCTTCAATTGTTGCGCAACGTCTTCCATAATAAACCGCTCAACGGCACGACTCTTAGTCACCCGTGTAAATACCACCCCCAAGACTTGGAGAGGGGCATCGTTGATATCACGCCGATTAGAATTCACCATCTCAACCAGCGGGATGAACGCCGCCAAATCCTGCACCGCGAGGGTCGAGGGCGTGATCGGCACGATCAAACAATCAGCGGCCATCAGTGCGGCATTCAATATTTTGGTTTTATTCGCCGAGGTGTCGATAAAAACCAAATCATACCCCGTCAATTGTGTATCTCTTCGAAACAACTTACGTAGCTGCAAGTCGCCAAAGGGTAATGAGGCCAAAACATGTTCAGCGGCACCCAGTTGCGCGCCTGCGGGTACTAAGTCGTATCCCCATTCAGTGGGCCGAATCAAAAAAGATGGTGATACGGGCTCGGCGGTGAATAGCGAATATGCTGTTTGGGTCTCTACTTCATAACGACCACGGCTTAAAAACGTTGTATTCTGTTGCTGATCCAAATCAATCACACAAACCCGCAGGCCCTGCTGCGCTGCGACTGTAGCGAGCGCCACCGTTGTCGTCGTTTTTCCAACACCGCCCTTAGAATTTGCAATAGCGATAATCTTAGCCAACGGTTATTTCCTCGATGAAAAGTGAAGTAGATTCACAATAGTGAAACTACTTCAAAATGTCCAGAGGTTGAGAGAAAAAAATGAGCAGTGTATCACTGTGATACAACATTCTTATAATAATGGTTGTATCACAGTGATACACCGACATACCTAACGAGGCGGTGGTGGGATGTAGCGGATTTTTTTCCGCCATTATTTACGATACTTGTCGAGGTCGGCGTAGGCAACGTTGCGAGAATCGTCATCCAATTGGAGATTGACACGGAAGCCAAGGCGCAGGGCCATATTGATTAGTGTGTCTAAACGGAAATCCGCCAACTTGCCGTTGAGCAGCGCACACACGCGCGGTTGCGTCGTCGCCAAGCGCTTGGCGGCCTCTACTTGGCTCCAACCTTGGGCCTCGATATGTTTGGCAATATCCCGCATCAAGGCCGAACGCAGTTTCAAGTTTTCCGCCTTTACTGGATCGTCTTCCAGGGCATCCCATACGCTACTAAATTTTTTCACTTTGTCGCTCATCGTTGGCGCTCCTTAACAAGTTGCTTGAATGCCCGCGTGGCAGCTTCGATGTCGAGCAGGCTGGTTTTCTGTGACTTTTTTTGAAAGGCGTGCAGCACATAGACCGCATCATCATCGTGGGCGACATAGATCACTCTAAATATTCCGTTGGCATCGGTGATCCTGATTTCTCGCACTCCCGCGCCGATCAACGGCATCGGCTTCCAGTCTGTCGGATTGTCGCCTTGCTGCACCTTATCTAACTGATAACCGGTCTCTTGGCGCGCGCGCGGCGTGAACGCTTTAATCGCGTCAAGTGACCGGCCACAGAAAACGATGTCTTTCATATAAGTGATTATACATTTTCCGGTATAGTTATTCAAGTAAAAGTATAATTCGAGTCGAACCAGTTTCCGACCATTCATGGTTGAAATTATCGTTATTATGATATATCATAACAATATATCGTAATTGGCATCACTTAAGGAGGCTCCATGGCAACGAAACTGGTGACGGAACAAATGGTTCACGAGGCGGCGGAAGCGTTACGGGCCGAGGGTGTCGAACCGGGCTTGAACACCGTCAAGGCACGGATTGGAGTCGGGTCCTACACAACAATTAAAAAGTACCTGGATAGTTGGAAGGTGAAGGTTGAGCACGTCGCGGCTGTGCAGGACATGCCACTGGAGGTCGATGCCCGCGCGCATGAACTGGCCCGAGCAGTGTGGGCGGTAGCCAGTGCACAGGCCCAGAAAGAGGCACAGGCCGCACGTGACGCGGCGGCGGCGGCAGTGGCCGCGATAAAAGCCGAATTGCAAGACGCCCTGGCGGAGATCGCGCGCCTTGAGCGCTTCGAGGCCGATTACGCGGAGGTGCAGACAAAGTACAACGAACTCAAAGTGGAAACTGACGTGGCAATTGCGCGCGCGACTGAACGCGGGTTGCGTGCCGACATGCTGGAACGCGAAATCGGAATAGCACACGACGACGTGCGCGCGGTACGTGAGGAAATACACGCCCTGCGCAAGCAAACTGCGGTTGAAACCCAGCGTTGTGCGGAGAAGTTGGTACGGCTTGAAAGAGAACTATCCGCCGCTCGCGAGGAAGCTGCGGAGTTGCGCGGGCAGATTGCGGCATTGAAATCCGCGCGTAAATAAGGCGGAGCGCGTATTTGGGGAGGCGACCGCAATGGCGCTCAAACGACACCAGATCGTCTATGAGCAGTTTTCCGCCACACCTCACTCTGTGGTCGTTAGGCGGTCGTTATGTGCGTAGCGGCCGTCAGAAACGCAAATAGAACCACTTGCACCTTGTTTTTGGGTATACCTGAAAAAAGCCAACACACCCCACGTTTTTGGGTATACCTGAAAAAAGCCAACACATCACACTGCAAATCGTTTTTTTTTGGGAGCGCCCAGCGCGTAGCGCTGGAACATGCGCGTAGTTGCGCCGTAGGCGCTCATAATTGGGGGGGCTGCCGGGTCAAAGACAGAGTGCGCGGTGCTTTTGCGCGCTGTGTCTTTGGGCGGGCATGAGACGGCGGGGGGCGCAGCCCCCCAAGAGTCGGCGCGGCGATAGCCGCTATATTAGCAGCGATAGCTTCCAACTGTTTTTGGTGTCGTTTGTGACTTCTGAACGGACAACTGTTCACAGGTTGTCCACAACCGTCCCATCTTTTAAAAACTTTTAAATATTTTATATCTTGTTTTAGGTGCGGAAAAGGTAAATAAAAACAGTAGCTTAACGATGTTTACTGCTACAAATTCCAGTATTGGTGCTACAAATTCCAGTATTTAGCGCTACAAATTCCAGTATTTGGTGCTACAAATCCCAGTAGCCACTCACACCTTGTTCACACCCATCTGCTACAAATTCCAGTATGGGCAGTCCCAACGAAAGAGGCCTTATACCT
>CAKKRP010000152.1 GCA_919902765.1 Gammaproteobacteria bacterium | reverse complement strand
TTCTGTTATTCGTAGCGGATGATCGTCGCTAGCTTTTGCGGTGCTGAATAGTTACCTTTTTTCTATATCTAAATGAACAATCTTTCAATACGTTGGAAATTATCCTTGGGCCAAAGCATACGCAAGGCGATGTAGCGATAGTTGAAGCACTTCTTGCCACATATTGTCCAAGTGCTACTCTATCAATAAGCAAATTAACTGGGACTATTAGATGATAGATAGACAGCCTAACAATGGCATCGTGTCGGACTGGCAACCGCGCCGCTTCGCTCTGCGGTCGCCAGCCGCACATGCCAGCCGTTAGGCATTTTGTAGTGGTCTAATGTACAAATACACCCTGATGGGTGGCTAGAAAATAGAATTGAAAAATGGGATGACAACGCGGTAGAGCGTAATGCCCGCCAAAATAGGCGGCGCAATTACTCCAAAGAAAGCCAAGAACCGCGCACGGCCGTGGCTGGTACGATACCCACGCAACCATGTCACAAAAACAAAGAGGTTGATCACGATTTGGATAAGGCCGGAAACAACATTCAATCCTACGAAGAAGTCCGTGAGATTGGCGATCAGGAAAAAGACGAGACCAGTTACCGCTGAAATCGCCATCCATCGTCGATTGTTACGCATAGGAAGTCTCCTTTTTTACACACTCATTTCCGGCTATGAAGTGCGACATGATTGCCTTCAGTGTCCTTGAAGATTGCCATAAAGCCATTCTCGCCGATGCGGGTTTTATTTTTAATAATTCATTACGATTTTCCTTTTGTGCATATACTTGCATTATGCAATCACATACAGAATACCCAAAGTAATTGCATTGTGCAAGTTCTTTTTATATAATGCATTCAAATGGCTAAAAGTAAGTCAGATCACAGAAGCTCCGGGTGCCCCATCGCCTTTACCCTCGATATCATCGGGGATAAATGGTCGCTTTTGATTATCCGGGATATGATTTTTAAGGGCAGACGCTACTTTGGTGAGTTTCTGGAAGCTAACGAAAAAATAGCGACCAATATATTGACCGACAGACTCAAAAAACTGGAAGACAGTGGGATTGTTACTAAAACCCAAGACCCCGATCATCAGAAGAAATACATCTATGAACTTACCCCGAAGGGGGTGGGTCTTATTCCAGTCATTCTCGAAGTCATTCTTTGGGGCACAAAAAACGATCCAAGCACAACAACGCCAAAAGAGCTTTTTCGGCGCTTAAATAAGGACAAATCTAAATTTGCTCAGGAAATTATTGAGGCAGTGAAAAGCCATCAGCCAGCCCTCAATTGTTTATCGAGTATGAAATGTTAGCTGACATATGCTGAAAAACGTTACAGATCCTAAAAATCTGCAAGGCCTCTTGCTTGCGCTCCTTTCGACGAGCGGAACTTTGTTGGCGGGCATCAGTTTGGCTCTCGTTGGCATCGTTAACCTCAAACCTACAGGGCTAATGTCAAAGTTTCCTGGATTGTAGAAGTGAGAAATAAAACAGGCCTTTCACAAACCTCTTTTTAACAGCACCGATTCCTGCATCGCCGTCGGCACCGGCAAGCCCAATAATTGCAAAACCGTCGCCGCGATGTTCGCCAATCCGCCGCCGGTCGTGGGGCGTTGGAATTCATCGTCGATGATCATGCACGGCACCGGAAATGTCGTATGTTGGGTGTGCGGTGCGCCGGTTAGCGGGTCGATCATTTGTTCGCAATTGCCGTGGTCGGCGGTTAAAATCACACTGTAGCCGCACTGTTGCGCATGATCGAGTACGCGGCCCACTTCACGATCCAAGGTTTCTACCGCTTTGATCACCGCACTTTGCACGGCGGTATGCCCCACCATGTCGCCGTTGGCGAAATTGGCCAAAATAAAGCCATATTTTGCGCTGTTCATCGCATTAATTAGATAATCCGCCAAGGCCTGCGCGCTCATTTCCGGCGCTAAATCATAGGTCGCGACCTTGGGCGAAGGCGCCATATAACGGTCTTCGTTGGCGTACGGCTGTTCACGTCCACCATTGAAAAAGAAGGTGACGTGCGGATATTTTTCGGTCTCGGCGCAGCGCAGTTGATGAAGCCCGGCCTGGGCCACGAGTTCGCCCAAGGCGGTGCCGCAGATTTTCGGCGCGAAGGCGACCGGCAAATTAAATCGCTCGTCGTATTCGGTCAAACAGGTGACATGCAATGGGCGAAAATCGCCGCGCGCAAAAGGCGTAAATTCTTCACTTGAGAGTGCGTAGGTCAATTGTCGCGAGCGATCACTGCGAAAATTGAAAAATATGACCGCATCATCAGCATTGATGGGGGTTCCACCCGCAAGCACGGTGGGTTTTATAAATTCATCGGTTTCATCGTGTGCGTACGCATATTCAATCGCCGCGCGCGCGTCGTTGGCGCGACGGCCTTCGCCGTGCAACATCGCGTTCCATGTCGTTTGGGTGCGTTCCCAGCGACGGTCGCGATCCATCGCGTAATAGCGGCCGGAAACCGTCATGATGCGGCCTTGGGCGCGGTGCAAACGCTGTTCTAATGCAGGCAAAAAATTCAGTATCGATTTTGGTGCGGTATCACGCCCATCGGTAAAAAGATGCAGGGCCGGAGTGACTTTTTGCTGGGCGCAGAAATCGATTAATGCATAAAGATGCGCGATATGACTATGTACGCCGCCATCCGACACCAAGCCTAATAAATGTACCGGGCGTTGACGTTGTGTGGCGTGACGAAGGGCGGCGCTGAGTGCCGCGTTTTTAAAAAAACTGCCATCTGCAATTGCATCGTCGATGCGCACCAGGTCTTGCGGGGATATAGCGCCGGTGCCTAAGGTCATATGCCCGACCTCGGAATTGCCCATTTGCCCCGCAGGCAAGCCTACCGCCCGCCCGGAGGCCTCTAACATCGTCAGCGCGTGGGTCGAAAAATAGTGGTCGAAGCGCGGCGTTTGCGCCATTGCCAAGGCGTTATGACGTTTGCCGGGATTGATCCCCACGCCGTCTAAAATGAGCAATAACACGGGTTTACGCGGGGGCGCCGGGTTGACGGCCGATGCACTTTGAGGCGCACGTTTAGCATTCATAGCAGTCGTCTACAATCAAATAATACATGGATATATATAAATCGAGCGATAGCCCATTATAGCGACTTATCCGGGTATTTCTTGATTCGCCAGTTCACGCTCGGTGTTTAAAATCACTTGTGTCATACGCAACACGCTGTCGGCATTCAAGGAAATAGAATCAATCTCGCGTTTTACCAACCAACGGGTGATCTCGGGGTAATCGGACGGCGCTTGACCGCAGATGCCGATGTATTTTTTTTCACGTTTGCACGCGGTGATCGCCATCTCCATCAAATTCAATACCGCCTCGTCGCGTTCGTCCACGCCGTTGATGAGTCCGGAATCGCGGTCTACGCCCAGCGTCAATTGCGTGAGGTCGTTGGAGCCAATAGAAAAGCCGTCGAAATGGGTGAGAAATTGATCGGCCAATAAGGCATTAGAAGGAATTTCGCACATCATATAAACACGCAAGGCGCATTCTCCGCGTCGCAGTCCATGTGATTCCATAAGCGCTAACACGTCTTTAGCCTCTTGCACGGTGCGCACAAACGGGATCATGACTGCGATATTGTCCAAGCCCATTTCTGCGCGCGCATATTTGACCGCTTGACATTCCAGCGCAAAACACGCCGCGAATTGGGTTGACGGGTAGCGCGAGGCGCCGCGAAAACCGAGCATGGGATTTTCTTCCACGGGCTCGAAGTCTTTTCCGCCTAATAATGCGGCATATTCGTTGGATTTGAAATCGCTAAAGCGCATAATCACCGGGCGTGGATAAAAAGCGGCGGCGATAGTGCCGATCCCCTCGGTTAAACGCGCGACATAAAATTGTGTGAGGTTGGCGTATCCTGCGGCGCGCTGTTCTATTTCTTTGCGTATTTCCGCAGTTAAAAGTTGCGGGCTCAAGAGCGCGCGCGGGTGTATGCCTATGCTGTGATTGATAATAAATTCCAGGCGCGCAAGCCCCACGCCGGAGACGGGTAAAAACGCCGCGCTATAGGCTTGTTCCGGGTTGCCGATATTCAAATAAATGCGGGTGCGAGGTTGAGTGAGTTTGGATAAATCGATTTGGGTGCGCTCAAACGGCAAAATTCCCTCGTAAACAAATCCACTATCACCCTCTGCGCATGACACGGTGAGCTCTGCGCCGTCGTGAATTTTTTGGGTTGCATCGCCGCACCCTACCACCGCCGGTATACCGAATTCGCGTGCCACGATGGCCGCATGACACGTGCGCCCGCCGCGATTGGTGACGATGGCGGCGGCGCGTTTCATCACCGGTTCCCAATCCGGATCCGTGATGTCGGTGATCAATACCTCGCCCTCGCGCAGGTCGTGCATATGCGCGGCTTCCATAATTACCCGTGCCTTACCCGCGCCGATTTTTTGGCCGACGCTCTTGCCCTGTGTGATGACGCGACTGCGCCGCTCCAAACGATATATTTCATGAAAACGCGCGTCTAATTGAGATTCCACCGTCTCCGGCCGCGCTTGTACGATGTAGAGTTCACCGTCTTGTCCATCTTTGGCCCACTCGATATCCATGGGCGTGGTGCGCCCCGCAAGGGCGCTGTAGTGGCGTTCGATTTCGATGGCATAGCGGGCGAGCTTTAATATTTCATCGTCATTGATGGAAAAGCGCACGCGTTCTTCGTCGCGCACCGGCACATCGCGCGTCGATTGTCCGGCAACCGGGTCGGCGGTATAAATCATCTTGATCGCCTTGCTCCCCAATTGGCGTTTGAGTATGGGGCGTTTGCCGCTTAGTAGTAAGGGTTTATGCACATAGAATTCATCGGGATTGACCTTGCCCTGCACGATGTTTTCACCTAATCCATAGGTGGACGTAATAAACACCACATCTGGAAATCCGCTTTCAGTATCGATGCTAAACATCACACCGGACGCGCCGAGATCCGCGCGCACCATCTTTTGTACGCCGATGGACAACGCCACACCGCGATGCGCAAAGCCTTGTGCGGTGCGATAGGAAATCGCGCGATCAGTGTATAACGAAGCGTAGACATGGCGGCAGGTGTCGAGCAGATTTTGCGAACCACGGATATTCAAATAGGTTTCTTGTTGGCCTGCGAACGAGGCCGTAGGCAGGTCTTCGGCGGTGGCGGAGGAACGCGCGGCCACATCGGGGTTGGCGCCATATTGATCTTCCAAGGCACGGTAGGCGTTGCGTATCGCATCGGCCAATTCCGGGGGTAGGGTGGCGGTACGTATCCAATGGCGTATCCGCGCTCCTGTGCCGGCGAGCGCGTGGGTATCGGTGGTGTCTAGGTTCGCCAGTGCGGCCTCGATTTTTTTATCCAAGGCGTTATAGCTAAGGAAATAGCGATATGCGGCGGCAGTAGTGGCGAATCCGAACGGCACTTTCACGCCTTTGGGGGTAAGGGTGCGATACATCTCACCCAAGGACGCGTTTTTACCGCCAACCTCGGCGATATCGGAAAGGCCGATTTCGGCAAAGGTGCGTACGTAAATCATATGTACCCCCAAGTATCGCGCACATAAACGGTTCGCTCTCCTGTAAGCATACTGCAAAGCATTCCGGAAGCGAGGGGCGGCGCAAAAAATAAATTGCGCTTGCGCGAGGATGTGCCGTGATATAATAAAAAGATTGTAAAAAATTCTGTAACTATTCAGCACCGCAAAAGCTAGCGACGATCATCCGCTACGAATAACAGA
>CAKKRP010000151.1 GCA_919902765.1 Gammaproteobacteria bacterium | reverse complement strand
ATCACAATATTGAAGGCTGGGATTTAGTAGTGCTACCAAAACCCACATCGTTGATCGATCTGCTGAACTACGCGCAACCCTCCCGCTTAGCGTAGCCGCTCATCCACATCATTGCCAAGCGTCGCTCTTTACCGACAAACCGCCACTCGGCAATTAAACCATGATTTAACTTTTCAAGTATTGTGCCGCCAACGGGATATTCGGTAAACAATATCACTGGTTAGAGAATTGCATCCAGCGATTACAACCACAAGTTGATGGTCAACAAGATGCGTATATTTATCTGGATATTGAGTATCGTCGCCGCAACCTACGCCCCGCTGGGTGTGGCCGAGACGCTTTATATCGGCGATACGTTGCGTGTGGGGGTGCGTAGCGCCCAAAGCGACAATAGTGCGTCGCTGGCGGTCATTACGACCGGCGCGGAGATAGAAGTCCTGGAGCGCAAAGGCAATCATATGAAGGTGCGCACCTCCAACGGCGTAGAGGGGTGGATCAAAAGCGCCTATGTGACCCAGGAGAAACCAGCGATTTTATTGCTCAAAGAAACCCAGAAACAGTTAGCGGCATTGCGTAGCGAAGGCACCGGAAGTGCGCCTGCGCCGCTGGCGGCACCGGTCACGGAAGTCCAAAATCCGGCACTTAAACAGGCCCTGGCAGACGCGCGACGGGAAATCCAACAGTTACGCACACAATTACAAGACAACCATGCCGCAGCCTCAACGGCGGTGGCGACCTCTAAACCTCAACCCAGCCCCTTTGAGCCGGGCGTGCCCAATACGCGCGCCATCGCACTCTACGTGACGGGCGGGGTGGTGTTGTGCTTCGCGCTAGGCTTTTTGATCGGCGTGAGCTGGCATCGTGGCCAGGTGTCCAAACGCCTGGGTGGATTTAGTCTATAACCCGTCGCTACCCTAGGCACATCATGCGCGCCTTAATGCGAATTGCCTGCCGATCTACACCGTTGCGTCAGCGCTTGTTATTGCCTATTTTAGTGTGCCTCGCCAGCCCTGGTGCCGGTTTTGCCGATGCCTTGGAGCCACTACGTCACTTGGTCGAGCAGGGACAAGCGCAAGCGGCATATGACCAATTGAACAATTACGTGCAAGCCCACCCGCGCGATGCACAGGCCTTATTTTTGCTTGGACGCGCGGCGCAAATCGGCAATCGAATTGACCCCGCCATCGCTGCCTACGAAAAGCTCTTGCAAATTCGCCCTGATTTACCCGAGGTATATAATAACTTGGCGGTACTCTATGCAGCGCGCGGCGACGATAAACGGGCGCGCGACTATTTATTCACCGCGCTGAACACCCACCCTAGCTATGCCGTGGCCTACCAAAATTTGGCGCAACTCTATGCGAGCCTGGCGAGCAGCGCCTATAGCAAGGCGTTGAATACACATAGCGAAGATGCCCGTAATGCCACGCCCCTGCCAACGCTAACGCCACTCGACTACATGCTGGACACACGCGCTACGCCACACGATGGCGGTGGCGAAGCCATTGGCGAGACCAAACGTCAAGTGCAGGAGATGTTGACGGCCTGGGCACAGGCCTGGTCCAAGGCCGATACTGAGCGCTATTTAAAGTTTTATGCGCCCCAATTTGTGGTGCCCGACGGATTGGCGCGCGCGGACTGGGAAAATCAACGCCGTGTACGCATCAGCGGCCCGCGCTTTATTGAGGTCAAGTTCAAGCAACTGGACATTCGCCCCCTCGAAGACACCACTCTCGCCCTGGTGAATTTTGACCAATTGTACCGCTCGGATAATTTTAGCGATACGGTTAAGAAATTTTTGGTCGTCAAGAAGGTCGGCGATCAGTGGTTCATACTGCAAGAAATCACCGGGAGTTGAGCAGGCGCTCGCGTCGTGCAGGGCCGCTTGACGAGGACTTGAACACCCGTGCAGCAGAAATTAGGGTAGCACCTGCGCAAGCTTAATTTTTGGCGCGCTGCGGCCGACATGCTATAAGCTATGCCTACGCGTCCCTGCTTAAATACGACACTACACATGCCCCGCTGGTCGGCATGGGGGATGGTTTTGTGGTTGGTCGCCACGGCGGTATTTGCGGAAGACATACGCCACGACGCAGGGCATGAACAACCTTTATTGCGCGCGCTGTCCAACGTCGCGTCCCAGGATTTAGACAGCGCGCTCGCTACCCTGGAGCGCTTGGTCGATAAGACGCCGGAATTTCGTCTGGCCCAATTAATCTATGCCGACTTATTATTGACCAAGGCGCAATCTTCGGCGTCCCTCGGCGTGGAGGGCGGGGGCAACGTCGATGGCGTTCAAGACCTGCTGGCGGAGGCCCGCGCGCGGTGGCAACACCGCACGCTCGATCATGCGCAGGACGCCGTCCCGGCGGTGCTGGTTGAACTGCCGCCGGATATCCCTACGGCACTGGTGGTCGATGCCGCGTCGTCGCGTTTGTATGTGTTCGAAAATCGTCAAGGCACGCCGGTTTTGGTAGGCGATTATTATGTCTCTATAGGCAAAAATGGCTTCCAAAAACAGGTCGAAGGCGATAAAAAAACCCCGTTGGGCGTTTATTACGTCACCGCGCACCTGGCGGCGGAGACGCTTCCCCCCTACTACGGTATTGGCGCGTTCCCATTGAATTATCCCAATGAGTGGGATCGTCATTTGGGCAAGACCGGCTCGGGCATTTGGCTACACGGCAACCCCCTTAACTCCTATAGCCGTCCGCCGCAAGCCAGCGATGGCTGCGTCACCTTAAGTAACCTCGATTTCAAGGTGTTACAGGCGTATATCCACGTGGAAAAAACGCCCGTGATTATTACCCAGCACATGCACTGGGTGACGCGCGAAGAATTGACCACACGACGCGCGGAATTGCACCAGCAATTAGAGCTCTGGGTACACGACTGGACGAGCCGCGATACGGACCGTTATTTGGCGCACTACGCGCCGGATTTTTTCAGCCCGGACAAGGATTTTCAGCAATGGCAGACGTTCAAACGCGCCGTTAATGCGCAAAAAAGCTTTATTGAGGTCAGTTATGAACACGTTGGTATGCTGCTGTATCCCGCACAAGATACGTTGATGATGGTGGAATTCGAGCAATCTTATCGTAGCGACAATTTAAGTTCGCACGCATCCAAACGCCAATGGTGGCGCAAAGAGCAAAACGGCCAATGGCGGATCGTTTACGAAGGCCCGGCTTGATCGGCGGCCGTCACCTTTTGACCATCTTGCGGGACGATATTGTTCTTTAGCCAGCCCACAAGATCCATCCATAGGCGCGCCGCTTGGTCACCCTTGGGCATGGTGCCCGCGTTAGGCAGCTCAATGGTAACCACCGGTATGCCGTTATTAACCCCGGCATAATTGCCCAATGAGCCTGGGTATGTGCCGAGCAATTGCAGGCGTAAATTCCCTAAACGCTGCGGCGGCGAGGTACGCGGCCCATCGAAATCCAATACGCCGTAGGGTGCGTGTAACGAAACGATGGCGTCCGGTTTGAATTGGGCGATGGTGTCCACCAGCCATTTGGATTCCGGTTCGCTGACCGGGGTGGTCCCTGGATAGCGACGCGGATTGCGGCCGGTGTCCTTGACCCAATGACGTTGGCTCAATTCGTCCCAATTGGGCGTCGGAAAATTGCGATTGAGGTCTACGCCGTTGGCGTTAGTGCGCTGCGATTGCGATTTCAATAGCCCATCGGGATTGAGCAGCGGCACCACGCGCCATTCAAACAAACCACTGTGATACTCATTCAGCTTGCGCACCCATTGAAATACCATACTAACAGATGTGTATTCGTCGCCATGGATACCGCCGATCAACAGGATGCGCGCCTGCGGCTTGCGATTTTCTACCACACCATATTCTTTGTATAAAATGGGGCTGCCTTCGACGCTGCGCAATTCGTTGTGTTCAAAATTGGCTTCGGCGCAGTCTTCATAGCTGACGCTGGCCAGTTTGCGGGCCACTCGCTTGCATAGATCTACTACGCTGGTTTGGGCATTATTGGCGATCGCCGCTGCGAGCGCGTCGGTGGGCGCGGGATTTTCCGCTTGATCATGCTCAGTGGCATAACACGCCGTCAATACCCCCATCCACAAAGCGGTAGTGAAACCGACGATTCCTTTATTACACCAATCATTCATACTCTGTGCGCTCGTAGGCCTTCCATCGCGTAATAACGGCATAAACGCCAATTCCTCCAGTAAAATCTTTTATGCCAAACAAAAAAAGGTTTTGCCCCACTCACCTGCCGTTCTCTCCATAATAGACTTATTTACGGAGTATTGTGTGTCACCGGGGCGGCACCCGCACTGGTGGTGGAAACCGTTCCATTAGCGGACTCGCGCCATTCAAATACCTTGGTGATGGCGGGACGATTCTGGGATTTGACCTCTACCACCACGCTGCGGGGCGAAAATCCGCTTGGTAATTTCAAATCGCCTTCAAATCTTTGGAAATAGCGTAGATTGAATTCAAAGTCGCGGCCACGTTGCGGCGAGATTTGCGCCAGCTCGATGCGCTTAGGCTTATCGCCCTCTAGGCCATCCACGAACACATCGACGCGACCATGCGCGGTGCGGTCGTTCTTCAAGACTTGGGTGACGACCAAACGATAATGATAAAGCCGATCTTCACCGGCCTTTTCTAATTTCATATTATCAATGCGCAGGCCCTGAGAATTTTCGTCCGGCGCGACGATGCCGCGATAAAAGGCCACTTCTTCACGCAATTCGAGGATTTCTTGTTGCGATGTCTTATTGCCGACATCCAGGTCGTTGTAGGCCTGTTTATCCACCTGCACGCTCCGATCTAACAGGGCGAGTTTTTCGCGCAATTCGGATTTTTCGCGTTCCACTTGGGCGATGACGTCTTTGAGTTGTTGTTGATCGTCCAAGGCATCCAGGCGGTCAAATCCCGCGTTCTTGCCACCCATGTAGTACAACGCCCAGGCGGTGATCAGGACGATGCCCGCAAGGGCCGCACGCATCCCCCAAGAACGCAAAGGATCATGCGTTTTCACGATCAACTTCCCCGACTTCATGCGTTTTACAGCGGCTACCATGACGACATCCTTTCCCGTTGTCGCGCAGGCACACACCTGCGAACGCTACGGGCTCATTGCAATTCCACTCAAACCGAGGGTTTCCGGTAACCCATGCATAATATTTAAATTATGCACCGCCTGACCGGCCGCCCCCTTGACTAAATTATCGATTACCGCCAACACCACTACCGTATCGCCGCCTTGCGGACGATGCACGGCGATACGACATATATTGCTGCCACGCACGCTACGCGTCTCAGGGTGGCTACCCGCCGCCATCACATCGACAAACGGTTCGCCGGCATAACGGCGTTCGTATAGCGCTTGTAAATCCACATCCGTGCGTTTTAAACGCGCGTACAAGGTGGCGTGTATGCCACGTATCATCGGGGTGAGGTGCGGCACAAAGGTCAAACCCACCGCGCCCTTGGCCATCCCCGCCAAGCCCTGACGGATTTCCGGCAGGTGTCGATGTCCTGACACGCCATAGGCCTTGAAGCTATCGCTGGCCTCGCACATTAACGTCCCAATTTCCGCCTTACGCCCCGCGCCACTGACGCCCGATTTACAATCGGCAATCAAATGCGCGGTACCGATTAACCCGGCCTCCAGCAGCGGCAACCAACCCAGTTGCACTGCGGTAGGGTAGCAACCCGGATTGGCCACCAGCCGCGCCTCGCGCACCGCCGCCCGATAGACCTCGGGCAGGCCATATACGGCTTGCTCTAAATATTCGGGAGAGGCATGAGTCATGCCATACCATTGTTCCCACGTCGCGCGCTCGCGGAGCCGATAATCCGCCGCCAAATCAATCACTCGCACCCCCGCTTGCAACAACGCGGGGGCCATTTGCATGGCCGTGCCATTGGGGGTGGCGAAGAACACGACATCACAGGCGGCCAGGGCTTGCGGATCGGGCGCGGTGAATTTGAGACGCACATGCCCGCGCAAACTGGGAAACATATCGGCCACCGCCATACCGGCTTCGCTGCGCGAGGTAATGACTGTCAATTCCACTTGCGGGTGCTGGGCCAACAAGCGCAACAACTCCACTCCTGTATAGCCTGTTCCGCCAACGATACCGACCTTGAGCATGTTCCCGCCTGTACAGATAAAAATCGTGAATGATATGCCAGTTTAGTGGTTTTACGGGGGGATGTGTAGCGTGAAATGAAAAATGTAGGAGCCGAATTAGAAACGCGCCTAGACACTTATCAAGCGCGCTCAACAACCCGCACGCACCACCACATCACACACATAATCAATCACGGATTCTATCTGGGCATCCTCTAACACATAACGCCACGCGGGCATCGCGCTACCGGCGACACCGTTTTTGACGCGTGTGCGTAGCGCCTCGCGGGTCCTACCAGGCGGGAGTTTTAGCGCCCGCAAATCCGCCGCAGGGGGTTCGATAAATTGACCTATCCACACCCGGCCGCTGCCATCGGTACCGTGGCACATGGCGCAATTTTTTTGGAAGATGTCTGCGCCGACGTACACTTGCGGCGGCGGCGGCGGAGGCGCTGCACTGTGCCGTGCAAACGTAGTCGCGCCGCTGATCGCGTCGATATTTTGCGGTGTGACACCGTTGCGCGGGTAGGACAACGGGCGCGGCGAGAACTCCACCGCGCCCGCATCGTCGCGTTCATGACAGGTCACGCAACTGGTCACAAACAATTCGCGCCCTGCGCGTTGCGCGTGCGTGAGTTGCGCCTGTGGCGTGGCTAATGACAAGGTGCCTTGCACAAACGGATAGGCCGCCGCGTAACGCTGTGCATGCGCGTACCAACCGTTTTGCGGTGTGTGGTAGCGCGTAGCGCGATGAGCCTTGCGTTGTAGGAACGCGACGCGTACATAATCCACGAGGGTAACAATCTGCGCCGTGCTCAAACGCGCGGCAAACCCGCGCATCGCGGTGCCGGGTCGGCCCTGCGTCACTGCGCGAAGCATTTGCGCGCGTGTCATTTGGCGCGCCAACGCCGACGTAAAATCGCGCGGCGGCGGTTGCATGTAGCGCGCGGCGATGGTGCGCGCATCGCCATTGTAACCATGACAAAAATAACAATGTTCATTATACAGTTGCCGACCCGCTTCAAAAGCGGCGGCGCGATCTACGGCGCTTTTTTTTTATGCGGCTGAACAAAGGATTGAAAAACATATTCCGCCACATCGGCGATTTGTTGCGCCTCCAGCACCGCCCCCCACGCGGGCATCACGGTACCGGGTTTACCTTTGCGTATGGATTCGAACAAATGCGGTCGATTAAACAAGCGCCGCGTTTCTACGCTGGTAAAATCGCGCGGACGCGGGGTATTAAAACGCGCGCGCGGCCCATCGCCACGCCCTTCCCGCCCATGACAGTTAAAGCAATTGCCTTGAAAAAAATCTCGCCCGCGTTGTATATTGCCGCGCAAACCGTTCGGCATCGGTGCCGCCATATTCACCTGCGGAAACCGGGTCGGTGGATGCGAAGCGGGCGTTTTTTCCGCTTGCGGCACGAAGGTGCTCCGAATATAGTTCACCACCTCGCGGATTTCCGCCGTATTCAAGCGTTTTTCAAACGGCATCATGGCCGTGCCGGGACGCCCGTAGATCACCGAGGCGGTCATGCGTTCGACCGTCAATTCGTCCCGGCGGGCGGGATCGGTAAAATTACGCGGCGGCGGATTAAGCCCCGACTGCGCCCACATCGCGGTATTGCCGTTTTCGCCGTGACAGGCCGAACAATGGCGTTTGTATAATTGTTGACCACGCGTGCTAACGGCTTGCAGATGCATAAATTCGCTGCGTATGTAATCGATGACGGTATCGATTTGCGCGCTATCCAGGCGCTTGCTAAACGACATCATCGCGGTGCCGGGGCGGCCGTAAGCGACCGAGGCCAACATGCGCTCGCGCGACAATTCCTCGCGCGCCGCCGCACCCGTAAAATCGCGCGGTGGCGGATTGAGACTCCCCTGCACCCGGCTTTGCCCATTGCCGTTCTCGCCATGACAAACCGCGCAATGCTGTTTGTAGATATCCGCGCCGGTAACGGCCGCCCCCACCGGGCACGCCACCGCCCACCACACCCACACCCACCCGCTGCGCCCTCGCTTCATCGCACCCTCGCCTTTGTTGAGGGCGATTGTGGCGCAAAACTCAGTTTTGCGCTACCCTTGTGGGCCTTGAATACATTGGAATCGGGTGGGGGGAAACGTGCGAGGCAAACGGCTGTGGGTCTTAGGCTTGGCCTTGACCAGCGCGCTAGGCGCATGGGTGGCCTATGGCGACGCGATCATAGGCGACCCGGTACTAGGCGCGCACGACCCTATTTTGGGCTCTAAACACGATTTTACGGGCTTAAACGCGCGTGCCGGCGTGGTTGCCATGCCTGGGGTGGCCTTTTCCGATTATGGCAACCCCTGTGTATATTGCCATATCGCGCCGGACAAGGCCAAGGCCGACGGGGCAAATGCGGGGGCCATCCCCGGCTGGAACCGCTTTGTGCCCGCCACCGACGCCTATCGGTTGTACGACAGCATTTGGTTGGATTCCAAGACGCGCACGCCCAGCCCTATCAGCTTGCTATGCCTGTCCTGCCATGACGGCACTATGGGCGTGGATATGGTGGTATTCAAACCCGACAGCTTTAATAGCGCCGCCGATGCCGCGCTACACATGCGCATCAATGGCGCGGACAATATCGTCAGTTGCGGAAAATGCCATAACGGCCGCGTCGCGCACGATATTTCGATTAAACATCTGGATACGGATTTGCGTAACGACCATCCGATTTCCATGACGTATGCGGGATTAATGCGTGTCGATCAGGATTTTCGCAAACCTAACACGCCGAGCGGTTTTAGCAATGGCGTTAAACTTTATGAAGGCCGCGTTGAATGCGCGAGCTGCCATAACGTACACAATCCCGAGAAGGATCTCTTATTGCGCGTCAATTCTGATGTCTTGTGTCAAACATGCCATACCAAATAAGTTTTTTACGCACCCTCGTCCACACGGCGATGGGTGCGACTTTGCTCGTTGCGTGTAGCAGCCAACCGATAAGATTTAACCCCCCGCTATATCCGCCGCCGCCTGCGGAGGCGCGTTTTATTTACGACGCCACCTTGCGCAGCGAAAACGATATCCACGTCGCCACGCGGCGCGAACGCCTATTGGATGCGCTCAGCGGCGGCGATACCCAGCCCATGGGATTCGCCAAACCCTACGGCATCGCCGTCAAGCAACAACGTGTGTTTGTCACCGACACGCAACAACGCGCCGTCGTCATGTTCGATATCCCGAACAAACGCTTTAAATTATTCGGCACCGAAGGCCCGGGCAGTTTGCAAAAGCCGCTGGGCATCGCGATTTCTAAAGCGCGCGAAGTCTATGTGGTGGATGCCACCGCCAAACGCGTCATGGTCTATGATTGGGACGGCAAATTTGTGCGCAGCCTGGGCGATAAATTTGCGCTCCATCGCCCTGCAGGCATCGCGTTAGACCCGGAAGGCCAACGCTGTTACGTCATCGATGTCGGCGGCGTAGACAGCGACGCGCATCGCATCGTGGTGCTGGACAGTCATAGCGGCGCGGTGCTTACCCATATCGGCAAACGCGGCAACGGCGAGGGCGAATTTAATTTGCCGCTACAAATCAGCATCGACCATGATGGCCGTTTATATGTCGTGGACAGCGGCAATTTCCGCATCCAAGTGTTCGACGCTACCGGAAAATTCTTGCGCGCATTCGGCAGCGCCGGTCGTTTTGGCGGGCAATTCTCGCGCCCCAAGGGCATTGCAATCGACGATGCGAATAATGTCTATGTCATAGACACCGCGTTCGGTAATTTCCAGATTTTCGACGCCCAAGGACAACTCTTATTGCACATCGGCGAGCGCGGCACCGGCGGCGGACCCGGGCAATTTATGCTCCCCGCCGGTATCGACATCGACGACGATGGACGAATTTATGTGGTGGATCAATTCTTTCGCAAAATCGAAATTATCCGCCCGGTTAGTTTGCCTGCCTTGGTGTTGCGGCCGTAGCCGAGACACAGAACGGCGCCATAGCAACTTGTTGAAAAGTCGATCAAGGGACGCAACGCTAGGCCGTTTTCACCATAATGCGTTGATCCATTAACCACACTTGCAAATCATCGAACGGCATGGGCGCCGCAAAGAAATGCCCTTGCGCGGCGTCACATTCGAGTTGTGTCAACATCCTAACCGCCTCCTCGCTTACCACGCCTTCGGCGGTCACGCGCTTGCCGAGTTTATGCGCCAAATCCACGGTCGAACGCACAATCACCGCACTGTTGTCATCCGCCACTAAAGAGTTCACGAAGGTCTGATCGATCTTGAGATCATCGACCGGCAATTGTCGCAAATAGGCCAGAGAGGAATAACCTGTCCCAAAATCATCAATCGCGAAATGTATGCCCAGCTCATGCAAACGCAACAGGGCGCGAATCGCGGCTTCGGGATCTTCCATGATGGCTGTTTCGGTGATTTCAAAGCACAACTGCGCGGGCGACACATTGTCACGCCGCAATATTTTCGCTACATCGTCGAAAAATTCCTCATCATTGATATTGCGCATCGAAAT
Organism: Gammaproteobacteria bacterium; assembly: GCA_919902765.1. Lineage (GTDB taxonomy): Bacteria > Pseudomonadota > Gammaproteobacteria > S012-40 > S012-40 > CAKKRP01. The sequence continues at coordinate 10,941 of CAKKRP010000151.1, read as the reverse complement.
ATTCACGGACAGTTGAAAATCCGGATTATCCGCCAACAGTCCGCGACATTCCTGCAAGGCGTTGCGCAACACCCACGAGGACAATACGCGTATCAAGCCCGTTTGTTCCGCCAATGACACAAATTCCTCGGGCATTAACAGTCCATGGTTGGCGTGTTGCCAACGCACCAATACCTCGATGCCTGAAACGCTGCGCGTACGCAAATCTATCGCCGGTTGGTAATGCAATACCAATTCATTTTTTTCGATGGCGGTGCGCAATTCACCGATGATCGCCAACTGGCGCAAGCTGTGCTGATCTTCTTCCGGGTTGTAAAATGCATAGTGCTTACCCGCGCGTTTCGCCACATACATCGCCACGTCGGCGCGCTGCATCAAGACTACGGCGTCGTCGCCGTGTTGCGGGAACAAGGTGATACCCAAACTCGCGCCGATATGCAGACGCTGCCCCTCCACCACAAACGGCTGATCAAACGTCGAGACGATCTTGCCGGAGGTTGAAATCGCCTGTCCGGAATCCGCGCCCGGCAACAGGATGGCGAATTCGTCACCGCCCAAACGCGCGATGGTGTCGGACTCGCGCAATATCAGTCGTAAGCGCTGCGCCACTTGTTGTAGCAGTTTATCGCCGACTTGGTGGCCCAGCGTATCGTTCACTTCTTTAAAACGATTGAGATCCATAATAATCAACGCGAGGGTACGTCTGTCGCGCAAGGCCACCCGAATCGCCTGTTGCAGGCGATCATGCAATAAATTGCGATTGGGCAGATCGGTGAGACTGTCGTGCATAGCCTGATAACGTAACGCAGCGGTTTGCGCCTTACGGCTGGTGATATCGCGCAGAATAGCGATGTAATAGGTCTCGTCGCCCAACACCATCAACGTCACCGCCACTTCCATCGGAAACACGGTGCCGTTTTTACGCCGCCCGAACACTTCGTGCAACACCGGTAATATTTGTTTGGATTCCGCCTCGGCTTCCATTAAAAACGGGTTGCGGCCGCTGCGGAACGGTTCCGGCATCAAGGTATTCACTTGTTGTCCACGCAGTTCTTCCAAGGAATAGCCGAACATGCGTTGGGCGGCGGCGTTTATCGTATCGATAGCGCCTTCGGCGCGAAAGGTGATAATGCCGTCAGCGACATTTTCCATTACTGCGCGCGCGCGCGATTCGGACAAACGCAAATCTTCCTGCATTTGATTGAACACGGCGGCGACGGCCCCGATTTCGTCACGCCTATGCACCATTAAAAAAGTTCGGTTACCGCGCGCCACACTGGTAATAGCGGAGCGCAATTGTGCGATCGGCCGCAATACGCTATAACGTAATGACACCAATAATATAACCGCCAACACCACCGCTAAAACAGCGGCGCTGCTCCATAAATTGCGGCGCATGGACTCCACGCGCGACTGTGACGCCGTTTGGATAGCCAGGTGTAATAGGCCGCGATAAGGCGTTTGATCGTAACCGTGGCAGGTCAAACATTCGACATCGGAGGCGATGGGCATCACCACCGATACCAAACCCGACTTAGTGGTATCCACCAACGTAGAGCCGTTCCATGCGTCTTGCAGCAATTCAGGCGCTATTGGAGCACGTTCAGTGGAGGCAACCGGTTGACGAAAAAAACGCGGATAACCGAGATATCCGTTCACTGCGGAAACCGTGCGCAAATCGCTGAAGGCCTCGCTGCCGTCGCGTCGCAATACTTGAATTTCTTCTATACCTGCCACGCCTTGCAGACGTTTCAACCATTCATGCGCGAGTGTCCCGCTGCCATTGAGCATCAGCGTTTTTAAGCTGCCGAGCAAGGTTTTGGCATGCAGTTTAGCTTGTTCAATTTCGTCTTGTTGAATGGAACGCATAAATGCGTTATCCAACCAAAAGCCAATAACTACCATGAGCGCTAACAAAACGCTCGATACAATAATCGCTAAACGCGTTCCCAGGCTTTTCATCCAGACCCACCTTTTTTATTTTTCACCGTAGCAGCCAATATGGCCGGAATCGATGCCGTGTTTATATACCACGTTTATATACCACATCAATTCCTTTGCGCGTTCGAGCAACCCCCGATGGCTCGCCCGCCCCATTCCCCCGGAATGGATATTGATCGGTTGAAAAGCGTATAAATTACCACGCCATGCATATTTTGGTATAGCGTTTTAATAAGATAACCCCAAACTTAATACATATTTAAAATATATGTTATAAGCTAACTTCTTATTTATCATAAGGATATAAAATTATCCGTCCCTCACTCGTCGGCCTTGATTTCCACACATCCGCCCCCATTTTGCCATTATCCCTAATTGCGTCTGCGTATTTTGATGACTACCTCGCCTTATATTGCCGATGCCACTGGTGCAACGTTTGACGAATGGGTACGCCTGCGTTTTATGCACACTCCCGTGGTGGTCGATTTTTGGGCGAGTTGGTGCGCCCCCTGCCGCAGCTTGACGCCCATCTTGGCCAAGCTGGCCGAAGAATATCAGGGGAAATTTTATCTGGTCTAAAGTAGACACCGACGAACACCAAAATATAACGATGACGCCGCACGCAAGTCGATACTCGCGGTGTTCGATCTGTTAGATGGAAGCGGCCCTATTGTAAATATATATCGCGCAAAACTGGCGCGACTTTTAAACTAGGGTCGTCAATCGGATTACTATAATTTAGCTTGCGCGAGCATTTTTTCCAGGCGATCCGCCGGCACATAACCGGGTATAGTATCGCCGTTATCCAACACCAATGTCGGCGTGCCGTTGACGGCGAACTTTTCCGCCAAATGCATATGTTTGCGCACTGGGTTGGCGCTGCAAATATTATTCGGTAAATTTTCGCCGGCCTTCATCCGCGTCAAGGCCTTTTGTCTATCGTCGGCGCACCACACGGTCACTGCTTTATAATAAGATTCGGTATTCTCCCCGCTGCGCGGAAAGGCCAAATAACGTATGCGTATACCGCGCTCTAAATATTGATCGATTTCATTGTGCAATTTGCGACAATAGCCGCAATCCATATCGGTAAAAATCGTGACCGTATACTTGGTTTTTTTCGGAGCGAACACGATCATCTCCGATTCGTCCATGGATTTCAGCAATTTTAAACGCTGTTTACTGCGCGTGCCTTCCGTGAGGTTTTGATGCCCGCCGACATCGATGACATCGCCCTGAAACACATAGCGCCCATCTTTGCTCACATAAATCACCTGAGTGCCGTAAACCGCCTCATACATCCCAGGGAATTTCCCTAATTCGACGCTGTCCGGTTTCATGCCCGGCAACAAAGATTCCAAGGCTTTTTTCACTTTTTGCTGATCCGCCGCATCGTCCGCGTAGACTGCCGTTGTCATCCACAGCCCACCCAAGGCAAGCCCTAACACCGTTAACCAATGTCTCATATCATAACCACCCAAACCCGCGATGAACCGTTATTAGACCACAACCAGGCAAAAAACGCTCCATTGACTTCGAAAATAATTGTAAAACGCATTGCAAATATTATTGAACACTGCATTCTTAACGTTTAGCCGCGCGGGTGGTGCCGCGTATGCAATGATTTCAACCGTTCTTTCGCGACATGCGTATAAATTTGCGTGGTGTTGATCGCGGCATGCCCCAACAACAACTGCACGACTCGCAAATCGGCCCCATGATTCAACAAATGCGTTGCAAACGCATGCCGCAAGGTATGCGGCGATAACGGCGTCCTTATAGCGGCCACCAGGGCATAACGCTTGATAATGTGCCAAAACGCCTGACGCGTCATCGCCGCTCCGCGTCGCGTGACAAATAACGCATTACTCACCGCGCCATCCAACAAGGCCGGACGTGCGGCATCAATATAGCGCTGCAACCATTGTTGCGCGACCTCCCCCATAGGCACCAAACGTTCCTTATCGCCTTTACCCACCACACGCACTATCGCGGCATTCAAATTCAAGCGCAACAAAGGTAACTCCACCAACTCCGAAACGCGCATACCCGTTGCATATAACAACTCCAGCATCGCGCGATCGCGCAGACCTAAATCTTCCTCTATACATGGCGCATTCAACAATGCATCCACCTCTTTTTCGCTCAGCGTCTGCGGCAATTTTTGCGGTAATTTTGGCGTTTCTAACTGCGCGGAGGGATCGTCGGCGCGATATCGCGCCGCCATCAAAAAACGATATAAACGGCGCACCGCCGAAGCGCGTCGCGCGGTGGTCCGCGCATGCTGACCCGCCTCCGAAGACGATTCTTTTTCTAAAAATTTTTCCAAATGCGCCGCTTGCGCATTGAGCAAACTCACGCCGCGCTTGGCCAAAAAAAACGCCAATTGATTTAGATCATTGCGATACGCGCTCAGGGTCGCTTGCGCAAGCCCCGACGCCAACCATAACGCATCTAAAAATCTAGCGATAATAACGTCATCCGCGACCGCTTCGTTCATCTCAAAACCGCCCCTTCATGGCGCAGCAGCCACGGTTTAATCGCAAATATTTCTCCTGCGCGCGCGCCCGAATAGCCCCCCAACCCATTGCGCGCAACGACGCGATGGCAAGGTATGACGATAGGAATTGGATTGGCGCGACACGCGGACGCAATCGCGCGTGGCCCTGATTTTAATTGCGCGGCCAATTCGCCATAAGTAATCACACGACCGGCATCGATTTGTTGCAACGCGCGCCACACGCGTTGCTGAAACGGCGTTCCTGACGTATGCAGGGGCATTGAAAACCCACGTCTAGGATTCGCAAAATAGTCGCGCAACTCTTGTATCGCAAGCAGCGTAAAGGCTTGACCGTCGTTATGCAGCGTCGCGCTACCGTCGATGAAATCCAGACTAATCAAGGCCGCACCGTTGTGCTGCACACCTAGGCGCACACAAGGGGTATCCAATACGGCGTTATACGCAGGTGTCATGGGGGTCATATGTATCGCCTCCTCCTTAACGTCACGCAAGTATAGCTGGTATTGCGGCCGAAAAATCAGCGGGCGCTCGATGACACTCGCAACCCATATAACTATGTAAATTGTGTGTATCTGCTTTTTATGTGCCTTTTCCTCCCGATTTGACACCTACTTCACATTATTTATTTGACTTTGTTAAAGAAAATTAACCCACATCACGATAAATCATACTGATTACCCAGCTATTGCAAAGACTCGGTTTTCAATACGACTATGCAGGCCTGCGCCTTGGTCGCCATAAGAGTCGATATAAATAGTGGGTATCGAATTGCCATTTTAAGCCTACAACCTTTAACATTGGAGCACTCGTTATGCATACTGCGCAAGTAAAAAAAGTTACTCATATCGCCATCGCTTCTGCCGCATTATTATTGTTTGTCGCGCAACCCACGGCGCGCGCGGAACTGCCCGCACCCGTACACGCAAAAGTCGAACAATATAAAAAGAAACTCGTTACTTGGGCCACAGACCCCGTGGTTGTCAAAGCGGCGCAAGAAGCGAATGCGAAAGAAGGCGGATTGGAACCGGGCATGACCAATTCAAAATGGGATGATTTGGCGGAACATGACGCCAAGGTCACCCGATTTCAAACCAGCGGCGCTGGAAAATTATTGACGAAGTTAGAACAAGACAAAGGCATCAGCAAACTGTATTTGCGCGATACCAAAGGAAATTTGGTGGCGTCCGGCACCAATAAACCGCTGATTTTCAACAACAGCACCAAGCCCCCGTTTATTAACGGCATGAAGGGCGTGTGGGCGGCGGGAGAAGTAAAACCTGACCCCACTTCACAGGTAAAAGGCGTACATGTGGCGGTTCCTGTGGTGGACGGTGGCAAAATCATCGGCGTTCTCCATACCAGCGTCGTGGCGGACTAAACGACACCGTTCAGCCGGGCGTAGCATGCATACGCCCGGCATGTTTTACCGCATCGACAGTATCGCAAAATAAGGAACAATATGAAGTTTCTGAACAATGTTTCTGTGCGTGCGCGTTTGAATGTCGGCTATTCAATCGTATTATTGTTTACTGCCGTCATTACCGCCATCGGTCTGAATCGCATGGATTTCATTGCCGGCAGCCTAAAACATGTCACGGACGTGGATTATGCCATGGTCGCGCAAATCAACCAGATGCGTGATTCGGTACGTTTTCAATCCGTGGCGTTGCGCGATATCGTCATGCAGGAAGATCTCGCCTTCAAAAAACGCGAATTAAAGCTCCTAAAAGAGGCGCGTGTGCGCTATAAAGAAGCCGCTGATAAATTTCGCATACTCGCAGGAAACGGTAGCGCCGAAATCAATTCCGCCTTGGCCTCGGTAGAGGAAAGCGAAGAACGCGCGAAAGAGGCCGCGATGGCCGCCACCGATTTGACCCTGGATGATAAACACGCCGAGGCGGGCGAAGCGCTGCGTGAAAAGGTGCGCCCCGCGCAAATACTTTTAATCGAAAAACTCGATGCCCTGTTATTGTTGTTGGATAAGCAATCCAAGACTTCCGCCGCAGAAGCGCAACAGGCCTATCAAACGGCGTTTAACAGCATGTTATTGTTCGGATTGCTGGCCGTTTTGCTGGGCGTTATTATCGCCTACATCATCAGTCAAAGCGTCGTTATTCCGTTGCGTGCCGCCGCCAAGGTAGCCGAACGTATTTCAAACGGCGACCTATCAGCGGACATCAAAATATCCGGCACCGATGAGACGAGCCATTTACTCACTGCGCTACAGCGCATGAACACCAATCTCTCTAACATCATACGCAATGTAAAAAGCGCCGCCACCTCGGGCGCGGATCTGGCGTCCAATCTATCTGCGGCGACCGAACAAGTCAGTACACGTGTGCAAAGCCAATCTGACTGGATCATGGCCATGACGTCGTCGATGGAGCAAATGAGCGCGTCGAGCAATGAGATTCATCAAGGCTCTGCTGGGGTACTGGCGGTATTAAACACCGCCAACGATGTGGTCGAAAAAAATAACGAGGTCATCAAAAGCGCGATGGAGGCCAGCCAACGCGTCGCGGTCTCGGTGGAGGCGTCATTCGCCTCGATACACGAATTAAGCGATGCCATACAAAAGATCACCGATGTCGCCAGCGTCATCAGCGGCATAGCCGATCAGACTAATCTATTAGCGCTGAATGCGACCATCGAGGCCGCACGCGCGGGTGAACAAGGGCGCGGCTTCGCCGTGGTCGCCGACGAGGTGCGCGTATTATCGCAACGCACCGCGACCAGCACAGCAGAGATCTCGAGCATGGTGGCGACCATCCGCCGCAAATCGACCGAGGCGGTCACGGCGATGGATAAGGTGAAACATGAAGTCAGTGTCGATAGCGGGCGAAACGAGCAATTGATCGGGGCCATGGAACAAATCGCTACGGCGGCTTCACAGGCGATGGCCCTCGCCCACCACATTGCCGATTCCACACGCGAACAAACCGCCGCAACGGAAGATATCACAAAAAATATGACGAAAATTTCACACCTTAGCGAAGAAAACGCCGAAACGGTCAAGAGCACTGCCGAAGTCGCGACGGAATTAAGTCAATCTGCGGAAATGCTCGAACAACTCATTAGTCATTTTAGCGATGCCCCATCCCCTGCGGCGGCCCAGGCGTCAAAACAAAACGCTGCGTAATCTCACGTTAGTCGCGATGATGCGGGCGACCGCCCCTATCCACCACTACCACGCCTGACGGCCTATGATTATTGTCTATCACATGGGTGACAACACTGCCCAAAATGCCGCCCACAATAGCACCTTCCACAAAGCGATCATCTTTCGCAGCGACCTTCGGTTGCGCCGGTTTGGGCGCCGCCTTGGTTTCATTGTGTACCGTCTGCGTTGCATGTTTGGCCGGTAATAAATAAATCACCACGCCCGCCAATACGATCACGACCGACAACAACGAAGCGACGGCGACTATCCAACCGGTGTTGACATTTTTTGCCATAGACTCTGCCTGTTTAAAAAAATAGATGGCCAAATTATAACATGTCATTTTCGGTTTGATACTTCAGGAAATACCGGCTAATTTCGTCTCTTTTTAGCGACAGCGTTGCGCAGCGCATGTTTTCGCGTCCAATAGTTGAGATCTGCCTGGGAACAGGGGGCTTCCCTTATTTCCGTTATCGCAAGAAAACCGCATAAGCTATTGGTTTTTAAATAGTTTTAACCATACAAAAAAGAAACTATTTATTAATTGTGGCTTCATATCCAACAGGCTAAATAGGCGACTGGCATTCCTGGCTGGATGGGGATAGAAGTATGCGTTTTTTGTATGTGGCCGCTTGGTGTATGCCGCTTGTGCTCGCCACCAGCGCCCAGGCATCCGATTTATGGGAACAGCTAGAGGCGATTGCCCACAAGACAGGAAACGCCCTGTGCGACGTTACACACGTTACAGGTGCCGATTTCCGGCAATTCAGCACCGGTCACGCTGGGCAATGGGGTTGTGTATTCGGGTGGGGTGATAGGAACCATCAATATACTCAATTAGAATTTTCTAAAAATGCCGACCTCCACGTTGAAATGGCCTTAATCCCCAGCAAATTCACCGCTTTCGCCGGCAACGGCCATTTCGATATTTGGGGAGGAAACACGGCCGTGGGTTTAAAATATCAAATGGGCCAATATCATTGGCTGTTAGGCGCCTCTTGTGAAAGCGATTTCGCGGTTTGTGAGTCCGCGCATATCACCTTGCAGGGGACGTTTTAAAAACGATCTTAGTGAATAATTCTTTTTCAATACTTCAGCAAAGCGTTTGATTATCCCCGCTCGACCATCTTAACCACTTTGGTCATACGAAAAACACATCCCCTTATGATTTTGAAACGCTATGCTGTGTGAGCGAAATGGGAAAAATGCAAACCGAATTGGAATATCTGAAATAAATAATTTCGCAAAAATGTAAAATGTAAGGCCAGACCCCAGCGTTCCTCTTCAGAGGTTTCTTAACATATTCTACCAGTTTGTCACCTTATTTTTAATGAGGGAGCCCTGACTTGACCCCGATGAAATATTGACAACAGAATTTATTTGACCTAGCATTCGCTAACATTTATTTAAAACGTTGAGGGTGTTCGCCATCCGTTTTAGGGAGTGAATGTTTATGTTATGTCCAGACATTAAAGGTTTGGAATTTGATCTATCCAGCAAAGCCGCGATAGATGAAATACAAGAACTACAGGGTCTCGCAAATATGTTAACCGTGTTAATAGGTAGCAGCGTATTCGTAAGTCTATTCATGCGGTCTGGTGGCATGAAAAAGCCATTGGGAGCTGCTTGGGAAATTACGCAATATGACTGGGGCCAGTGGTCGCAAGCAATGAATTCCGTCCCAGCCATCCTGCGCCATCGTGTCCGTGAAATTGCCTTTCGAGAATGGAATAGACATCTTTCAGGTAAGGAGCACGATTTCTGGGGAGGAGTAATGAATGGCTGCGGTTATTAAATATTTTTTACTTTTCGGCGCTTATGTCGCTTGCCCCACCGCTTTTGGTGCAGCGACACATTCCAACACAACTACTACTTCGTCGCCAAGCAACGACGAAACCATTCAATTTGCGAAAAAAAAAATGGATCATACCATCACCGCCCTAAATGAAAAACTACGCATCTGCGATGAAGAAAAAAGGATGAGAACCACTATACCTGCAGAAATTCTTTCGCCCATCTCGCTTTCTAGCGCTGATTGGGGGACAGCCCTGTTACACCTTAGCACCCGCGCGACTAATCGTTGCGTAGGATCTGCATGGGGCGATGCGCTGGTAGCGTTTGCACAGTTTAAATATATAGAAAAAAAGCTCACCGGACGCAACGCCATAAATACGTCCCCTTATGATTTTGAAACGCTATGCTGTGTTAGCGAAATGGGTAAGATGCAAACCGAGTTGGAATATCTGAAAATTGACGTAAAAACACGCCAAATTCTTGAAGGAATCCCTGAATTGAACGAGCCGTTTAATCCGATATCGACGAAAGAAGGGTTAGAGAAACGTTTGGGACTGCCATTACATTCGACCCGACTTCGGCGCACCCCACCCCCTGATCGGCCTACAAGGCGCATTATTGCTGGGTGCGTTTAAAAAGTTGATTTGTAGTGCCTAGTTAAAAATATATGTTGACTTTTGCTGAAAACGATGGCATCGTTTCGCCATGTTTGTACGCACAAAAACCACCCCCAACAGTCCCCGCAAATCGGTGCAAGTCGTCGAGGCCTATCGCGTTGACGGCAAAGTCAAACAAAAAATCGTGCGCCACATCGGCATTGCGATGGACGATGAATCCCTGGCGCGCTTACTCGAACTCGCCGAATATGAAAAGGCGCAATTAGAAGCGCAACACCAACCACAACTGTTTTCCCCCGAAGACATCTGTGAACAAATTCGCGCGCTGCCTGAAAAACAAGATGTTCCCAGCAGCGTTCATCTGCGGGAGTTGCGCGAAGAGGCGCGCGTCGTCGTGGGCATCCACCAGGTCTATGGCGCGCTCTATCAACAACTGAATTTAGATGCCGTGTTCGGCGCACGCCAGGCCGGCTGGCGCGACGTGTTTAAAGATATGGTGATGGCGCGCATCGCCAATCCGGCGAGCAAGCGCGACAGCGTGCGTATGCTGGAAGAGGATTTCGGGCTGCATCACAGCGTCGATCATGTTTATCGTTTGCTGGATAAACTCGATGACGCGGCGATTGAGCGATTGCAACGCATCGCCTTGCAACAGGCCACCGATTTAGTGGGCCAAGCCCTCACCGTTTTATTTTACGATTGCACCACCTTATATTTTGAATCGTTCGACGAAGACGATTTACGCCAAAAGGGTTTTAGCAAAGATCACAAAACACAAGAAACCCAAGTGCTGCTGGCGGTGATGACCACGCCCGAAGGCCTGCCGGTGGGGTATGAGGTGTTTCCGGGCGCGACGTTTGAAGGACATAGTTTGATCCCGGTGCTGACCGCATTAAAAGCCCGTTACT
>CAKKRP010000150.1 GCA_919902765.1 Gammaproteobacteria bacterium | reverse complement strand
CGGTTCCATGAATGCATCAAATATCGCGGCGAATACAGAGCAATTTCTGCTCGCAATAGATGGGGTGGATGAAAGGCTGCGTGTTTTAAGTTTTGCGTGTGGCGAGCATATTTCCGAGATGTTCACGTGCGATGTAAGTTTTGCGATAAAAGGCAATGTCGAATTGGTGCTGGAAGATGTGCTTGGGAAGTATTCTACGTTGGAGATTTTAGACGCATATGGATCGCATGCGCGCTATGTCAATGGAATTGTCGGCGCTATCATCCAAACCTCGATGGATGATAAATTTACGCGTTATTCGCTTAGTTTAATGCCCGAGCACGCGGTGTTGAAATATCGCGCGGATAGCCGGATATTCCAGAATAAAGATATACAAGCGGTGATAAAAGAGGTGTTCGATGATGCGGATATACCGTCGGATATGTTGCAGTTCGATTTATCCGGCGCGCATAAACCAAGGGAGTATTGCGTACAGTATAATGAGTCGGATTTAGCGTTTGTCGAACGCCTGTTGGCGGAAGAAGGCGCGTTTTACTATTTTGAACATTCCGAAAATCTGCATGTGATGGTGATTGCCGATCATTCCACCGTGCATGCACAAATCTCCGACGAGGCAAAAATCGCCTATCGTGAACAAACCGGGCTGGCAGCGGAGGGTGAATATATTTCCGCATTTACGCATCAGGAATCCATCGGTACGGGTGGCGTTGCGCTCATTGATTACAACTATGCCACGCCCACGACAAGTCTATTGAGCGAACGCAATCGCAGCGCGGATCAAGCGTTGGCGGTATTTGAATATCCAGGCCGTTTTAAAGATGCTGAAGGTGCGAGTCTAGTCGCGCGCCATTGGGTGGAAGGCTTAGAGGCGAATAAACAGGTTTACAGCGGTAGCGCAACTGTGCGTAGGTTGGTGGCCGGGTATTATTTTACCTTGAAGGATCATCCGAAATCCGCGTACGATAAGGACTATTTATTGGTGTCGGTAACCCTTAGCGGGGCGCAATCGGGCGTGCTCGAAGAGGCCTCTGGCGACGCGCCTACGTATTGCACTGCGAATTTTAAAGTAATTCCGTTGGACATCCCATTCAGAAGTCAAAATCGCCCCAAAAAACAGCTTATTTTCAGCGTCCAAACCGCCATGGTCGTCGGCCCCGAAGGCGAAGAAATCTACACCGACGAACTCGGGCGTATCAAAGTGCAGTTTCATTGGGACAGAGTGGGGCAGCATGACGCGAACAGTTCTTGTTGGGTACGTGTCGCGCAAGTGTGGGCGGGTGGAAGTTGGGGGGCGGTGTTTATTCCGCGTATAGGCCATGAAGTCGTTGTCAGTTTCATAGATGGCGATCCAGATCGGCCATTGGTCACGGGTAGCGTTTATCATGGCGATAATACACCTCCGTTATCTTTACCTAAAGACAAAAACAAGAGTACTATAAAAAGCAATACCACTAAAGGCGGTGGCGGCTCGAATGAGTTGCGATTCGACGACACCAAAGATGCCGAAGAAATATTTATCCACGGCCAAAAAGATTGGACCATCGTCATCGAAAACGACAAACACCAATCGGTGGGGCATGACGAAACTTTTGATATCGGCAACGACAGAACCAAGAGTGTCGGCAATAATCAAAGTGAGAGTATAGGCAAAGATAAATCCATCACGGTCGGCGACAATCATACCGAAAGCATAGGTAAAAACGCCGATCTCAGCGTAGGCGGCAATATGAGCCTGGCGGTGGGCGGCAATTTGAGCGAGTCCATAGGCAAGAGTCAAAATTCGGATGTCGCAAAAAATTATTCGCTCAATGTCGGCGATGACGGCAACATCGCCTACGGCAAAAAACTCACCGCGAGCATAGGTAAAGACCGCACGCTCAAAATAGGCGATAACGACAAGATCAGCATAGGCAAAGATTTGTCGATTATGGTCGGTAAAAAGGCCGTCATCAGTGTGGACGATGAGCTGACGCTCAAGTGCGGCAGTGCTAGTATCATTTTGAAAAAGAGCGGGAAAATACAGATCAAGGGCAGCGACATCGACATCAAAGGCAGTGGCAATGTCGTCATCAAGGGTTCTAAAATCGCACAGAACTAATTTGGAGCGCAAGCTATGCAACGCACAAAAAAAGTCCCCTCGTTTGTAGCGCAAGAGGCCGTACTACGTGGCGTTATCGTCGATTTGTCGGTGGTGGGCGCGTTGCGCGTGCAAGACGCCCTGGATGCCCAATTGATCGTTGATTGCGATCACTTGCGGGCCACCGCAGGCGCACCGCCACAATATCAAGTGGGCGACCAAGTGTTATACGTGGTGCCCGCCGGAAGCGTGCGCGGTTGCGTGATGGGCATCGTCGAGCCCTATCAACCGGCGTGCGATGCGCTTGCGCAAACGCTGCAAAAAATCGGGCGTCAACCGTCTAAGACCACCGTGCATGACGAAGTAGTACACATCAAGGCGGATAAAGGCCTGGTGATCGAGTGCGGCGAAGGTACGATCATCATCACGCAAGACGGTAAGTTACAGATCAAGGGCAAAGAGATCACCAGCCGCGCGCGCGGCATGCACAAGATCAAGGGCGCAGGAATTAACCTGAATTGATATGGCTTACAAAGGCATAAAAAACAACACGCCCTATGTCGTCGAACCGCTGTTGCTCGCGGATGAAGACGGCAGGGATATCATGGTCGTGTTGGCCAAGGCGACGTATGACCTGGACAGTCGCGGCGTGTTGGTGTTGGCGCAGACACAAGCGCCCTTGTATTTGGCGGGCGAACACTACGGCGACCCGGAAAAAACCAGTTTAAAATACGCGCCAGAGGGCAGTTTCGCTAAACTGGGTACCGACGTGGCGATGATCGGGCATGCCTATGCGCCCAAGGGTCGCACAGTCACGCAGATGGATGTTGCGTTGCAAGTGGGCAAACTGAAAAAATCCGTGCGTATATTTGGTGATCGCGTGTGGAAGAAATCGGCAGGATTATTCGCCGACACCTGGAAGATGAGCGCGCCGCTACCGTTCGATAAAATGCCATTGCGCTATGAACGCGCATATGGCGGGCAAGACTTAACACCGGAAGACAAAAAATATCACGCCTTTGAGGCAAGAAATTTAATAGGGGTGGGCGTGGTCGCCGCGCATAGCGCCAAGACCACGGAGCCAGCGCCTAATATAGAAGACCCGAATCATTTAATACAAAAAATCACCGACAGGCCCGCGCCTGCGGGGTTTGGTTTCGTTGCCCCGCATTGGCAACCGCGTCTGGCCTATGTGGGCACCTATGATGAGGCCTGGCAGATGTCGCGCATGCCGTTGTTACCAAAAGATTTCAATCGCAAATATTTTAATGCGGCGTCGGCGGGGCTGCTGGCCTCGGAATTCCTGACCGGCACAGAGCCCGTGATGATCGTCGGCGCCACACCCGAGGGCCGCACGCAATTCAACTTGCCCGGCGGCAAACCCGAGATGCAAGTGTCTATGGCCGGGGAGACCACCGTGGCGTTGGAGGTATGCTTGGATAGCGTGGTAATCAATACCGACGAACGCCGCGTACAAATGTTATGGCGCGCGGCGGTGCCGGTATATCAGCGCATCTATGATCTCGAAGAGATCGTGGTCAGCGGCGCGGCATCGTCCTTGAATAAGCCGCAGGCGGCGAGTACGCTATATACTAAACAATCAACAGGGGCATCGGCATGGGCGTAACGGTAGGTGTGAATTTTTTATCGGTGGTGCATAAAGACAGCAGCGGCATCTCCATCGCGTTTCCCGATGTGTGCAAAACACAGTGCGGCCCGCCGGTCGTACCCATCCCCTATCCCAACATCGCCAAATCCAGCGACACCGACAAGGGCAGCAAAAAGGTCAAGGCCGATGGCAATCCGATTTGCTTGAAAGATTCCAATTTCAGCACCAGCATGGGCGATGAAGTGGGCGCGTTGAAGGGCATCGCGTCCAATAAAAACAAGGGTAAGGCGGAATTCGTCAATTATTCGTTTGACGTGAAGGTGGAAGGCAAAAACGTGCCGCGCGCGTTTGATTTGATGTTGCACAATGATAAAAACACGCCGCCTATGCCGGTGATGCAGGCGCCAGTGGTGGTGGTGGTACTGGAGGTGAAGCCGGTGTGTTTGACCTGTGAAAAAGAGTTTTAAGATTGCTTACTCCATCCGTATTAGCGATTACAGGTATGGGTATGGTATCCAGTTTAGGATTGGATGCTTCGAGTAGTTGCGCTGCAGCACGAGCTGGATTGACTCGTCTCACTCCTCTGGGTTACGAAGTGCATAATGAGAAAGAATTTGAAATGGTACCTGTATCTGGCCACTCGATCGGAAGTTTCGCAGAGGGCTACGTGGAATTAGGCAGGTTAGTGAGGCTTGGTGCGTTTGCGATGCGAGATTTGATTGCCACCACTGCGATGCAGACAACTACCTTCAGTCGAACTGCAATAATGGTGAATCTTGCTAGTGATTATCACGAAAGTGTGTATAAAAAGCACATGAAGTCAGAGATGTCTGCTAGAGAAAGTGTTGCCCGATTAAATGACGACGATATCAGCTATTCTGATCTTATGCCATGGTATAAGAAAAGCTTAGTTAAAAATTTATTGCAGTTTAGTGGTGTTTCTGAGGCGCCACATTTATCCGAAATCGTCTTTATGGATCAACCTGGTGTGATGCGCGCGGTATCGTGGGCACGTGAACGCTTAGACAGTGGATCGGTGGATTGTTGTATAATCGGCGGGATAGATTCGTTGCTGGAATATAACCGATTAAAAATCCTTGACACGCTTGGGCTATTGAAAACGCCATTGCGATCAGTTGGGCTGATCCCTGGTGAAGGTGCGGCGTTTTTGCGTCTGGAAACGTTGAATAGCGCGCGGGCGAGAGGTGCAACTAGCTTGGCTTTGATTGGTGCGGAGAATTTTCAGTCAGATACAAATACTAGGTTTTCTGGGCGACCACCGGATGGGCAGGTCATCGCGCATACTGCAATATCAGCACTTAAAAACAACAAGATAAAAGAATGCGAAGTGATTGTCGATATAAATGGGGATCCGTTTCGCAGTCAAGATTGGGGGAACGCAATACCAAAAATTTCGACAAATGTTAATGTTAGACGTGCAGTTATACCGGCTGAATCTTTTGGTGATACTTGCGCGGCGTTTGGTTTTATAGGTGCTTGCATGGCCGTGTCGTCATTCCAACGGCACTATCATAGTTGTGAAGCTACTCTCATATGGGCAGCCTCAGATGCTGGAGCGAAGGGCAGTTTTTTGATACATGCCGGAGGATCAAATGTCTGAAGATCATATTGATGCGGTGAGAGATCGAAAGGGAATCTATTATAAATCGAGCAATTATCGAGTTGATTGCGAGAGTTGCAATAAAGGATTTCATGGCAATCGTTGGGAAGCGCATCATATCCTGCCAGGGGTTGTTTTTTGCGATTTAGATAGCTTCGTAAAGGAATGCCTGGGAGTGACAGATTATAATATAAACAAGCCTTATAGTATGGCGGGTTTACCGAATTTGCAGTCGTTTATTTTGTATTTTCAAAAAGATTCTACGGTTCCCTTTGTGAAAGCGAATGAAAAAACTACTACCATGCTTAAATGGGGATCTATAGCAAAAAAAACCAACGAGGCGGCAATTCCAATCGCGTTCCCAGGAGACTTTCCTTGTCATAATCCAGTGAATTTTGGGCACGTTAAATATAACGCTAATGTTGCGGACTATCTGGAGGAAAATGTTTGGGTTGTTTTGCTAAAGAAGAAAGCTAAAAATGTGCATTTTAAGCCTCAGGACGTAAAAGAAGAACTGGAGGATGCAAAAGACCATTTTTGGAAAGATTTAGTGAAACGCGGTAAAGGGCTTGGTGGGGGTGGGTGTTTGGGCGTAGAGCAAAATATACGGAATAGATATGGCACGGCCAAAAACGGTTGGTGGAAACCCTTGTGTATGGCGGATGTCCCGGAAGAGCCGGTGTCGTCCAGCCTATTTCAAAAGTGATAGCGCATTTAGTATTAGGAGTTGAAGCTTATGAGCAAGAATTACGTATGGTTTCGGATAACGACAGAAGGAAATGCTGCGCGCTTTAGAGGTATCGAGAATTACGAATATTACTATAAGCTTTATGAGGCTATATCCTTGACGGACGATTACCCGGCAGACGTGCAGATACGCATGAACGACGATTTCCCGGACAGTATTGGACTTTACGATGTACTTTCGGTTCTCGGTGGAGGTAATTTTGTGGTCTCCGAAAAAATGAAGGAATTTTTAGAGAACGCTGGTGTTAATAATGTTCAATATTTTCCTATATCGGTTTTATATCATAAAGGACGAAAGACTGCAGAAAAATATGTAGTGGTAAACATATTGAGCATGGTGGATTGTATTGATAGGACTAAAACATCATATAAGATTAGCGCTTTGGACGAAGAGCTTATGAAGAAGATAAGCAATTTGACCATCGACGAGTCAAAGATAGATCCGACGTTGTTGCTGTTTAGGGTGAAGTATATCAGACATAAGATTATTGTTCGTCGCGATTTCGCTGAAAAATTGCGGGATGCAGGGTTTAAATATTTTCAATTGTCGGAAATTGAGGAGATAGATAGTTAGCATGGCGAATGTTGCTGAGAGTTGCGAAGAAATTGTAACTTACCTCAATATGCATGTTGATGCAGTGGTGTCGTCTTCCGATGATGCTCAAATTGCGAAGCATAGTGTGGCCGTAAGCGAGTACTTCGAAGCGGTAGCGATTTGTGAACTCTTGGTAGATGCCGAGATCGACTTATTTTTCCACGGATTAATACGTAGCGCGCAGACACGGAAATGGTGGCTTCTTCGCGTAAAAAGCGGGGCCTCGTGCCCACGGGGCGTTGCTAAAGTAAGTGGGATACACCCGCAGTTCTCGGCATTGATCGTCGGCCAACTATCGCTTGCAAAAGAAATAGCGGCGTTAAGCGGGGATGCATGGTTGTCAGACGTGGAATATGAAGATGATTTTTGTTATGGACATTTCTTAAACCGCTATTTGTTGGATGCGCCTAAGGTCGAGTTGGAGGCAATATTGACGCGTTTTGAAGTGGCGCTCGAGGGACAAGAATCCATTCGGTTGGCATTGTGTCGTAATTTATTGATGCCGGATAAAGAAGTATGTGAGGCTAATTTCTTGACATTATTGGCGAATAGAAAAAAGTTTTTGGCAAAAATCGAGGAGCAATCCGCTTACGCCAGCGATGCGCTGTACGCACCTAATTCAGCGATTTTTATTGAAGGCCTCGCGTGGTTGAAGTTGTTTGAGCGAGTGGGAGTATGCCTTGAGGGCGAGTATATGTACTGTCCTTCTCCGGCGAGGTCTACCACATACGCACCTTTTAAAGTAGACGGTTTTCCGGGTTTACCGTTGTAGGACGCGCGATTTCACCGTTGGTTGGCTGGTAGGGAATTTGTGTCGGACTTATCTTCTAAAGAATATCGCCGAGGTATTTATTTCGAACACCTCACCGAAACCGGCTTTCTATTGTCCTATAGAATCAGCTATTTCCAAGACCCCGGCATTGCCTGGCCGGATGTTGCCGAACTCGAAGAACGTATCGCAGCCCACGTCGATGGCATAGAACTCGGCGGCGATCTGGCGCGCGATTGCGCGATAGAATTTTTGCAAAGTGCCGATCAAGATGAAGTGACGGGCGCTGCCTACGCATTGGCGACGGTGCATGTCAACGATGAGCAAGGTTTAAACGCTGCGATAGACGCATTTACAAAAGCGCCGGACGACGTAGTGGCGTATTTTATCGATGCGTTTAAATACGCGAAACACCCGCAATTGGCCGCTAAATTGACACCGTTGTTGAGTCACGAGCGCGCCATCTTGTGTGCCGCAACCGCCGAAATATTAGGTTATCGTCGCGAAGTCGATGTTAAACGTTTATGGCCGTTATTGCATCATCAGGATGCGACCGTGTTGGGTGCGGTAGTGACTGCGTTGGTACGCATGGGGGATCGTAGTGCATTACCTGCGTTGGAAAACGCCATCTTTGAAGGCGGCACGCCTGCACAAGATTGGTTGCTGCTGTTGTTATGGATGGGGTCGCAACGCGCCTTGCAGGCACTCAAACAACTATGTTCGGCCACGACCACGGCATCGCCGATGGGCTTGATGTGTTTGGCGATGGCGGGGCCGCGCGATGCGTTTGATATCCTCGCCAGCGCCGCACATCAGGATGAGCTGAAATTGGGGGCCTATGCGGCCTTGGGTGTGTTTGGCGATGTGCGCGCGATACCGTCGCTGTTGGATGCCTTGCAATCCCAAGACGACGCCCAGCGTGTGGTCGCGGCAGAGGCATTAAATCTGATCACCGCTGCCGGGTTGATGGAAACTATTCTTATCGAAGAACACGACGATGAACTCGCGCCCGAAGACGTGACTGGCGCGCCGAAAGCCGCAACGAAAGATGTCCCTGCGCCTAAGACGCGGGAGGTGCAACGCGTCTGCACGCAACAGGATCAGTGGAAAAGTTGGTGGCAGGCCAACGCCAAGCGTTTTACCGTCGCGCCGCGTTGGCGTCATGGTCAAGCGTTTTCATTAAAGACCTGCATCGACGACCTCGCCGACCCTAAACGCACGGCAGGCGAACGCCTGCAAGCGAATATGGAATTACTAATACGTTCCGGCCAGCCCTCGACCTTCGAGTCCGACGGATTCGTCCCCCAACAATCCGCCGCGATCAAGGCGTGGCAAACCTGGTGGTCGCGCGAGCACTCCAAGTTTGAGAAAAATCCTTGGCCGTTTGTTGGATTGTGAATATGTCGGCGTATTCAAGCGTTATGATTTTTCGCTTTAGCGCGTACCCGCGTTTCAGTGTCACGCATCAAAATGTAATTACGAAAATTTTAGCCGGTTCCTGTCGTTAGTTCTAATCCTTTCTAAACCTAAAGTGTGGTGAATTCACTTTCCAACCATATCACCTTGCTTGTAATGCTATACGTATAAGCAAGAAAGTGTGCAGATATCTGCACACATCCACCTAAAGTTGCGCAGATATCTGCACAGTATAGATTCAGTCCAATCTTGAATCCGTGATAAAAAAGCGTATATCCTATTGAATAATATCCATAAAAAAAGTTATCGGACAGTTGGCACGTTCCCTGCTGATAGACGATCCGTTACGCGACGTGGCGCACGCCACACACGTTAAAT
>CAKKRP010000149.1:8916-18367 GCA_919902765.1 Gammaproteobacteria bacterium | reverse complement strand
ATAGACGACGAAGGCACGCCCACGCAAAACACCGTATTAATCGAAAACGGCATCCTCAAAGGCTATTTGCAGGACAAACTCAATGCCCGTTTAATGGGCGTGGCGGCCACCGGCAATGGCCGCCGCGAATCCTATTCGTGCCTGCCCATGCCGCGCATGACCAATACCTATATGCAACCTGGCCCGCACGCGGCTGAAGAGATCATCGCCTCGGTGGAAAAAGGCTTGTATGCGGTCAATTTCGGCGGCGGCCAGGTGGATATTACCTCCGGCAAATTCGTGTTCTCGGCGTCCGAGGCCTATTTGATCGAAAACGGCAAGGTCACCCGCCCCGTCAAAGGCGCAACGCTGATCGGCAATGGGCCGGATGTCTTGACGCGCGTGTCTATGGTCGGCAACGACTTGGCGCTGGATTTAGGCGTGGGCACGTGTGGTAAAGAAGGCCAGAGCGTACCCGTGGGTGTCGGCCAACCTACGCTGCGCATCGACGGCCTGACCGTGGGCGGCACCCGCACATGAGCATCGATCACACCACTATTTTGCGGGCGTCTCACCATGCATAAACCCAAACACGAGCTCGCGGCGGAATATCAAGAGGCCGTGGAACAGGCCATCGCCATGGCCCGGCACGCAGGGGCAAGCGCGGCGGAAGCCTCCATCGGTTTTCAAACCGGCCTGTCGGTCGGCGTGCGCATGGGCGAGATTGAAACGCTGGAATATCATCGCGACAAGGGCCTGTCGATCACGGTTTATCACGGTCAGCGTCGCGGGTCTGCGAGCACCTCCGATTTGCGCAAGGCGGCGCTCAGCGCCACCGTCGAAGCGGCCGGACGGATCGCCAAATACACCGCCGAAGACGTGTATTCCGGCCTCGCCGAGCGCGAACGCTTGGCCTGGCAATATCCCGATCTCGACCTGCACCACCCGTGGGCGATCAGCGCCGAACAAGCCACCGAACTGGCGCTGACCTGCGAACAAGCGGGCCGCGATGTCGATGCGCGGATCACCAACTCGGAAGGCGCGAGCGTCAGCACGCACGAGAGTTATCACGCCTATGGCAATAGTCACGATTTCTATGGCGCCTACGCGGCCTCACGGCATGGCCTCAGTTGCGCACTGATCGGCCAAGCCGGCGAGGATATGCAACGCGATTACTGGTATACCTCGGCCCGTCAAGCGCAAATCCTTGAAGATGCCGCCTCGGTCGGGCGGCATGCCGCCCAACGCGCCATCGCTCGCCTGGCCGCCAAACGCCTCAGCACACGCGTCGCGCCGGTGATCTTCGCCGCCGATGTCGCGTCTAGTCTATTCAGTCATTACACGCGCGCGGTGAGCGGCGGCAGTTTGTATCGCAAATCTTCGTTCTTGCTCGACAGCTTGGATAAAGCAGTATTCCCCGCCTGGATGAATATCGAAGAACAACCCCATCTGCATGGCGGCCTAGGGAGCTCCCCGTTCGACAGTGAAGGCGTGGCCACGCGGCCCAGTCATTTGGTCAAAGAGGGCCGGGTCAGCCGCTATATCCTCGACACCTATAGCGCGCGCAAAATGAATATGCATACCACAGGCAACGCCGGCGGCACCCACAATGTCATCGTGCAAAGCAATCACGGCACCCTAGACGACATGCTTAAAGACATGGGCACCGGCCTACTCGTCACTGAACTCATGGGCCAAGGCGTCAACATCGTAACCGGCGATTATTCACGTGGCGCGGCCGGATTCTGGGTGGAAAACGGCGCGCTTCAATACCCGGTGCATGAAATCACCATTGCGGGCGATCTGCCCGGCATCTTTCGCGATATCGTCGCCGTCGGCAGCGACGTAGATCGGCGGCGCAGCCTACACACCGGATCGGTGTGGTTGGCGCGCATGACCATCGCCGGAGAATAAAAAACTTAGCGCGGCGTTTTTTTTGCGCCGCGCAACCACAAATCGGCGTATTTGACGAAGGTCGAATGCGCCGACAACAGCGCCAATAAAAACCCCGCCTTACCGTCTAAAAAACCGCTTTTGAAGACATACATGCGCAAAAAACAGCCTATGCCATGCACAATGCCAGTGGCCAAATCCGCACGTTTGCCGCGCCCGAAACGTTGGCTCGACCACTGCGCCGCATAATGCGCGGACTTCACTAAATAATGTTCCAAATCGCGATACGTATAGTGCAAAATATCGCCGCGCAATTTGCGTGTCGCTAAGGCGTGTTGCGGGTGTACGCGTTCATGCACCAAGGCGTCGTCATAGCCGGCCAGCGCCGCAGGATAAAGCCGCACGACGCGATCCGGATACCAACCGCCGTGACGAATAAAGCGCCCAAAACAATAACTCAAACGCGGCACGCTATACAATGCGGACGCCGAGGCGCCACGCGTCACTGACAGCAATTCTTCACACAAAAACGGTGTCACACGCTCATCCGCATCGAGCATAAAAATCCATGCGCCGCTGGCCTTGGATTGGGCGCGCTGACGATGTACGCCATAACCTTGCCAATCGGTATCGACGAAGACTTTAGTCGTATAACGACGCGCGATCTCCACGGTCGCATCCGTGCTGCCGCTGTCATAAACGACAATTTCTTCCGCCCAACGCACGCTGTCCAAACACTCGGCAAGATTGGCGGCCTCATTTTTGGTGATCACGACCACCGACAACTGTACTGTCATAATATCGCACTCTCTTGCAAAACGCGTTCAGGGGTCAGGTCTTGCAAACAACGATAATGCCCGAACGGGCAGACCTTTTTAAAACACGGGCTGCATGATAACCCTAACGACACCACGCGCGCGCGCGTACTGAGCGGCGGCGTGTAACGAATATCCGACGACCCGTAGACGGCGACCACCGGGACATCCACCGCCGCCGCGACATGCATCAAACCGGAATCATTGCTGATCACCAGACTCGCGGCGGACAATACATCCACTGCCTCCGCTAATGTCGTCGCGCCCGTTAAATTTCGCCACGCAGCGTGGTCGCGCGCAATCTCGGCAGCCACCTCGGCATCTTTGGTGGAACCCAATATCCAGATATGCCAGCCGCGCGCCGCATAGGCCTCGGCGACTACGCGAAAATACGCCGCTGGCCAACGTTTGGCCGGGCCATATTCGGCACCGGGACACAAGGCCAACGCCGGACCCAAGCTCAGACCGAGTTTGGTCAGCGTTTGCGCGCGCGACACCGCGCTCGCAGACAGGCGTGGCATAGGCGGTATCGCAGGCAACGGCGCGTGCTGCGCCAAACCCAGCGCGAGATAGCGTTGCACCATCATCGGCAGACGTTGTTTATCGAGCGTGTGGATATCATTGAGCAGGCCGTAACGCAATTCGCCGCGAAAACCGCTACGTTTGGGGATGTTTGCAAAAAAGGGCACTAACGCGGATTTCCAAGTGATAGGCAACACGAGTGCCCAATTGTAGCGTTGGGCGCGCAATTGCACACCGATGCGACGCCGTATCCCCCAACCGAACTCACCGTGTTTGGCCGGTAACTCGATGGCGTGCCGCACCTCCGGCATGCGCGCCAACAACGGCACACTCCACGCAGGCGCGAGCACATCGAGCATTGCGCCAGGGTACTTTTGGCGCAACAACATAAACAAGCTTTGCGCCATCACCATATCGCCCACCCACGCTGGGCCGACGATCAATATCTGCAACGCCATCAGCCGGTACTCCCGCGATCACTTGATCGCGCGCAATATGCCGATTGAGTGTCACACCAACTGGCCGCAACGCAAAAACGTTGGCTGTCGCGGTACGTAGGCTTACTTCCCGCTTTTTTTCAAATAGTAATCGGTGCCGCAGTAAGGGCACTTCGCGTAACCCGTTTCTTCGATGGCCAAAAACACGCGCGGATGCGCATTCCACAACGCATTTTTTTTAGTCGGGCAATACAATGGCAATTCCGCCGGACCAATTTCATAACGGCTGCGCACTGTGCTGGGCGCTTTTTTGGTGGAATTCAATAAATGCTGTATACCCATGGAATCTCCGTTTCTAAACCAATGTCAACCACTCGCGGCGTTGCTGCATACGCCCATGAACCAAATCAAAATATTGGGTTTGCAATTTATGCGTGATCGGGCCGCGCGCGCCGTTGCCGATCTTACGTCCATCGACTTCGCGTATCGGCGTCACCTCGGCGGCGGTGCCGGTAAAAAACGCCTCATCGGCGATATACACCTCATCACGCGTAATGCGTTTTTCTTTTACGGTATAGCCGTTTTCTAGGGCCAGCGTCACGATGGTCGCGCGCGTAATCCCATCCAGCGCCGAGGTAAGGTCTGGAGTATAGATCACGCCGTTGCGAATAATGAAAATATTTTCGCCGCTACCTTCAGCGACAAAACCCTCGGTATCCAGCAACATGGCCTCGTCATAGCCTGCGCTCAAGGCCTCGCGCAATGCCAACATGGAATTCATATAATTGCCGTTCGCCTTGGCCTTGCACATCGTAATATTGACGTGGTGCCGCGTATAACTGGACGTACGCACACGTATGCCTTTTTCTATGCCATCCGCCCCCAGGTACGATCCCCACTGCCAGGCCGCGACCATCACGTGAACCTTGAGGTTATCGGCGCGCAATCCCATACCTTCTGCCCCATAAAAACACATCGGGCGTATATACGCCGATGACAAGCCATTGCGCCGCACCGTTTCGCGTATCGCCGTATTGATCGTGGCCTTGTCGTAAGGCATGGGCATCATCAAAATATGCGCCGAATTAAACAAGCGGTCGGTATGCGCGTCCAGCCGAAAAATGGCGGCGCCTTCAGCGGTTTGATAGGCGCGCACGCCTTCGAAAACGCCCATCCCGTAATGCAAGGTGTGGGTCAATACGTGGGTTTTGGCTTCACGCCAAGGCACAAACTCACCGTCCAGCCATATAACGCCGTCACGATCAGCCATGGTAGCAGCCATAAGGGATAACTCCTAAGGTCATTCATATTGGCGGCGATTATCCCAGATTTTGCGTAGACCTGGAAGCCTTATCAGGACACCTGGGTGGCGACGGGACTTAGGAATATTATTAATAATCAGCGGGTTGAGAAATATGCCCGCAATATAAATAATCCCAGGTCATGGTTGCCGCACCTTTGATCGACGCATTACATCCTAGCTTTCTCCCATATGCCATCGCCACAACGCGCCCACATATTTTCGTTGCTCCACGAATTGATCGGCACTGACCACCGCAGCCGCTTCCTGCAGGGTCAGCGTATGAATTTCTTTGCGATATAAGCGATAGATATCCGCCAACCGCGTGGCGGTGTCGGCGTCCAACACACCCGCCGCCGCCACGGCCTCAATTTGACGAATATTGTCGGTGTAATGCGCCACCTGCGGGGCGCGCTGGGCCTCGCGCAAGACCCAGTATTGCACCATGAATTCTATATCCACGACACCGCCACGACCGTGTTTGAGATCGAATCGCGCGGGATTTTTATCCATTTCTTTGCGCATACGTTCGCGCATGTCGCGCACTTCTGTGCGCAAGGTTGCGGGGTCGCGCGTACGCCCGATGATCTCGCCGCGCAAGGCGTTAAACGTCGGCGTCAAACGCGTATCGCCGCCCACCGCGCGCGCGCGTATCAGGGCTTGATGCTCCCATGTCCACGCCGCGTGGCGTTGATAATGCGCGTAGGCCTCGACGCTGCTTACCAGCAAACCCGATGCGCCGCTGGGGCGCAAACGCGTATCGACTTCGTATAAAATTCCGCCTGCGGTATGCGCGGATAAATAATGCACCAAACGTTGCGCTAAACGCGCATAAAAAACCGCATTATCGATAACCGCCGGACCACCGGTTTGTTGTTGCTCGCCGCTGCTATCGTGCAAAAACACCACGTCGAGATCCGACCCGTAGCCGAGTTCAAAACCACCGAGTTTTCCGTATCCCACGATCGCGAAGCCGGGCGTATAGGCTTGCCCTGCGACGACGCACGACGGCGCTCCGTGACGTGCGCTTAGATCGCGCCACGCCAATTCATACACCACTTGCAAACACACATCCGCCAGCGCGGTCAAATGATCGCTGACCACCATCAACGGCGTCGCGCCCGCGACATCGGAGGCGGCGACTCTAAGCACATTGCCTTGTTTAAATTGCCGCAAGAGATCCATTTGCATCTCGACATCTTCCGCCGCAATGCCTGCCAAGCGCGCGCGTAAATCCGCCGCCAATTGGGCCTCATTGAGAGGATTATACAATGCGCGCGGATCTAATAATTCGTCCAATAATAATGGATGCCGGGTTAGCAAACGCGCGATCCAGGGACTGGCGGCACACAGCTTCATCAACTGCGACAAGGCCATAGGATGTTCCACCAATAGCGCGAGATAGGCGGTGCGTTTCGCCACTGTTTCGATCAACGTCAAGGCCCTCGCGCAAGCGAGATCGGGGAGCGCGGACTGCGCCGCCGCCGCCAACACCATGGGCATTAATTTATCCAAACGATCACGTCCGCGTTGACTCAAACTCTGAACCAATTTGCTGTCGCGCAAGCTACGTATGCGTTGCTCTGCGTCCTCGGCGTTTTGCCAGCCGCGCGCGCGCAACTGCGCGATTTCGACCTCCGAGGTAAGCGCACCCTGCCACAAGCTCGCAAATTCCTGCGTGCCTTCCTGCGCTGCGGTTTCGGCTTGCGGTGCCGCAAATACCTGCTCAAAAGAATCATGTACGCGATGCATATGCGCGCGCAACGCAGTCACGAAGGTATCCCATTGCGCATACCCCATCGCCCAAGCCAAACGCACACGCGCCTGCTCCGCATCGGGCAACATATGGGTTTGCCTGTCTTCATAGGCCTGGATACGATTTTCGGTGCGCCGCAAAAATTCATACGCGGCCAATAATTGCGTCACCACATAGTCAGGTAATAACCCCTGCGCACCGATTTGGCGTAACACCGGCTGTATGGCCGAGACCCGCAATGCGGGTTCGCGTCCGCCGCGTATTAATTGAAACGCCTGTCCGATAAATTCTATTTCGCGTATCCCTCCGGGACCCAATTTGACGTTGTTTTCCATACCCTTGCGCGCCACTTCGCGCGCGATCATGACTTTCATTTCGCGCAACGATTCAAACGCGCCGTAATCCAAATAGCGACGAAACACAAACGGTTGGAGATTTTTCAACAACACCGCACCTTGCGCTTGATCCCCCGCGATGCAGCGCGCCTTGATCAGGGCATAGCGTTCCCATTCACGGCCGTGCGTTTGATAATAATGCTCTAAGGCATCAAAACTCAGTGCGAGCTGCCCGACATCGCCAAACGGGCGCAACCGCGTATCCACGCGAAACACAAAACCCTCGGCGGTGTTTTGATCCAACACGCGCACCAATTGCTGACATAATTTTACGAAAAATTCGCCGTTACTGCGACTACGCGCGACGCCCCGCGTTTCACCTTCCTCGGGAAAGGCAAAAATCAAATCTATATCCGACGAAAAATTCAGTTCATGCGCGCCCAGTTTGCCCATGCCTAGCACGACTAAATGCTGCGCCACGCCCTGCGCATTATGCGGAACGCCCTCTATTGCACAACGCCACGCATACAATTTTTGCAACGCGCCCGCCACGGCGGCATCCGCCAACGCGCTCAAATCGCGCAAGGTCTCGTCAAGTGACGCGCTACCGTTTAAGTCGCGCCACGCGATACGCAGCATTTCACGACGCCGCCACCGGCGCAACGCAGACATCAAGGTTTCTTCATTCGCGCAGGCGTGCAAGCGCGTCTCCGCCTGCTGCGCATACGCGCCTGCGGGATATGCGCGCCTTAGGTCGCCACTATGATGCAACTCGCCCACCACGGCCGCGTGGCGCGTCACCAACTGTGCGACGAAATCGCTGGTCGCGCACGCATGCACCCAGGCCTGCACGAACTCGGCGTCGTCATGCCACGCGTTGGTCGCGGTATCCGCGAGAAAGCCGGTGCAATATTTGTTTAAAAGGTCATGCAGTACCGTCGGCAGGCGGGCGATTGCGTTGGTGTACAAGGTGGGCAGGGACATGAGTTGCTATCGGCTCGACGAGTGATCTATTCAGACTACCCGCATATAAAACGCCTTGCAAGCGCAAGGTTAAGGAAACCGATTTTTATTGCTATTAGGCTACCTAGGTAAACTCTATCCCACTCCTGCCGATAATCCTAAAACAAGCGTACAACCGCAGGGATAACTCCTAATACACTATGGAACTCGCCCATTACTGCAAACTCATGGTACAAATGGAGGCCTCGGATCTTTTTCTGACGACGGGGGCCCATCCCAGCGTCAAGGTGCATGGGGTTATGCACGCATTGGATCAGCCGGTACTGCTCCCCGACCAGGTGAAGGCCTTGGCGTACCAAGTCATGCGCGAGGATCAAATTGCCGGGTTTGAACGCTATCCGGAACTCAATTTGGCGATTTCTCAGCCCAAAGTCGGGCGTTTTCGCGTTAATGTATTTCGCCAACGCAATCAGGTCGCGATGGTGGTGCGCCATATCAAAACGGCCATCCCCAAGGCTACCGAATTAGGTCTGCCGCCCGCCTTGATCGATTTGGTAACGCAACCCCGCGGCCTGATCTTGATCGTAGGCAGCACGGGTTCGGGAAAATCGACCACCATGGCCTCACTGATAGGACATCGCAACGACAATATACCCGGCCATATTGTGACCATAGAAGACCCTATAGAATTTATACACGATCATCGCAAGTCCATCGTCAACCAACGTGAAGTCGGAATAGATACACAAAGCGTCGGCGACGCGTTACAAAACACCTTACGTCAAGCGCCCGATGTGATCGTCATCGGCGAGATCCGCGACAGCGAAACCATGGAGCACGCCATCACCTTCGCGCAAACCGGCCATCTGGTCATGGCCTCATTGCATGCCGATAATTCAGTCGTCGCGTTTGAGCGCATCGTGAATTTTTTCCCGGAAAACCGCCGCGATTGGTTGTTGATGGACCTCGCATATAATATACGCGGCGTGGTGTCACAACGTCTATTGCAGGCCACCGGAGGAAATCGTATTTTAGTCGCCGAACTGTTGTTGGCGACGCCGTTGATCGCCGACATTATTCATAAAGGCGAGTTCCACCGTCTGCGCGAGATTATGGAAAAATCCACCGAAGCCGGCATGCAGACCTTCGACGACGCCATTTATGCGGCATATAAAACGGGAAAAATCGCCTACGACGAGGCCTTGCACAGCTCGGACGCCCCCAATAATTTACGCCTGCGTATCAATATTGAAAAGGCGTCGGACACCGCTTCTCCTAAGTTCAGTATTGACGAAGGCGTGGATCGCAATTTATCGAATCACCATAAAAACGGCAATTAAACGTCGTTCAATTTATTCGATTTTATGCGCAATCAATTGCGCAATATTCCGCAAGCCCCGCGCATGATAGCCCCCCCGCCCCTCTTCTCGATAATATAACCAGCGTAACCC
>CAKKRP010000149.1:0-8906 GCA_919902765.1 Gammaproteobacteria bacterium | reverse complement strand
CTGCCGCCGAACATCTGCAATAACTCATTCGGTGCCAAACGAAATTGCACATTTTGCGGCGCATGTCGATCCACGGTGTCGCGCACAAAGGTCTGATAAAAAAGCAGCCCGCCGGGGCGCAATGCCGCTGCAATCAAAGGCCCTAAGCGGCGCTCTAAATAATGACTGACGACAATCACGTCAAATGGCGTGGCGGGCAGCGGGTCTACGCAGAAATCGGCGGTTTTTGCCTGTATTTTCAACTGCCGACGGTGCGCATATTCATTAATACGTTGCACCGCAATTTCGGAAATATCCAGCGCCGTCACCTGCAAGCCCTGATGCGCCATAAACAATGCGTTGCCGCCCAAACCGCAAGCGATATCCAAGGCGTCGCCGACGCGCGGCAATAAGTGCACAAAATCCCGCAATAATGTACACGGCTCGGCCTGCCCTACCGCCGCTTGTTGATAAATATTATTCCATTTTAAGCGCGATTTTTCGTCGGCCATGGTTACGCCCGCTTTTCCAATAACGCATAATAAAACCCATCCATACCGTGCATCCCCGGCAAAATTTGCGCACCGAATTCCGTTTTGAGCGCCCAGGAAACATCTAACGCAACGTGACGCGCATCCGCCGTGCGGGATAAAAACGCGGCGATTTGTTGCGTATTCTCCTCCGGCAACACCGCACAGGTGGCATACAACATACGCCCGCCCGGCGCCAATAAGGGCCATAACGTGTCGAGCAAACGCGATTGTTCTGCGACGAGCGCGCCGATATCATCGCTGCGGCGTAAATATTTTATATCGGGATTGCGCCGTATTACACCGGTGCCGGAACACGGCGCATCCAGCAGGATGTGCGTATAGGCCTGACCATCCCACCAGGCCGACGGCCGGGCGGCATCGGCCGCGATCGTCGTCGCGTGCGCGCCGATACGCGCCAAGGTCTCATCCACTTTACGCAAGCGCGACGCGCTTTTATCCAGGGCATGCACGACGATGCCTGGCATTTTTTCCAATAAATGCGCGGTTTTTCCGCCCGGTGCCGCACAGGCGTCCAACACCCGCGCGCGCGCAGGCACGGCAAGCAAAAAGGCCGCGAATTGCGCCGCCTCGTCTTGCACCGACACCTCGCCTTGCGCGAATCCAGGCAAGGCGTACACGTCGCAGGCTTCTTCTAATGCAATGCCGACCGCCGAAAATTCGCACGCGCGCGCCTGAATGTTCGCGTGCGCGAGTTTGCGCAAATAATCGTCGCGCGAACCGCGCGCCGCATTGACACGCAGGGTCATCGGCGCGCGTGCATTATTGGCGAGGAGAATTTCCTGCCATTGCGCGGGCCACGCCTGCTGCAAAGTTTTCACCAGCCACAGCGGATGAGAATAACGCGCCGCCAAATCGGTTTGTTGCGCGGCGAGCAAGGCTTCTTGTTGGCGCAGGGCATTGCGCAACACCGCATTTACCAAACCTTTGGCCCATTCCTTTTTGAGCATCACCGCTGCTTCTACCGCGCTATTTACCGCCGCGTGTGACGGCGTGCGCATATAAAATAATTGATACAGCCCTACCAGCAATAAACAATAAACGTCGTGATCTTTGGCCTTCAACGGTTTGCCGAGCAATCCGCGCAGGCTGAAATCCAAGCCCCACCACCAACGCATCACACCAAAACACATCTCTTGCGCCACGGCCCGTTCCTGCGCGGAGAGATTGTGCAGCGGCGCGGTGGCCGCGCTGAGCGAGCGGCGGGTCTCCAACACGTCATGCAACACGGCCACCGCCGCCGTATACGCGTTCACGCCCCGCCCAAGCGTGCGCCACGCAGATCGCGCGCATTGACGAATTCGGCCGCCGATATGGGTTTTCCACCCGGCAATTGGATGCGCAAAATGCGCAACACACCGTCTCCGGCGGCGACATCGATGCCGTCTTTGGTGGCCGCGATCACCGTGCCGGGCGCGGCGGAACTGCGCTCGTTCAAGGCCTGGGCCTGCCACACCCGCAAGGTTTGTGCTTGCCAACGTGTGTATGCGATAGGGAAAGGGTTGTAGGCGCGCACCGCGCGCGCCAACTGGGCGGCCGCTTGCGTCCAATCGAGCTGCGCCTCTTCTTTGCGTAATTTGGCCGCATAAGTCGCCCGCGCGGCGTCTTGCCGCTCGCCGTGCAAGGCGTTTTTTTGCAACAATTCCACGGCCTGGACGATGGCGGCACCCCCCAGCACCGCCAATTTGTCGTGCAACATCTCCGCCGTATCGTCATCCGTGATTGGGCAATCCGCTTTATAGAGCATATCCCCGGTATCCAAGCCTTCATCCATTTGCATAATGGTGATGCCGGTGCGCGCATCACCGGCCAGGATGGCGCGTTGTATCGGTGCCGCACCGCGCCAGCGCGGCAACAAAGACGCGTGGATATTGAGGCAACCGAGACGCGGGATGCTCAACACCGCAGGCGGCAGCAACAACCCATAGGCGGCGACGATCAACACATCGGCGGCATAGGCGCGCAGTTGTGCGTGTTGTTCTGGAGATTTTAGGCTCGCCGGTTGCAATACCGGGAGGGCGTGTTGCAGTGCGAGCGTCTTTACCGCGCTGGCGCGCAAGTGTTGACCACGCCCGGCCGGACGATCAGGTTGCGTGTATACCGCCACCACTTGATGTGCGGTGACCAACAAGGCGCTCAGGGCGTGCGCCGCGAATTCCGGCGTCCCGGCAAAGATGATGCGTAATGGGTTCATGCGCGCATTTTACGATGTTACATCGTCTCGCGCAGATGTTTTTCCATTTTACGCTTGATTCGCTGGCGTTTCATTTCGGATAAATAATCGACAAACAATTTACCATCGAGGTGATCAATTTCGTGTTGTATGCACACCGCCAACAAATCGCTGGCCTCGGCTGCGTAGGGTTTACCTTCGCGGTCGATAGCGCGATAACGGATAAAACCGGCGCGCGCCACCGGTTCATAAATGGCGGGCACCGACAAACACCCTTCCTCCATCGTCACTTGGCCTTCCAGCAAGGTGATTTCCGGATTGATCAATATCAACGGCGCGCTTTTGTCCTCGCTGATATCGATGACGATAATGCGTTGCAACACATCGACTTGCGTCGCCGCCAAGCCGATGCCGGGCGCGGCGTACATGGTTTCCAGCATATTGTCCACCAGGCGGAGAACCGCTTCATCCACGTGCGTGACGGGGGCGGCGATACGCCGCAACTTCGGGTCGGGATAGTGTAGTATTTTCAATAGGGCCATGAGATTTTGTGACGTTAAGCAATTCAGGATATGATACAAGATACAATTATTAGACCGCATCACGGCGCGCGACGCAAATTTACTGCTCCAGGAACTGGCATAGGGCGAACCAAGGGAATTCTGTATGTATATGAAAATTATAGCTTTACTGACGGTTTTTGGGGTTACTCAACTGGCCCACGGGGTGGACGAGGCCATCGTCCTTAAAAGCGAACATCCCACCCGCTATGCGGTAAAAAGCGGCGATACCTTATGGGATATTTCCGCGCGCTTCCTGCGCGACCCCTGGCGTTGGCCGGATATTTGGGTCGTCAATCCGCAAATCGCCAACCCCCATTTGATTTACCCCGGCGATGAGGTGGTGCTCACGTACAAAGACGGCCGTCCACAGCTTGAATTGCGACGCGGCGCGGAACCCACGGCAGGGCCGCGCACGGTCAAACTGGAACCCCAAATCCGCGTCCTGCCTTCTACAGGCGCAATACCGACGCTCTCCATAGAGGCGATCACACCCTTTTTGACGCGCCCTAGCGTCATGAGTGAGCGCGAGCTTGAAGATCTGCCCTATATCGCGTCGCTGGACGACGAACACCTGATCGGGGGCTCCGGAGGCCGTGTCTATGCGCGTTCGCTAGAGGCCAACGATAACTTGCGCTACCGCATAATTCGGCGCGGCGTGGATTATCGCGAGCCGCGCGACAATAAATTCGTCGGCATAGAAATCATCGACGTGGCGGACGCGGTGGCGGAGCGCTACGGCGACCCATCGACCTTACGCATCACACGCGCCCAGCGCGAGATACGCATCGGCGACCGTATCATTCCCGCCACCGGTGGCGGCAAGACCGATTTCAATTTCCTGCCCCGCGCGCCTGAATTTGCGGTTGACGCCAATATCATCGGCGTCATCGGCGGCATGTCGCGCATCGGCCAATATCAAGTCGTCGCGGTCAGCATAGGCAAGCAACACAAAATCGAGGCCGGTCACGTGCTGGCGGTGTACAGCGCCCCGCAACGCGTCAAGGATCGCGTTGGCGAGGCCAAAGGGCCAAGCAAATTCACCTTACCTGACCGCCGCGCGGGTTATGTGGTAGTGTTTCGCCCGTTTGACAAGATGAGTTATGCCTTGGTGATGGTCGCAGAACACGAAATGCGCGTCCTCGACGACGTTCGCACACCCTAGACATGGACGATGACGTACGCGCTTACTGGCTAGCCTTGCACCGCGTGCCGGGCGTGGGCTCGCACACCTTCGAGGCCTTGGTGCGTGAATTCGGCACGCCGCGCGAGGTGTTCGCACAACGCGCCCGCGCCCGCCAGTGGTTGCGCGGCCCAGGGGCCGCCACCGCCCTCGCCACGCCCGACTGGGCGGGTGTAGAGCGCGATCTGGCGTGGTTAAACCACCCGCAACACCACTTGATCACCTTGGGTGAGGCCGCCTACCCATCGCTGTTACGTGAAATTTCCGACCCCCCGCCGTTGCTATTCGTGGCCGGTGATCCCGCGCTGCTCAAACAACCCCAAATCGCCGTCGTCGGCGCACGCAACCCCACCGGCCCAGGGCGCGATTCGGCCCTACACTTCGCGCGCTTTCTGGCCGACACCGGCCTGACCATCACCAGCGGCCTGGCCGCCGGTGTAGACGCTGCCGCCCACCAGGGGGCTTTAGCCGCCCGGGGCGCCACCGTGGCCATCATGGGCACCGGACCGGATGACATCTACCCCAAGAAAAATCTCACCCTCGCCGCAGACATCGTGGCCCACGGCGGGGCCATCGTCAGCGAATATCCCACCGGCGTCGGCCCGCATAAAGAAAATTTCCCGCGCCGCAACCGCATCATTGCCGGGCTCAGCCTCGGCACGCTGGTCGTGGAGGCCGCGCAACACAGCGGTTCGCTGATTACCGCGCGCCTGGCCACTGAATACGGCCGCGAGGTCTTCGCCCTGCCGGGGTCGATACACAACCCGTTGGCGCGCGGCTGTCATGAACTGATCCGCCAGGGCGCTAAATTGGTAGAAACAGCACAACATATCTTAGAGGAGCTTGGCCCTCTGGCCCGCTTTAGTTTATCATCCACCATGAGTCCAGCCCTTGCCCCCTTGGCGGGTGCGGGCGATGCGTTGGCGGATACACTTTTGGATGCCATCGGTTTTGAACCAACGCCCGTCGATACGGTCATTGTACGGTGTGGGTTAGCGCCCGATGTGGTTTTGTCCCGATTGATGGTACTTGAATTGCATGGCCTGGTCGCAGCAGTGCCAGGCGGCTGTTACACCCGGGTCTTAACGAGGGTCGAACCATGAAAGAAAATGTGTTAGAGGTACTGATGTACCTATTTGAAAACTACATGGATGAAGAGAACACCGCCACTCGTCCGGACCGTGACTCCTTGCGCACCGAATTGGTCGAGGCGGGGTTTGGCGACGGCGAGGTAGACAAGGCGCTTTCGTGGCTTGAAGGCTTGAGCGAAATGCAACGCCAATCGCGCGGCGTGCAAATCGTCACCGGTCGTTCCATGCGCGTATTCAATCAGCAAGAATTAGACAGATTAGACACTGAATGTCGCGGCTTTCTAACCTTTTTAGACCAAATCGGCGTGCTCGATCAACATACGCGCGAAATGGTTATAGATCGTTTGATGGCCTTGGAATCCGACGACATTGACCTCGATCATGTAAAATGGGTGGTATTGATGGTGTTATTCAATCAACCCGGCCGCGAAGCGGCGTACGCATGGATCGAAGATTTAGTATTTCAGGAAACACGCGGATTTTTTCATTAATCACGCGCGTGTTGCGACAATTTTAGAGGGGCGCGCATCACGCGCCCTTGTCGTATATACGACGGAGAAATTATTTAAAATATACAATAACTATCAGTCATCGACAAATACGCGTATACACACTAGCCCGGCGCACGCGCGCCGGGGGAACCGCCAGACAGACGGCGGAATGGGAACCTCTGTTATGTCCACCAGGAACAGGTTCCAAAAACATTGATGGACACTATGCTATGACAAAATCGTTAGTGATCGTCGAGTCGCCCGCTAAGGCGAAGACGATTAAAAAATATCTGGGTAAGGGCTATGAGGTGTTGGCCTCTTACGGCCACGTGCGCGATTTGCTGCCGAAAGAAGGCGCAGTCGATACCGAGCGCAATTTCGAGATGAAATATGAAGTCATCGAAAAAAATCAAAAACACGTCGATGCCATCGTCAAGGCCATGCAAAAGGCCGATGTCTTATGCCTAGCGACCGACCCTGACCGCGAGGGTGAGGCCATTTCGTGGCATCTGCACGAAATTCTTAAAAAGGCGAAACTACTTAAAGGCAAAGAGGTACAGCGCGTCGTTTTTCATGAAATCACCAAACGCGCCGTGCAAGAGGCCATCGCCAACCCCCGCAAATTGTCCCAAGAATTAATCGACGCGCAACAGGCGCGACGTGCGCTCGACTATCTGGTCGGATTCAATTTATCGCCATTGTTATGGAAAAAAGTGCGGCGCGGACTCTCCGCCGGGCGCGTGCAAAGCGCCGCCTTGCGTTTGATCGTCGAACGCGAACTCGACATCGAAAAATTTATTACGCAGGAATATTGGACAATCGAGGCCGACCTCACCGCGCAAAAACAAGATTTTCACGCCAAACTCAGTCAATACAAAGGCGAAAAAATCGAGCAATTCACCATCGTCGATGACAAGCGCGCCAAACAAGTGCAGGGCGAGATTATCAAGGCCGCAAAAGGCAAGGCCACCGTCAGCAGCGTCGAAAAGAAACAACGCAAACGCAACCCTGCGGCGCCGTTTACCACTTCCACGCTGCAACAAGAGGCGTTTCGCAAAATCGGCTTCACCACGCAACGCACCATGCGCACCGCGCAGCAATTATACGAAGGTATCGCATTGGGTGACGAGACCGTCGGTTTGATCACCTACATGCGTACCGACTCGGTGAATCTGGCCGCCGAGGCGATACAGGAAATTCGCGACTTTATTTCGCAACGCTACGGGGCCGCCGCGCTCCCCGAAGAAGCGCGCATTTACAAAACAAAATCAAAAAACGCGCAAGAGGCGCACGAGGCCGTGCGTCCCACGTCGGTGATGCGCACACCGGAATCGCTGAGCGCATTTCTCTCACCGGAACAAGCCAAACTCTACGAGCTGATTTGGAAACGCACCGTGGCCTGCCAAATGATCGCGGCCACGCTGAATGTGGTCAGCATCGATCTGACCGCAGGCGACGGCCTGTTTCGCGCCAGCGGCTCGACCATCGCCATCCCCGGTTTTATGTCGGTCTATCTGGAAGGCGTGGACGAACAAAAGAAAGGCGACGAGGAACCCGACGACAATGAGCGCCTCTTACCCGCGATGAAAGAAGGCGACATCGTAGACCTCAACGAAGTGCGCGCCGAACAACATTTCACCGAGCCTCCACCGCGTTTTTCGGAAGCCAGCCTGGTCAAGGCGCTGGAAGAATTCGGCATCGGCCGCCCTTCAACCTACGCGACGATTATTTACACCTTACAACAACGCGAATACGTGACGCTGGATAAACGGCGTTTTCAGCCCACCGACGTGGGACGCATCGTGGTGAAATTTCTGACCGAACATTTCACGCAATACGTCGATTACGATTTTACCGCCAAACTCGAAGACGAACTCGACGCGGTGTCGCGCGGCGAAAAAGAATGGGTGCCCTTGCTCAGGGAATTCTGGAAGCCGTTCAAGGCCTTGGTGGACGAAAAAGAAGAAACGGTCTCACGCAAAGACGTGACCCACGAACTAATGGACGAGGCCTGCCCCAAGTGCGGCAAGCCATTGTCGATACGCCTGGGCAAACGCGGGCGTTTCATCGGTTGCACCGGCTATCCCGATTGCGATTACGCGCGCAGCATGACCGAAGACAAAGACGCCCCCGCCGCGCCCGAAGTCGTCGCAGGCCGCACCTGCCCGCAATGCGATTCCGCGTTGGTCATCAAACACGGGCGTTACGGAAAATTCATCGGTTGCAGCGGTTATCCCAAATGCAAATTCATCGAGCCGCTGGAAAAACCCAAAGACACCGGCTTGGTGTGCCCAATATGCGCCAAGGGCACCTTACTCGCGCGCAAATCGCGCTACGGCAAAATATTTTATTCGTGCTCAACCTATCCCGCGTGCAATTACGCGGTGTGGAATGAGCCGGTCGCCGGCCCCTGCCCGCAGTGCCAGTGGCCGATCATGACCATCAAAATCACCAAACGCCGTGGCACCGAAAAGATCTGCCCGCAAAAGGAATGCGGCCACGCCGAACAGATTGCGCCACCGGGTGAGGCGGGGGCGAAAGCGGAAGAATAAATATGTGACTGGAGTGCGGCGGCGCGCCACTGCGCCGCTACAAATGCCAAGGCGAACACTCATTCAAAATTCTCGCGCTGATCGACCCAGCCAAGGTAACGAAAGCCTCGCCTTGGGCAAAACGATTTATTGACGCGCTTAAGACAAAAATGGGTTTATAATGAGTGTATTCTTTTGCTGAGTAAATTTACTCACAACTGAAAAATCATTGGTAGTCCTTCGCAAACTCGGCACAACCAATTATATTAACGTATACCGAGGCTACCTATCAGCACATCCGCACGTACTATATTTTTGTCAGTTTGGAGTGCGGCGGTGTACCCGCC
>CAKKRP010000148.1 GCA_919902765.1 Gammaproteobacteria bacterium | reverse complement strand
TCGAGTCGCCGGTGTGGACGCCCATCGGGTCGACGTTCTCGATGGAGCAGACGATGATGCAATTGTCATTGCGATCACGCACCACTTCCATTTCGTATTCTTTCCAACCCAGCACCGATTCTTCGATCAGCAATTCCTTGGTCGGCGACAAATCGAAACCGCGTTCGCAGATTTCGATGAATTCGTCTTGGTTGTAGGCGATGCCGCCGCCGCTGCCGCCCAGCGTAAACGACGGACGAATAATGACCGGATAACCGATCTGCACCTGCACTTGCAACGCCTCTTCCAAGCTATGCGCAATGAACGAACGCGGCGTAGACAAACCTATCTTGGTCATCGCCTGACGGAATTTTTCGCGGTCTTCGGCCTTGTCGATGGCCGCGCGCGTCGCACCTATCATCTCGACGCTGAATTTTTCCAATATGCCTTCGCGCGCCAAATCGAGCGCGCAATTGAGCGCGGTCTGGCCGCCCATGGTCGGCAGTATGGCGCTGGGGCGTTCCTTTTCGATGATCTTGGCCACGGTCTGCCAATGTATCGGTTCGATGTACGTGGCGTCGGCGGTGTCCGGGTCGGTCATAATCGTCGCCGGATTGGAATTCACCAGAATGACCCGATAGCCTTCCTCGCGTAGCGCCTTACACGCCTGGGCGCCGGAATAATCGAATTCACACGCCTGACCGATGACGATGGGCCCTGCGCCGATGAGCAAAATACTGTCGATATCCGTGCGTTTTGGCATAATCAGTCTCGATAAACGCGGCTCACGCCGTGGGGCGATAGGCCTTAATCAATTTAATAAAATAATCGAACAACGGGGCCGCATCGTGCGGGCCGGGGCTGGCCTCGGGGTGGCCTTGAAAACTAAACGCCGGGCGATCCGTACGCTGTATGCCCTGTAACGAACCATCAAATAATGACCTATGCGTTGCGGTAAGCGTCTTTGGCAAGCTCGCCTCATCCACCGCAAAGCCATGATTTTGACTGGTGATCATCACTGTTTTGTGGGCAATATCGAGCACCGGATGATTGGCGCCGTGATGGCCGAATTTCATTTTTACCGTTTTGGCACCGCTGGCCAGACCCAACAATTGGTGCCCAAGGCAAATACCGAATAACGGCACGCCACACGCTATGATCTCTTTAATCGCCTTAATGGCATAGGTACACGGCTCTGGATCCCCAGGCCCATTGGACAAGAACACGCCATCCGGTTGCAACGCCAACACCTCGGCTGCGGACGTTTGCGCAGGCACCACGGTCAGGCGACAACCACGATCAACTAACATGCGTAAAATATTTCTTTTCGCCCCATAATCGTAGGCGACGACATGAAACGGCGTGTGCGGCGGGGTCACAAAGCCCTGGCCCAAAGTCCAACTGCCTTCATGCCATTCATATTTGCGTTTGACAGTCACGTCTTTGGCGAGGTCCATGCCCTTCAAGCCGGGGAAGCCACGCGCGACCGCCAGCGCCGCCTGTTCGTCGAGCTTATCGCCCGCGACGATACAGCCGTTTTGCGCGCCCTTCTCGCGCAACACGCGCGTCAGGCGGCGGGTATCTATGCCCGCGATCGCGACGATGCCTTGCTCACGCAAGTAGGCGTCTAATGGTTGTGTTGCACGCCAGCTACTCGCCACTGGCGACAAGTGTTTGATCACCAGCCCCGCAGCATACACCTTGGACGATTCCTGATCTTCGGGATTCACACCGACATTGCCGATGTGGGGGTAGGTCAGCGTCACTATCTGTTTGGCATACGAGGCATCGGTCAATATTTCCTGGTATCCGGTAAGCGCGGTGTTAAACACCACCTCACCGACCGTCTGACCGGGTGTACCGATGGACTCGCCACGAAACAGGCTGCCATCCGCAAGGGCTAACAGGGCCGGTTGTCTCAAACCATCCTCCTAACAGGCGCGTACGAAAACGGGG
Organism: Gammaproteobacteria bacterium; assembly: GCA_919902765.1. Classification (GTDB taxonomy): domain Bacteria; phylum Pseudomonadota; class Gammaproteobacteria; order S012-40; family S012-40; genus CAKKRP01. Next base: position 11,279 of record CAKKRP010000148.1, on the reverse strand, counting down.
GGAATCCGGCTGGACGCCCCCCGCTCAAGAAATTAGGTTAATACTGGAAAATCTTGGCCCAATTCTACAGATTTAGCGGCCGGGTGTCTACCCATCGCCTGCATTTTCCCACCCATTCCGCCATGTTCAAGCAACTGCCGGAATTAGCCACCTAATTTAAGATTTCTCGATCAATTGCTTTTGATTTTCCCATTTTGATAACACTCTAACTCCACAAAAATGCCTCACGTAATCGCTTCCCGACTTCGGCGCAAACCATCCCCTCACCAGCCTACAAAGCGCATTTTTACTGGGTGCGTTTGGAAAGTTGATTCGTAGTGCCTAGTTAAAAATATGTGTTGACTTTCAGTGAAAACGAAGGCGTCGTTTCACCCTGTTTGTACGCACAAAAAACACCCCCCAACAGCCCCTGCAAATCGGCGCAGGTTGTCGAAGCCTACCGCATGGCGCGGCAAATACCAACGCTTGTCGCCGGAGGTGATACGACGCGGATTGGTGCGTGTGCAAATCAGTGTCTTAAAACATCGCAAGACCGGTCACAGTTACGCGATGCCGTCCAACGCTGGCGCGCATGCCGCTACGCTCTAGAAATTGATAGGCATGCGCTATCACGACACGCGTTGTTGTCTCGATTAGCCCGCGCAGTTTGATCAATGATTAGTCAAAATGATGAATCGCCAGGCCGGTCAGCCGCGTTTTATAGGTGTAGGCGAGATGAATTTATAAATTTCCTTCTTCAACTCTAAATTGATTTGTTTGTTTGCCCAGTTTCTAAGGAAGTCTTCATTGTCCGGAAACGCGGATATCGCGCCGCCGACCAAGGTAATAGCTTTCAAAGTAAATTGGCTGGACTTAGTCGCATCGCGTAATTCGCGGGTTAATTGTGTTTTCACCCACTCGTTAATGCTTTGGTTTTCCAGATGTAGCGACATTTCGTCGAGTGCCGCCACGCGCACCATTTCGACACGCTCATTACCCAGGTAACTGTACGCCAGCAATAACGCGTCGCTTGTGGTGACATTGATGACCGCACCATATGCTTGCGCGCGTATAGCGGCACCGTCATGGCTTAAGTAGGGTTTTACTATACTCAATATACGCAGGTTACGCGTGTTACGCAGACTGGATAGTATTAAAACTATGTCATCTACATTTTTGGAGGCGCGCAGCCTGGACGCCAATTCATCGACAATATCATTCGGTTCCGCCCCGTTCTCTTTTTGTTCCGGATTGGCCAAAGCACCTGTTACCAAGATCGCAGTGCGTGCGATGTCAGAGTTGGCGTTTCCGCTGAGATCCCATAGACCAGCAATAGTAGACTTTGTTGGGCCTTCGATTTCGGTCATCGCGGCCAGGGACCGCATGCGCGAAGATATCGGCGCGTTTTCATCTTTCGCTACCTGCAGTAAGGTTTCTTGATTGAGTGGCTGGCTGGCCTTGGCAAGTGCATACCACAAAAAGACTTCTTGATCTTGGCTGAGACCGCTATCGGCAAGGTGCAGCCGTTGTGCCAGCGCAGGGCCTTCTTCGGGGTGAAGTTTGAGATAATTTATCATAAACTCCCTACCTAAAGAGGCGCTTGACGAGTCTTTCCATCTGTCGGACATAAAACTCAGGGCATCTTGTAAATTTTTACCCACAGCTAATTGGTCCAACTGCGGATTAGTTTTTGGTCGTTGCATGGCGAGCCTGCCCAGATCCATAATCTGTTTATCCAAGGCGGCTAGGTTGGCGGGGAAGGGATGATTGCGAAGCTTCATCGCCTTTTCCGTATAGAATACTAGATTGCTCTCGGACAGGGTGGCGGCCAGAACAAATAATCGTGTCGTTTCCTTTCCCGTTGCCTTTTTTATCCAACCGTTCTCTGTGTCGGCCTGCATTTGATAGGAGCTGGAAACTACTTGAGCCCGCATATTAATCTGGTTTTCCGCCGCTACTCTAAAATAATTTTTCTTTTGTTTTTCAACGCTGAACGAGCCGCTTTGTCCGGGGAGCAATTGGGCATAGTCAGCGGAAAACATGCCCAGTTGGTCGGTTTCACGCGTCGACCACTTTGCGCGATTGTCGCCAGGGGTAATATACTGCAACTGTACAAACAATTGACGAACAAAATTCTCGCCTTCCCGGGATATCCCTTTCAGAAGTTTTATGTCTACCAGTTCCCCGTTGCGACGCAATGAAAGCGTAAAAGGAGTTTCAACCTCGGTTTTATATGCAGATGTTTCGTTGTTGACTTGCAATGCATCGACAAAAATCTTGCCGCCGAGCGACCATGTTTCATTGGTGAATCGATATACGTGTAATAAAAGTTGCCCGCTGTACTTGACTTGAAGTTCGCCTCTATTGCCTGGCGTGCGATTGTTTCTGGAGGTGTTTGCCACGACGGAGCTGTCGAACCAGCCATTTGACAATAGTTGAAAATTCAAACCGTATGTCTCGCCTATTTTAAAATTTGGAGAATACTTAACCGTAACGATATTGTCGGGGATGTTTGATTGGATACGGGTATTATTAGCCTGTGCGCTCGACGCAGGGCTATTGTTCGCGTCGTGTGGCGACACCAGATCGGTCGATCCAGGGGTTTGAAAAAAGAGGGAATATAGTGATAAGGCGCAAACAAAAACTACTAAGCCCGAAATTACCAAATATCTTCTATTCATATTTCACCTTATTCTGAGAACTTGCGAGTAAATACTTTCAAGGGAAAAACAAGGACCGTCTCATGATTGACTGCTGTATGAGGCGATCCTCGGCAACGCCGTTAGTGCTTGAATCTAACAAATTACAATCACAAAACCAACATTTTTACTTCCTTATTGCCAAACTCTCGAATCATTCCATTTGTTCCAGGTTAAAGTTCCGGCGCTTCCCCAACTAATCAAAGTTTCGCGACCTACCTCGGCCCAGTGGGCTCCGCAGGGATACGGTATGCCCAGCCAACCTCTACACCAATCTATGGACCAAGTGTAGCCGATCAAATCGAGTCGCCCTGACAGTGTATCCAGCTTACCTGGGAGAGACGCGGAAAGCGTAACTTTGTATTTGGGATCGATCTTGACGGTGGTCGAGAAATTCTGTTGTATTCCTATCAAGCGCAAAGAACCTTGTAACGCCGCCGCAAACGCCACGGCATCCACGGTAGCCGAGGCTACGGCGTCCAAAAATGCATATGGACCGAAACTGCCGGTCAAGGCAATGGAACCGATTGCTTGATTAGCTGGATCCGTCGATACAGTCCAAGTGTTGTCAACCCTCCCGCTGATGCCAACCTCCCCATTGAAACCATAGAACAGGTTGACTGGAACAATCGCGACAAATGTCCATATATTGGCGCCGAAACTTGCCCATTTGCTTAGAATTTCCTTCCCCGTCTGCGGGTCTTTTGAGTTCCAAATATTGGTTGTTACGTTGCCGTAATTTTTCTCAAGACTCCATACGTCGATTCCTAGTACTTTTACATTGGACTTGAAGCGGATTACCCCGCTGGAAGCATAAATATTCGCGCCTACATAAGAGGGGTCTACACGCACAACTACCTTGGTGTAGTCCCACATTTTAACGTTCACGCTGCCACCGGTGTGCGCCAAAGCTGCATAAGGTACCATGCTACCGCTAGGGTTGGTTTCTTGATCATAAGTTACCGCAGAATCAAGTCGATAGTTTATGTTGATGTTAGAATTACCAAAAGTATCGGTGGAGGTATCTGTTGCATAGGTTAATGGATACGGCGTGAAGTTGTTAGGGTCGGGAAAAGTGTTAATAACTGCGGATGCGGACGATGCAGATAAGAATAAAACGAAAAATCCTAGTGCTTTGTATCTCATTTTTTAATCCTCCTGGAATTAAATTTGTAATTTAGTCAAAAATATAGATAGGTGTTACAGCGATGTTGTCATCCTTGCGGTTCCGCCATTCTGGAATGGTATTGTTTGGGTCCAGTTTTACGACTAAATTAACAATGCTTCCACTAGGAATGGCCTTTAATCGATTCGCGGTCGCGGAATCGATAGGGAGTCGCAATGTGGCACCGCGTTTTTGCCCAGCCAAAAGGGTTGCGCAATTGTCACACTCCGGGGTTGTTTGCCAATCCGAGGAAACGGATCCGTTCTCAGATGCCACGCTTAGGGGAACTGTAGCCTGATTGGGCGGTTGTAGTTCGAACGTTGTCGCAATCGAACCCGATACGTCGCGCGATTCGGCGGCAATTTCAAGGTTAACGCGAAACGCCGCCGGTAGCTTCGACTTGGACGCGAAATAACCGTTCTCGCCGCCTAGCGTAACGCTGCCGATACGTAGGTTCGGTCGATCCGGTAATTCTACTTCGACCTCGCCATCACCAAACGCAAACGAATTGGTGTTATTTTCGTCAACGACAACCGCTGAGGTAATCGAGTTTGCGACGGCGGTATCGAGATTTACCACAACTGCGTATTTTCCGGGTTGTATATTGGCGGGCACGACGTATGAAAATGAGACCGAATTGGCTTTACCTGTTACGAGCTTTCTGTTGGCTAATGAAATGTAATAGTCTGGTTCCGTAGAAGCCATGTCGGCGATATTGTCGGACAGCGTCTTGCTTGGATCCAGGAATTTCAGTCCGGCCTTAACCGTGACACTACCAGCGACCAGCGAATAAGCTTCAAACGAAAAGCTCGCTGATTGACCGATATAGAGCCGAGAGTCGGATTTCAGATTGGAGATTTGTATTTCTCCGTTAGAATTACTGGCCGCTATTGCATATGCTGGCAATACCAGCCCAACCAACAAATATTTTAATTTATTCATATTGCCTCCATGGAATTGTTAACGTTGCAATTATTCGGAGTATCTACCCGTTTTTTTGGTATTGGAGCCCTTGCCAATACGGAACCGCAAACCTTAAACGCGGTAGAACGCCGAAGTTTTCAGCGCTTTAACTTTGGTATCAAAACCCCAAAACAATAATTTCCAACACGCGAACGGGTCAGGATATCTATAGAATTGAAGTGAGGACACGATGGATGACGCACCATCATTCGCGCGAACAGACTCACACAAAACACAATATTCTTGCGTTTTAGATTTGTATTCGACTAGAATTCGTTGCTTCCCCGAGGCGACGAATGGTTGCAATGTAACCTAAAAAAAATCTGTGTCATCCATTTTAATTTGGTGGATTTGCAAAGTTGCCTACCCCAACAAGTTCATTTTAGAATCGGTCATAGAACATTCCGGTGCTACTCGGCTTCGCCTTTGGTGTAAACTCAGCCTTGTTTTCTCCACCTAGGAGAGTTTGGGTATTTTTGTTGACGATACGGATGTTAATTTTGGTTGAGTTTCGAATTTGTATCAAATAGGGATCGCCGTAATTTTGAATCGAAGCCACACAATGATATGGAAACGGATATTAGACGTGCTTTTAGAAGACGTGCCCCAGTAGTTCTTAATGATGATGAGATGCCATGAAAATCAAAAAATATTCTATAGCGGTTTTGTTTTTTCTTGTTGCAACCAAGGGGTTTGCTACTGCGGACTACCGCTATGTAGAGGCCAAGGATGGAGGTCTGACGACCGAGCAATTCCTCGACGCGACTGGCGCGCCCAATTTCAGTATGAGGCCTCTACGGTTGGTTTGTCTCAGCAGTCTGTTGGGCGGGTATTGCATGGAGGAGGTATTTAACGGAAAGGGAATCCCCATTATTACCCGCGAGCCTTCGCTTATGACATTCGTCGAGTTGCAAAATATCACTCGTTTCAAACATTTCGCCTATGCCAAACTTATCGTGGACAGGCATGCCGATAAAAAGAGGGTCGGTATTGTCATAAACGACTCAGGCCGTGACCTTGGGGAATACAAACACCATCGCGGATCGGAATTCTTTGACACGGGCGACGGCGATTTGGCGAGGGCATTTACGGGTGCCGGTGAATACTTGCAGGTATCCGACGATGGAATTTACGTGGATGGAAATTTGCGCCTGGCATCGCCTGATAAATTACAAAAAGGGATGATTGCCAACGATCTCCAGGGGGGTTCGGTGGCGGCGGCGGTGGACGAGTCGCAGAATCTCTGGATTACCAATTTGAGCCAGTGGGCGAATTTGGGGAATGCATTTACATTGGGTAGCAGAATCGAGGAAGAGTTGGCGCTCTATCCAGGGCCAGATGGAAAGGTTTATGTAGCAATGGTTCGACATAGAGATACGTTCCAAAAGGGCCTGGTATTGATGGAGGTGAGTGGAGGCAGCGGTGCAATCAGAAAAGGTTGGCTGGCGGTTTCGGAAAACACACGGCTGACTGAACCACATATCCATCTTGAAAACGGCAGCGTATATGTTTCTGTGTACAATTCCACCGATCACAAGCGAATCCATTTCGAGGTGGGAGAGGACGCGTTTGCCGATCTGGATAGCAAAAGCCCTTTGCCGTTGCAAGACGATCACGGGCGAGATATCGAAGTCCGGGCCGATCTGAGCGCGGCGCACTCGGATTGGTCGGCACATACAATGGTTGCGACAAACGACACGAACCTCAGTGCGGATTTTCGATTGGCGTCGAATGATTTCGAAGGCATCGGCGTAAAAGCCCGTTATCGAGGGTTTTTGCTGGGGGGGTCCATTTCACAAACGGGATTTGGCACTGAGCCGACGCAGGCGATATCGGCGACACTGGACTTTGATGCCTCGTTTCTCGGTATGACAAGAATGCGTTTGGGTGCCCAGTCGATACGCGTTCATGGGTTGGTGAAGCGCGGCGATATGTTCGATAGCCAGCGTTTCTCCGGGGGAGTCGATGCCGTTGATGTACGAGGCGGCTTTGGGAATCGAGTCTTTGCCGATTTAAGTTATACTCGGACTCGCATGCCGGGAGTGGTCGGTATCAGTAACGCGGCGACACACACCTCCTTCGTCCAATACGACACAGGGCTGTCTACCAACGTGATAGCCTTGAGTGGTGGATACGATACGTTGTCCCATCCCCGTCTGGTCGAGAACCGCTTGAATCAATTCTACTTTATGGGTAGCGTGGGGCTGGGTTTGGGTGGAAGTTCCTTGTCGCCTACGGCCAAGCAGGCCGCCGAACAGGCATTGAACGGATCGTTGCGTTCCTCTGGATATTTTCAGTTCGCCGCTAATGCGGATATTGGATATATATTCCAACGACGCAGAAAAGAATGGTGGGGAGGCGGGTTTACATTGTTGGGAGGGTATCGTTGGCAACAAATCAAGGCGGATCAACAGCCAGTACCGGGTAGCGGTGGTTCACTAACCTCAAAATTTTCGCGAATTGATGTTTGGCAAGGACCTTACGTGGAGTTCGGGGCCACATTTTAACGGCAGTTTGGCGTGCGCGCAAATAGCGCGGTGTTAAACACCACCTCACCGACGGTCTGACCGGGTGTACCGATGGACTCGCCACGAAACAGGCTGCCATCCGCAAGGGCTAACAGGGCCGGTTGTCTCAAACCATCCTCCTAACAGGCGCGTACGAAAACGGGGGGAATCCGGCTGGACGCCCCCCGCTCAAGAAATTAGGTTAATACTGGAAAATCTTGGCCCAATTCTACAGATTTAGCGGCCGGGTGTCTACCCATCGCCTGCATTTTCCCACCCATTCCGCCATGTTCAAGCAACTGCCGGAATTAGCCACCTAATTTAAGATTTCTCGATCAATTTCTTTTGATTTTCCCACTTTTGATAACACTCTAATCCACAAAAATGCCTCACGTAATCGCTTGTTTCGGCGTTTTTGGCCCCGGATTCAGGAATTTCTTTTAGACAAACATCACATTTCACAGTACTTGCAGTCGGTTCTAACACGCTCTGTTGCTGTACCATAAGACCTCCTCAGGCAGAACATCGCAATGAGTGCGGATGGTTCTGTTAACAAATTAATGCGCCACATCTATACATAATTTGACCACAGGCGCGACTAATGGTGCGTTCATTCAGCGCAATCCTAGCACGTCTTGCATGTCATACAAATTCGCCGGACGCTGCGCCAACCACATCGCTGCACGCACCGCGCCTTGAGCGAACGTGGCGCGGCTTGAGGCCTTGTGAGTTATTTCCAAGCGTTCGCCCAACGTGGCGAACAACACCGTGTGGTCGCCTACTACGTCGCCACCACGCACCGTGGCAAAGCCGATGGTTTTAGGATCGCGTGCTCCGGTAACTCCTTCACGCCCGTATACCGCGACTTGTTTGAGGTCGCGCCCTAAGGCTCGCGCCACGACCTCCCCCATACGCAAGGCCGTGCCGGACGGGGCATCTATTTTATGTCGATGATGAGCCTCAATAATCTCCACGTCGTATTGATCACCTAATATTTTGGCGGCCATTTCCAGTAATTTAAGCGACACATTGACGCCCACACTCATATTAGGCGCAAATACAATGGGAATATCGCGCGCACCTTGGGCAATGAGATGCTTTTGCGGGTCTGTGAAGCCCGTGGCTCCGATGACGATGCGTTTATGGTGTGTACGGCACCAGTCAAGGTGCGCTAGCGTGGGTTCAGGGCGAGTAAAATCGATCAGTACATCAAAGCCTCCCGCGCCTTCTAGACTATCGGTAATGGGCACGCCTAGTCTTCCTACACCCGCCACCTCCCCGGCATCGGCACCGATCAAACTGGAGCCTGCGCGTACGACGGCCCCCGTGAGCACGGCACCCTCTGTCATGTGTACCGCCTCAATCAGGTGTTTACCCATCCGACCGCCCGCGCCAGATATTACTATATTAGTCATACTGTTACCTTACAGTTATCGTTACAATGAATTTGCGGTACCGCAATCAAAGACTTAGGTAGTTGATTCTACAGTTAGAGGATCATCCGCCGATATATCATTAAGATAAATACGAGAGTATGTGCTGTATGCCCTTGGTCCAACTGACCTATGCCGAAATCGATGTCGGCGTACAACTGCGCTGGCCGGTCTACGATCAGACCCGCCGCCTATTGTACAAAAAAGGGGCGGTCATCGAAAATGAAAATCAATTGAAGCTGTTATTGCGCCTAGGCCTTTACCGCATCGAGAATGAAGACGACGACATCGCCAATCAAGTCAATAAGGAGATCAACCCCTTTTCCTCCATCGCCGATTTGTGCCGAAGGCTGGAAAACACCTTCGCCTTTTTGTCCGATCCCAATCAAGCGACATCTTCGGAAGAAATTCTCGATCGCACCTATAAAGTCATTTCAAAACTCATATTGCTGACCGAGGAAGACACGGATGCGACACTGGGCGCAATCCATCTGGATCACGAAGGCCAATATACGCTGCTCCATCCTATACACTCGGCCCTGCTCTGTTATCTGATCGCCAAATCCCTCAGCTATACACCGGACCGCATTTTTTCTTTGCTATCCGCCGCATTGACTGCCAACGTCGGCATGTTAGACATCCAGGAATCGCTACAAACTCAGCGCGTGCCGTTGACAGACGAACAACGCGCGATAATTAACAATCATCCGCGTCGTAGCGTAGAAATTCTGCAAAAGGCCGGGATTACCGACAAATTATGGCTGACTATTGTCTACCAGCACCACGAAAAAGTCGATGGCACCGGCTATCCGCGCAAAATTTCCGGCCAAGAAATTTTGCAGGATACGAAAATACTTTCGCTGGCGGATCGCTATCATGCGCTAATCACGCATCGTTCTGATCGTACCGCACAAGCACCTACTCAAGTATTGAAAAATTTATTCTTGGAACAAGGTCGTGAGATTGATGAAGCGCTCGCCCAATTGTTTATAAAACTATTGGGTGTGTTCCCGCCCGGCGCAATCGTATCATTGGCCAACGGGGAAACGGCGATCGTCACACGCCGTGGAACCGACAAAATGAAACCCATTGTACGCGCCGTCATTAACAACAAAAATACGCCCTATTCGCGCCCATTGTTGCGCAACACAGACCATCAAGAATATAAACTCGTCGGTTTAGCGCCGGTGCCGAAAATTCCTATGATCGCGTTGATGCGTTTGTGGGAATACGATTGAAGCGATTTTTATTAAAGGGAACCTCTAAAAATTCAATCAAGACGATACCCAGAGGGTGCCGGTGATGGCACGGCGAAAATGCGCAGTTTACTCACAGTTTACCGCTACCCGGCCCCGCAATTTGAGCCTGTTTGCAACGCCGCCAGCGCGGCTTCAGTGAATTTTTAGAGGTTCCCTGAAACAAAAATATCGCCCAACTAGCCATATCTGATTTTCATAATTAATACCAACATCGCCATCACACCCGTTGCGCCATTGGCCAAGATCATCGGCCAATTACTCAGATAAATGCCATAGACCAACCAGCAAGCGACCCCTAAGGTAAACAACGCATACATCCACAAGGATATGCTTTTGGTGTCACGCGTACGCAAGGTACGCCATACTTGAGGCAAAAACGAGACGGTAGTCAACGATGCGGCGGCGAATCCGAACCACTGCGGTTCCACTAAAACTTCATCTCATCGAAAAAGGTGCGCACCTTGTCCATCCAGCCCTTGGCCTGCGGATTGTTCTTGCCATTTTGCATAGACTGATCGAATTGGCGCAATAAATCCTTCTGCATTGAAGTCAAATTGACCGGCGTTTCCACCAATACGCGACACAATAAATCGCCAACACCGCCCCCGCGCACCGATTTTACGCCCTTGCCGCGCAAGCGAAACACCTTGCCGGATTGAGTTTCGGCCGGGATTTTCAGGCGCACGCGTCCATCCAAGGTCGGCACATCTAACTCACCCCCTAACGCCGAGGTCACAAAACTCACCGGGACATCGCAATGCAAATCACTGCCTTCACGCTGGAATAAATGATGATCGCGTACATTGATTTGCACATATAAATCACCGGAGGGCGCACCGTGCATGCCTTGCTCACCCTCGCCGGTCAAGCGTATGCGATCACCGGTGTCTACCCCCGCAGGAATTTTCGCGGACAGTGTTTTTTGATCTTGAATGCGTCCTTCACCATGACATTTGCTACATTGTTCGGCGATAATTTCGCCCCGCCCGTTGCATCGAGGGCAAGTCTGTTGTATCGAGAAAAAGCCTTGTTGCATACGCACTTGGCCATGCCCGCCACAGGTATTGCACGCAGTCGGTTTGGTGCCCTTGCGTGCGCCATTACCGCCGCATTCCGCACACGGCGTCCAGGTAGGAACCTTGATTTTTACCGTCGTGCCGAACACGGCCTCTTCCAGGCTCAGTTCAACGTTGTAACGTAAATCGGACCCACGGTGCGTGCCGCGCCCACCACCCCGGCCACCGCTGCCGCCAAAGATATCGCCAAAATATCCC
>CAKKRP010000147.1 GCA_919902765.1 Gammaproteobacteria bacterium | reverse complement strand
AAATTGGCAACATATAAATTACGTCAGGCTATCTCGTTAATATCCAAGCGAATTTGTCAACATCAGCCTAAAGGTGTGCGGCGGCGGAACAGGTCGATTGACGAATGGGGAGCAAAAAACCGACCAACGCGAAACTACTGGACTTGATAAACCACAACGCGATAAAAGCCGTTAAATACGCGATATTCTTGTAGACATTGCACCTTTTTATTAAAGCTCGCCGCCTTCGCGCGCAGCGCCGCTAACAGGTCTAACCGCCAAAAATCGCCTAAAAACGGCTCCAGCCGTGTCAGCAACCCACGCAAAGGACGCACTCGATATAAGAAATGATGTGTCGGTTGATGCGCATATTCAGCGACGATCAGTTGTCCTCCGGGTTTAATGACACGCATTACTTGCTCCAGCACACGCAAGCGCGCGTCCGTTGGCAATTCATGGAGCAAGAAAAAAATCAACACCGTCGAAAATGCATCGCTTTTAAACCCAAGTTTTTCCGCATTCATGCGCGTAATATAGAGTTTTTTAAGCGCGTCCGGTGTCAGTTTTCGTCTCATTGCGACGAGTTGAATCGACGCAACATCGCAAATAAAAAATGATTGGTCACTCACTTTTTGCGTGATCGCGGGCGTTAAATCACCGTATGCGCATGTCAATTGCAACAAGTTCCCTGACGGCCGCAGATCAAGAATTTGCAGTACTCGTCGCAACAGCGTTGGATATTGACCGAAAAGAATCGCGTTAATGATCGGTTTATGGTCAAAAAACCAAACCGACGGCCTCCACAAATAGGCCCACCAATAATGTTTGGCTAAATAGTATGGTACCTTGTCGGCGAACTTTCGCCACAACGAAAATTTTTCGCTACCCATTGGCCTATCCTTGTGTATCGCGGAATACAATATTTTTTCCTTTACTATGCGACTGAAGAGTCACCGCCGTGGCGCGAATATTTCCAGTACTAAAACACAAACTCCGCCGCAACAAAAGTGATAAGGGATATAAATAATGACTTGCATTATCAGTCAATTTATCTCCATTCCGCCACTCGTCCGCTTATCCAATATAAAACGCCCCCGGCGTATAGCGCGGCCACAATGTCGTCTATCATGATCCCAAAACCGCCCTCGACATGCTCATCTAACCATTTGATAGGAAAAGGTTTTACGATATCGAAAAAGCGGAATAGCAAGAACCCCGCGAGCACCGCGTTGACGCTGTATGGCACCCAGGCCATAGTGAGCAAATAACCAACGATCTCGTCCCAAACGATGCCGGGATGATCGTGTACACCGAGCTCGCGCGCGGCGCGCCCACACCAGAAAACCCCTGCTCCGAAGGCCAACACGGTAAGGGTCAAGTAGGCCCAAAATGGCAGCGTGGTAAACGCGAAATAGACGGGAATGGCGGCCACGGTGCCAAAGGTGCCCGGCGCGCGCGGCGCGAGGCCGCTGCCGAAACCAAAGGCCATAAAGTGATGAAAACGGCGTAGGTCGGGGCGTGGGAGGCGCATCAAAAATGCTCGTAACCTTGTGGAACCAACCGCGTGATCTGCCCGCTTGCAGCGCGTCCACGCAGGCCAGGCGCGGATTCGATGTGGCCGATAGGGGTGATCGCCACGCCAATGCCGTGCGCGATACGTGCAAGCGCAGATGCATGCGCAGGCGCGGCGGTAAAACACAGCTCGTAGTCATCACCGCTGTGCAAGGCATATTGTAGGCCCTCTGCCGGGCTCACGTTACGCATGGCGCGCGATAACGGCAATGCATCTAAAATTATGCACGCACCGGCCCTGCTGGCGCTGAGGATGTGGCCCAGATCGGCGCTCAAGCCGTCGGAGATGTCGATGGCGCTGGTCGCCACACCGCGCAAGGCCAGACCTAGTTCAACCCGCGCCGTAGGACGACGCAAGCGTTGGACACAAAACTCGCTGTCGGCGGCGGGTAGGCTGCATTTTCTTTGTGCGATGGCGAGGCCTACGCCCGCATCGCCCAGTGTGCCGCTGACATAGATGTCATCACCCGCCTGCGCGCCATCGCGACGCAACGCGCCACCGTGCGGCACCCAGCCTGCGATTTGAATGCTGATGGTCAACGGGCCGCGCGTGGTGTCGCCGCCGATCAGCGCGACATCATAGGGCTGCGCTGCTGCGAACAAGCCCTCGGCGAAGGCCTGCACCCACTCCGCATCGGCCTGCGGCAAGGTCAAGGCCAGGGTCATCCAACACGGTTGCGCACCCATTGCGGCCATATCGCTCAAATTCACCGCCACGGCCTTATAACCGATGTCGGCAGGCGGCGTGTCGAGCGGAAAATGTACGCCTGCGACCAACGTGTCGATGGCCACCGCGAGGTGTTGCTGCGCAGGCACGGCGACGATGGCGGCGTCGTCACCGATGCCCAACACGATGTCGGCGCGCGTGGTAGCGCGTTGAAAATAGCGCGCGATGAGTGCAAATTCCGACACTGCCTCCATACAAAGATTACTTGCGTGAATTGTTCGGTTGTTCGAGCGTGCGCAACTGCTTGGCGACCTTGTCGAGCACGCCGTTGATGTATTTATAGCTTTGATCCGCACCAAAGGTCTTGGCCAGATCAACGCCTTCGTTAATCACGACACGAAACGGGATATCTAAACGGGATTTCAATTCAAATGTCGAGAGGCGCAATACGGCGCGTTCGACCATATCGAGCTCATCGACCTTGCGATCCAAAAACGGTTCGAAGGCGGCGTCCAATTCATCAAGCTGGCTGGTCACGCCGGTGAGTAGTTCGTGGAAGAATTGCATGTCGGTCGGGGTGCCGCCGTGTTCGTCGATAAATTGTTGTTCGATCTCGCGCACATTTTGTTGCGTGAGTTGCCATTGATATAGCGCTTGCACCGCCGCGCGGCGCGCGCGTTTACGTTGGTGACTCATAACATCCTCAAACTATATACAAAAGAGCTGATGATTCCACGCGTTTTCTGACGCGTGCATGGGGTATTGCCTGCGCGAAAGATGCAGTTCGTTATACTCACCGCATCCTACACTATTCGCTGTGGCGTTATTTTAACGCCTGAAATTGTTTCAGCACGTTAACCATTTCTATCGCCGACAGCGCCGCTTCTACGCCCTTATTGCCGGCCTTGGTGCCGGCGCGTTCTATCGCCTGTTCGATGGTGTCTACGGTCAACACACCGAAGGCCACCGGCACATCGCTTTGCAAACTCGCCAAGCCCACGCCTTTGACACATTCGCCCGCGACGAAATCGAAATGCGGTGTGCCGCCACGGATGATCACGCCCAGCGCGATCACCGCATCATAACGCCCGCTGCGCGCCATGCGTTGCGCCATCAACGGCAATTCAAACGCGCCGGGCACTTTGACGGCTTCGAGGTCTTTTTCGACCGCGCCGTGGCGCACCAAGGTGTCGATGGCGGCGGCCAACAGGCTATCGCCGATATAATTATTAAAGCGGCTTTGCACGATGCCAAAGCGCGCGCCCTGGATGACAAAATTACCTTCGAGGGTGGTGATCCGCGTCATAGTCGTTTCCTAAGTTCACAAAGTGTCCGGTGGCAGATATTCCACCACTTCTAAGCCAAAACCTGAAAGCCCCGCCATCTTTTTGGGGTTACCGACGACGCGCATCTTGTGTACGCCCAGATCGAGCAAGATCTGCGCCCCCAAACCATAGGAACGCTGATCCCAGGGGGTTTCGGCGGGCGGTGTCTGCCCGGCATCGAGCAGGTGATAGTGCTCTATGCGACGCACCAAATCGCTGGCGGTCTCGGGGCGGCGCAGCAACACGATCACGCCCTGCCCTTGCTTGGCGATGTATTCCATCGCCTTACGCAACGGCAAGTGTACATCGGGGCGATGCGCGGAGAGCACATCGCTCATGTCGTCGCGCATATGTACGCGCACCAACACCGGCTCAGAGGTGTTCACCTCGCCACGCACCAAGGCCAGGTGGACGTGTGCATCGACGATATCGCGATAGGCCATCAGGCGAAACGGCCCGAAATCGGTGTTTAAACGGCATTCGGTGACGCGTTCGACGGTCTTTTCGTGGCGCAAGCGATGATAAATCAGGTCCGCGATGGTGCCCATTTTCAGACCATGTTGGGCCGCGAATTTTTCCAGGTCGGGACGCCGCGCCATGGTGCCGTCTTCATTCAAAATTTCGACAATCACGGCGGCGGGTTCTAAGCCCGCCATACGCGCCAAATCGCTGGTCGCCTCGGTGTGCCCGGCACGGGTCAACACCCCGCCCGGTTGGGCCATGATGGGGAACACGTGACCGGGCTGTACGATGTCTTCGGGTCGCGCATCGGGGGCCACGGCGGCGCGTATCGTGGTCGCGCGATCGGCGGCGGAGATGCCCGTGGTCACGCCCTTGGCGGCCTCGATGGACAAGGTGAAACTGGTGGATTGTTTTTGCTGGGTGTTCGCAACCATCAGCGGCAGGTTCAGTTGCGTGCAGCGCTCACGCGTCAAGGTGAGGCACACCAAGCCACGCCCATAACGCGCCATAAAATTGATGTCTTCCGGGCGCACCCATTGTGCCGCCATCACCAAATCGCCCTCGTTTTCACGATCTTCGTCATCGATGAGGATGATCATGCGCCCCAGGCGCATTTCTTCGATCAATTCCGGAATAGAACTAAAGGCCATGATTATTTTCCAGTGATAAACCCATGGTGGGCCAAAAAGGCCTCGTCAAGGCCGCCGCCGCTGCGCGCACCCAAGACCAGGCGTTCTAAATAACGCGCGATAATATCCACTTCCAGATTCACGCGACTACCGGCACGCAAATCTTGCAACGTGGTCGCTTGCAAGGTATGCGGGATCAAATTGATATCGAACACATTACCTTCCACCGCATTGACCGTCAAACTGACGCCCTCGACCGAAATCGAGCCCTTGGCGGCGATATATTTGGCCAGTTCCGCCGGGGCGGCGATATGCAAGCGCTCGCTACGCGCGTCGCTAGACCGCGACTGCACCGTGCCCACGCCATCGACATGACCGCTGACCAGATGCCCACCCAACGCGCGCTGCAAGGTCAGCGCGGTCTCCAAATTCACCCGGCTGCCCACGCGCAACTGCCCAATCGTGGAGCAAGCCAGGGTCTCCCCCGACACATCGGCGGCGAAATGGGGCCGCGCCAGCGCCAACGCGGTCAGGCACACGCCATTGACGGCGATGCTATCGCCCTCGCCGAGCGCAGCGAAATCCAGCCCCGGGGCAGCGATAGTGATGCGCTTATCACCCCCCGCATCGCGGAGCGCGGTGACGGCACCTACGGTTTGGATGAGCCCTGTGAACATAGTGGAGCGCCAAGCGTGGAAAAACCAACATAATACCTGAGGCGGGGGGTGGATGGCTAATCATTGGGTGGTTTTATGTCGCATGGGGAAATACTCAACCCCATCTTGACCCGCCACGTCCAGTGTGGGTTAATGGTTAACATGGGGTTTAACGAGGATGAGCTATGCAACAACGCGTGTGGTCGGCAGTAATGGGCGCTTGTTTGGGCATGATAGGCATTTTTGGAACTGTGGGTGCCGATCAATCCGTCAAGGCGGGCGGATTTGTCGTGCATTACAACGCCTATTCCGCCGACACCCTGCAACCGGAGATCGCCAAATTATATGACATCACGCGCAGCCGTAGTCGTGGCGTGGTGGTGGTGTCGGTGTTGAAGGGCGAAGGGTCCGCCGCCAAAGGCGTCAAGGCCGATGTCAGCGGTACTTCTGTCAATCTGAATGGCCAGTTGCGCGAGTTGGACATGCGTGAAATCCGCGAGGGTCAGTCCTTGTACTACGTCAGCGACTTCGCGGTGACACAGGAAGAAACGCTGGATTTCACCTTTAGCGTGACCCCGGAAGGCGGCAGCGCGGTGCCAGTGAAATTTAGGCAGCAGTTTTTTACGCAATAAATATGGTTCTGTCGCATTGCTGAAGCCGGGCCGCAATATCGCGAATCCGTCTGGTGGCTTAACCGCATCTACTCGAACGATGCGGTTCGTATCTCACCGCATCCTACAGGCTATAATCCATTACCATCGCTGGTACGTTCCCTGCAGATGCGGAACACCATGGGGTGTCTCGTAGCGCCGCCACCTAACCAGAGGCATGTCCATGGCGATCAGCGTATTTGATATTTTCAAAATCGGCATTGGGCCCTCCAGTTCACACACGGTCGGCCCGATGCGCGCAGCAACAATGTTTGCGCTCAAATTGCGCGCCACAGGTATACTGACAAAAACGCAATCCATAAAAGTAGAATTATACGGTTCACTGGGGGCCACAGGAAAAGGTCACGGCACGCATCACGCCATAGTCTTAGGGCTGCTGGGAGAAACGCCAGAACACGTTGATCTTGATGCGGTCGCGCAAAAACTTGCAGATTTACAGCAAATCGGCACCATCGACGTGCTGAATGAACACCGCCTGCCCTTTCGCATCGCAGAGCATTTGATTTTTCACACGCAGGAATCGTTGCCACATCATCCGAACGGCATGCGTTTTAGCGCATTTGACGCCACGGGCCACGCGCTCGCGGTCAATATTTATTATTCGGTAGGCGGTGGTTTTGTCGTTGACGAAGGCGCTGATCACATTGTAGGCGACACCACGACGCTGCCGTATCCTTTTAAATCTTCGCGCGAATTGCTCGTCATGTGTACGCAACGTCAGTTAGCGATTAGCGGGGTCATGCTTGCGAACGAACTTAGTTGGCGCACACAGACGACGATAAAAGAAGAGCTCTTGCGCATTTGGCGGGTGATGCAAACCTGCGTGACCAATGGATGCAATACGGAAGGCGTGCTCCCCGGTGGCCTCAACGTACGTCGTCGTGCTGCCGCGCTGTACCAAACATTATCCAGTCAACCGGAACAAAATCTACGCGACCCGTTGACAACATTGGATTGGGTTAACCTATATGCGCTTGCGGTCAATGAAGAAAACGCCGCCGGTCGCCGCGTGGTCACCGCCCCTACCAACGGTGCCGCCGGCATTATCCCTGCTGTATTACACTATTTCACACGTTTCATCCCCGGGGCCGATGACGACGGGGTGGTGCGTTTTTTACTGACGGCAGGCGCGATTGCCATACTTTACAAAGAAAATGCCTCGATCTCCGGCGCTGAAGTCGGTTGCCAAGGCGAGGTTGGCGTGGCATGTTCGATGGCGGCAGGCGCATTGACCGAAGTCCTGGGCGGCACCCCGGAACAGGTAGAAAATGCCGCTGAAATAGGCATGGAACACAACTTGGGTCTGACGTGTGATCCTATCGGCGGCCTGGTGCAAGTCCCTTGCATAGAGCGCAACGCAATGGGCGCGGTGAAGGCCATCAACGCCGCACGCATGGCGCTGCGTGGAGAC
This sequence comes from Gammaproteobacteria bacterium, assembly GCA_919902765.1. Lineage (GTDB taxonomy): Bacteria > Pseudomonadota > Gammaproteobacteria > S012-40 > S012-40 > CAKKRP01. Next base: position 3,973 of record CAKKRP010000147.1, on the reverse strand, counting down.
GGTATGCACTTCGTATCACTCGATCAGGTGATAAAAACCATGCGCGATACTGGCGCGGATATGCAAGTAAAATACAAAGAAACCGCGCGTGGCGGACTGGCGGTGAATGTCATTGCCTGTTGATGGCGTTGTAAAAATATGCGTTTTAGTGCCTGTAAAAAAGATTTTCGCAATGGAAATTGAAATCATCCTACGGGCTAATTCACGCCCGCGAAATGTTCCGTCAACGCCCGCAGATCGGGTTCGTAGAAGACGCCCTTCGCATAGTATAAATCCTTATTACCATCGAGTTGGTAGTACACAAGACTTGGTCTAGGGAGTAGGCATTTAAACGCATACGCCGACACGCCGGGATATTTAGTAATCGGCCCCGGTACGCAGCCGTCCACTTCCAATATTTTATACGCATTGCGCGTTTCATCCGTTTCACCGGCCGATGCTAGATGACCAAAAAAAACACCTAAATCAACTGTATACTTTGGCGAGATCACACCTTTGTCTCTATATATCGACAACCTATCCCCATACTTCGCCAGCACGCCGAGAAAGATCATCTTGCTTGTGCTTGCATTATTTTGCTGACTGGCAATGGCAAGATTGACAAAATTTTCATTGAGCACTTCGACTTTTTTCAACATTGTCATCGGTAGCGACAATTGAAGATTGCCAATACGCACCGTGGACATAGCGTTCGATTCTTCCGCGCGAACGATGGTCACAACACCTACCGCAAACGCAATGAAAAGATAAATCGCAGATCGAACAATGCGATTCAATCCATTCTCGATTATTTGCATTGAGGCAATCCTGGCGTCGTATCGAGCAGCTCCGCCTCTCGTAGCGCGGTCCCATATTGATATAATGCGGTCGATTGACACGATTGATAAGTGCCATTACCTAAGCTGTGCAATATTGTTCGCGTAATATTGCGTAAAAACCACGCTCCGCAAAACTCATCGCAACCTATCCTTGAATTTACAACGGTACCTATTTCCACTTTAGCAACCCGTCGCAATTGCGTCAACATACGTACCGCATCAATTGCGAATCCGTCTGATGAATTAACCGCGTCTTTTCAAACAATGCGGTTTGTAGCTTAGCGCGTCCTACAAACCAATTACATCTTGCAAAAATGGCGTTTTCTCGCCAAATTCTGCATTTACGGCCGACACTTAAGGGATGTTAGGCTTATAATATATTTATAAGTTTTATAGTGATACAATATTACCAATATACTGATTTCTTGCGTCTTTATTCACAACACCCTAAATGTTTAATCATAAATGAGAATTGATCTATGACCCCCGCTTTGATACCGCATAAGCTATCCAACTTGTTTACATTCGGGATTGTCGCTGCCATATTGATTGTGATGAGCCTTCTGTCGGCTTGCCATAGAGGAAGCGGGGGAAGCGGCGAGCCTAATCACTGGACATGGATAAGTGGAAGCAACCTTATCGACCAAATGGGTGTCTATGGCACGCAAGGGACTCCCTCTGTTGAAAATACTCCTGGGGCAAGGAACGGCGGGGTTAGCTGGACTGACGCTAACGGCCATCTTTGGCTTTTCGGGGGATCAGCTTTCATGGGAGCAGGTTATAGCGATCTTTGGAAATTTGATGGCACTCAGTGGGCATGGGTGAGCGGCTCTAAGATTGAAGGTTATGGCCCTAACTATGGCAAACAAGGTGTCGCCGATGCAGGCAATACTCCTGGTGGGCGGTCTGGAGCTGCTAAATGGGTTGACCGCAATGGCAATATTTGGCTGTTTGGAGGAGCTGATCTCAGCAATCCTGGGTACTATTTCAATGATCTTTGGAAGTTCGATGGCACCCTTTGGACTTGGGTGAGTGGTAGCCAATACACCAATCGAGTGAGCGTCTACGGTACACAAGGTATCGCAGACGCTAGCAATACCCCCGGCGCACGAGCTTTTGCGGTTAGCTGGACAGACAACTCCGGAAATCTGTGGCTATTTGGTGGGGACTGTCACGATTCAGCTTCCTCAACAGCTTGGGGTGCTAAAAATGATGCCTGGAAATTCGACGGCACACTTTGGACCTGGATGAGTGGTAGTCAACACACTGATCAAGTGGACGTGTACGGTACACAGGGTACCCCGGCGGCAACCAATATGCCCGGCGGGCGACACAGCGCTACTAGCTGGAAGGATACGAGTGGCAACGTTTGGATCTTTGGTGGAATTAGAAGCGGTTTACCGTTCGAAGTAGGCGAACGAAATGACCTTTGGAAGTTCGACGGTACACTGTGGACGTGGATAGGTGGCTATAAAGTTCCTCGCCAAAAGGGAGTATATGGATCACTTGGGGTAGAGGATCCAGGCAATGTCCCAGGCACGCGATGGTCAGCAACCGGCTGGATAGACAAAGCTGGCAATCTATGGCTCTTTGGCGGAGATGGTTATGATTCGCAAGGGATTTCGGGTCAGCTAAACGATATCTGGAAGTTCAATGGCACCAACTGGATATGGATGGGCGGCAGCAACGCAATAAATCAGCGCGGAATCTATGGCACCGCTAATGACGATGTTCCCGGCGCACGAGCAAACGCGACAGGTTGGGCGGACAACAACGGTGATTTGTGGTTGTTTGGCGGGATTGGTTATGATGGCAAGCTCAATGATCTTTGGCGTTATCATCCGTAACGTTTTGGGGGCTGGCCTCAAGACAACAGTACAGTAGGGCGCAATAACCAACGGGCATTGCGCCGTATATAAATTCGTCCGGTGCAATGCGCTACGCTTATTGCACCCTACGGTCTACTTAATCTGACAGCTACCAGTTTTTCGGAAGCAGCTGTCAGAGTTAGTCGGAACTTGTATACCTAAAGCCTCAGACTAACATCTGAATTTTCTCTACATCGTGTTTGCGTGCGGCAACCATGTTTGCTAAGAAGTTCGAACCCCTACGCCGCCGAATCACGAGGTATTTCCCACCCCGGGAAAACCAATACCGCTGGATGACACTTCAACACCTTGGCCAACGTTTTAGCGCGCTCAACACCCAGACTGACACGATCATTCTCAATCGCCGAGAGCGTGGACTGCGGAATGCCGGTACGCGACGCGAGTTCGTTTTGGCTGAGCCCTTGTAGTTCTCGAATGATCCGCACAGACTCGCCGACTGACACGTCGATACGTTTCTTGGCCCTGCTAAAGCTTTTCATGTTATTTCCTCCGATAATCATGCGGAGTTACGCTGACTACTACGCGCAGCAACGACAATTCCGGATTGCGCGGATTCTTGAGTTCCAAACTTGCGTTTTGTCAGTCCCATAATCCGAATCTCTCAGGGTATATTTCTGCGTTCCACACACTGAAAAACTAATTCTCGATTCAGGACGATTTCTTAGATAAATTTTTAGACTTAGATCGCCCGTAAATGAATAATGACACCAACGTCACTAGGCACGTACCGCTAAATATTACTCCCGTAGCTTCATGCCCAGAATAAATTAACATTGCGGCGGAGATAACAACGATAACCGCTATCAAGAAGCCAAACACTTGACCTAGCAATACTTCACGCTGCTTATAATAGAGCGATTTCCTTTCCAACTCCCTAATATGGGCGGCATCTTGCTGTGCCATTGAAAGCATATCTTTTGAAAAGCCAGGACAAATTCTATCATATTCCGCTAACAGGTGCGGCGGAGGGTAGGGGCCTTGAAACGCAGTGGCAACAATGCGTGTATTTAGCGGGCGTTCAACAACTAACTCGCTCGCATCAGAAGATTCATTTTGCATTTGACCAATATCGGTCTTTTGGTGTGCAGTGACTGGAGGCGGTATTGAGTTGCGCTCACCTACACGAGTGCCTTTACTTTTCTTTGACTTGCCGTTGCCCATTGTCTATCGCGGCCTTTGTTGATCTACCAGCAAAATCGGTGCGTTGATCCCAGGGCTCCCTCATTAAAAATAAGGTGACGAGCCGGTAGAAAATTGTTATTTCAG
>CAKKRP010000146.1 GCA_919902765.1 Gammaproteobacteria bacterium | reverse complement strand
GCACTGAAAACATCGGCGCGCGACGCCTGCATACCGTGGTTGAAAGATTGTTGGAAAGTGTTTCATTCGATGCGGCGGAGCGTGCGGGACAAGTGGTGAAAATCAATCGCGCCTACGTCGATGAGCAAATCGGAAAGTTGGTGAAAAACGAAGATTTATCGCGTTATATTTTGTAATTGTGTTGTTGAGAGTTGGAGATAGTTATGCCCGGTCCAGTACCCGTTGATATTAAATTGCATCAAGCGTCCAAGGTGCTAGAGGTCGCGTTCGACGACGGCGCGCATTTTAATTTGCCGTGCGAATTCCTGCGCGTGTATTCCCCGTCCGCCGAGGTGCGCGGTCATGGTCCCGGCGAAGAAGTATTACAGTTGGGTAAACAAGATGTGAACATCGAGGCCATAGAACCTATGGGCATGTACGCGATTAAATTGAAATTTAGCGACGGACATGACACCGGCATTTATTCCTATGAATTGTTGTACGAATACGGCCAAAAGAAAGATCAATTGTGGCAAGACTACTTGGCCAGATTGCAGGCGGCGGGACATACGCGCAAATAACGCGACGCTCTCATAATTTGTGGAAGGTGAAGTGATGAGCCAAGACGATCTACAAGTAGAGCCCAGCGTCGATTTCGGCTATCAACGCGTGCCCTTGTCGCATAAAGCGCAACGCGTCGCCGAGGTGTTCCATTCAGTGGCCGGCAAATACGATGTCATGAATGACTTGATGACGTTGGGTGTGCATCGCTTATGGAAACGCTACACGATTTGGGCCAGCCGCGTTCGTGCAGGCCAGCGCGTGCTCGATCTCGCGGGCGGGACGGGCGATCTGGCGGCGCAATTTGCGCGGCGCGTAGGGCCGCACGGCGAGGTCGTGCTGGCGGACATCAATGCCGCGATGTTGGAACGCGGTCGTCAACGCATGGTCAATGAAGGTTGGGTAGGTAATGTGCGTTACGCGCGCGTCAACGCCGAATGCCTGCCTTTTCCCGATAATTATTTCGATTGCATCACCATCGCCTTTGGGTTGCGCAATGTCACGCGCAAAGAAGAGGCCTTGCGCTCGATGTGGCGTGTCGTCAAACCGGGCGGGCAGGTCTTAGTGCTCGAGTTCAGCAAGCCCGTCGTGCCGGGATTGAAACCGATCTACGATGCGTATTCGTTTAGCGTGTTGCCGAAATTGGGGCGCTTGATTGCGGGGGATGCCGATAGCTATCGTTATTTGGCCGAATCCATACGCATGCACCCCGATCAACCGACGCTGAAAAATATGCTGGAAGTCGCCGGGTTTGAACGCTGCGACTATTTCAATCTGGCGGGTGGTATAGTCGCATTGCATCGCGGATACAAACTATGATCGCGTACCAATACGCAGGATTTTGGCGACGCTTCGGCGCAGCCGTCGTTGACGGGGCATGCGTGTTTTTGGTGACCGGTGTGGCGCATATTTTTGCATTGGCCGTGGCCAGTTTGCCGCAGGCCTTGGCAGCCAACGGCATCGATGTAGAAGTGGATTTGTCTACGCAAATCGCCGTGGCCGGAGTGACGATGGTGGCGTGGGTGAAATTTTTCGGTACGCCCGGCAAATTATTATTCGATTGCTATGTCGTGGATGCGGACTCGGGGCAACGTGTCACTTGGCGTCAGGCGGCGTTGCGCTACCTCGGATATCTGCTAGCCTTGCTGCCTATGGGCTTGGGGTTTTTATGGATCGCCGTGGACAAACAAAAACGCGGTTGGCATGATCGCGTCGCGCGTACCTTGGTGATTACCCAGCCGTGGCGGCATTTCGATGACGAATCGACGAAAGCGTTGGCGCTTTTAATCAGGGAAGTGCAGTGATCGTCCCGCCGTGGCTGATGTCCTTAGGTGAAGGTATATTTAACCGGGTGATCGCCTTGGATCAACAGGCGTTGGCGCGCGCGCGCGCCATACACGGTAAAACCGTGGGCGTCGATGTGCGCGGGATGGATTTGCAAGTGATAATGGCATTTTGCGCTGACGGTGTGCGCTTAAAAAGCGCCGACTCGATGCCTGCCGATGCCTGGATACGCGGCGCGCCACTGGCCTTGCTGCGCGCTGGCGCTGCTAATCGCGCTGTGTTCAATACCGGGGATGTTGTGATCGAAGGCGACCTGGAATTGGGGCATGCGGTGCAGCGTTGGCTGCATGGTCTGGATATAGATTGGGAAGAACAGTTATCCCGTTTTACCGGCGATCCCATCGCACATCATATCGGCGCGAGTTGGCGTCGTTGGCGTAGCAAAGCACGCGACAACGCCAGCACCAATGTCCGCGACGGCGTGGAATATCTGCGCGATGAATGGCAACTTTTGCCCTTTACGCATGAGGCGGAACGATTTTTTGACTCCGTGGATAGTGTACGTGGCGATGCCGATAGGTTGGCGCAACGCATCACCGAATTAGAGGCGCGTAAGCAAGGGCCGTCGCGGTGATACGCAAAGGGCAGTTGTGGCGTTTATTATTCATCCATCGCGTGTTGGTGCGCCACAATTTAGATGACATTATTTTCGCGATGCACCTATTTCGACCCTATCGGTTTTTATTGTATGTCATGCCGTGGCATTGGTGGCGTGATAAAACCACACCCAGCGCCGTGCGCCTACGGCGTGCGTTGGAAGATTTAGGCCCCATTTTCGTCAAATTCGGACAAATGTTGTCCACGCGCCCCGATCTTTTGCCACCTGCCATCGCCAAAGAACTCGCCTATTTACAAGATCGCGTGCCGCCGTTTTCCAGCGACCGCGCGCGCGCCGTGATCGAACAGGCCTACGGCGCGAAAATCGACGACGTGTTTGCGCAATTTGAGAATCAACCCTTGGCCTCGGCCTCGATTGCGCAAGTCCATGTCGCAAGCTTGCACGATGGGCGAGAATTAATCATCAAGGTTGTGCGGCCGGACATCGCGCCGGTCATACGCCGCGATACGGATCTATTACAGACCTTGGCCGCATTGGCGGAGCGCTATTGGCCGCAGGCGCGGCGTTTGCGGCCGTGCGAGGTGGTGGAAGATTATAAAAAAACCATCCATGATGAACTCGATTTGATGCGCGAAGCGGCGTCGGCATCGCAATTGCGCCGCAATTTCGCCGGCTCGGCCGATTTGTATATTCCGGAAATTCACTGGCCGTTGACGCGCAAAAACGTGATGGCGATGGAGCGCATACGTGGCATCCCGGTGAGCGATGTGGCGAGCCTGCGCGCCGCTGGCGTAGATTTGAAACGCCTTGCCGAACGTGGCGTGGAGATTTTTTTTACGCAAGTGTTTAAACACAATTTTTTTCACGCGGATATGCATCCCGGGAATATCTTTGTCGAACCTAACGGCCGCTATATCGCCGTTGATTTCGGCATTATGGGTTCGTTAACCACCCAGGATCAACGTTATCTGGCGGAGAATTTTTTGGCGTTTTTCCGTCGTGATTATAAACGCGTGGCGGAACTGCATGTCGAATCGGGTTGGGTGCCAGGGGGGACGCGCGTCAATGAATTCGAGGCCGCGATACGCACCGTTTGCGAGCCCATATTCGAGCGGCCCCTAAAGGAAATATCGTTTGGTCAGGTGCTGATTAGATTGTTTCAAACCGCGCGCCGTTTTGATATGGAGGTGCAACCGCAACTGGTATTGCTACAAAAAACCTTATTGAATATCGAAGGTTTGGGGCGCGAGCTTTATCCCGATTTGGATTTATGGCAAACGGCTAAGCCCTTCCTTGAGCGTTGGATGCGCGACCGCATCGGTGTGCGCGGGTTTTTCAGCGCGTTGCGTAAAGAGGCCCCGTTGTGGGCGGAAATTCTACCCGCATTGCCGCGCCTGGTGCATGAGGCACTGACGCGCGCTTCCGATAGAGTGAATGCCAAGTCAAAAGATCCGCTTCCAAATTTAAATCAATCTGTTTCGATGATTACCTTGGCGATGGTGTTTGTCGCCGGTGTGGTGATAGGTGCGGCGGTATTTTCACGCCATTGGTGGCAGGGCTAACGCAATGCATGCGGCCTATCCTTGGCGCGACGGAAATCAATTCCGAGTGTTGATCGATGGCGAGGCCTTTTTCCCGGCGTTTTTGGCGGCCATCGTCCAGGCGCGGCGCTATATTTTTCTCGAAATGTATCTGGTGGAATCCGGTGTGATGGCCACGCGCTTTATCGCTGCATTGCGTGAGGCCGCCGCGCGCGGCGTGCAAGTGTGTTTATTGTTCGATGCCTTTGGCGTGCGCGGTTTACGCGACGCGGATCGCGCGCGTTTGGCGGCGCGCGGCATCGCGATCAGCTACTACAACCCGTGGAATATGCGACATTGGCGACGCTATTTGTTGCGCGATCATCGCAAATTATTAATCGTTGACGGTGAGATAGCATATCTGGGCGGGGCGGGCATCACCGACGATTTTTGGCCCGGACGCAAAATACCGGCCTGGCGTGACACCATGATAGAAGTGCGGGGCGCGTGTGTCGCGGATTGGGTGGACGTGTTTCAGCGCACCTGGCGTGTGTGGTCGCGCGTAGAACTGCCCACCTATATTCCTGCCTCTGGTTTTACATCCGGTGTATGGGGGCGCGTCACGTGTGTCGGCGGTGGAATAGGGCAAGAAATCAAACATTCGTTGCTTAACCGCGTGCGTGGCGCGGAACGCCGCGTGTGGCTGGCGACGGCCTATTTTGTACCGCCGCGCAGAATTTTGCGCGCGCTCAAAAAGGCCGCGCGTAGCGGTGTCGATGTGCGTTTATTGTTGCCCGGTGCGTTGACCGATCATCCCGCGATACGTCATGCGGGCAGGCGCTATTATCAGCGCTTATTGCGCGCTCACGTACGTATCTTTGAATACAAACCGACCTTCAATCACTCGAAAGTCGCGCTGTGCGACGATTGGGTTTCGATAGGTTCCAGCAATATTGATCGTTGGAATTTGCGTTGGAATTTGGAAGGAAATCAAGAAGTCACAGGCGCAAACCTCGTCGATGAGGTGGTCGCGATGTTCGCAAAAGATTTTTCAAACGCAGTAGAAATCGAACCCGCACACTGGCGCAGCCGACCGTGGTGGGGGCGTTGGAGAGAACGCTTTTGGGGCGCGGTAGATTTATGGTTGGAGCGCCTTTCCACGCGCTGGAAGGCGCGTCAGCGTGGGGATGATCGGTAGATGTGAGTTGACCTTAGCGGATGTTCTCTAAAGAGAACATCTAAATGCGACCATTGGTTTTTTTGAGTAAATTTTCCGCGACTTTTTTCCCGACATTGCTGAAGGTGTCATAAATGGCGCGCCGATCTTTGTTGGACAAGGTGTCGTCATCAGAGGCGATAAACGTGGCGCCGTTGGGTATTTGTAAGGTGGTGGTGAGTTTGACGGTTTGTATGGATTCTATCAAGGTGATATCGACATTGATATAACCGGTCATTTTGCCGTTGGTATCGTTTGCCTCAACAAAATGAAAGCGCCCGCTTTCACTCAAACGTTCTAATAGTTTGTCTTTGACTGCCGCCGTCATTTCCGGCTTGGAAAGCGGGAACCAAGATTCATTGGTGAAATTTACGCGTAATACTAAATCATAGGCTTTTGTGTCTGCGTCTGTTTTGGAAGATGCCGGGGTGGCCGATATGGCGGCGCTACGCGAGGCGTCGGGGACGAGGTTGACAGCGATAGTTTCAGGTGTGATCTCAAAGGCCCGGCCATTGATCAAGTCCACGGTCATGCCTATCCAAAATCCGTTGAGCCAAATAATATTGCCCCAAAACCAACCATCCAGCGAACGGCTGAAATTCAGCTCCTGAGGTTGATAGCCCTCCAATGTTATCTGGGCGGTTTGGTTTTTTTTTCGCTCTACCGAGACCACTGTGGGCGTAATATATTGTCTACCCCCGACCACCACCTTGGCACCCGCCGGGGATGTGGCCACGGGGACTTCAACCATGCGGTTGTTCATAATGGTCGCACAACCGGTGGCACATAGGGCTATGCAAGCGAGGGCAATGCGTATGGGGGTTTTTTGGGTCATAACGGTCATCGCGTGATTCGTGTAGATTCGAGTAATTGTAGGGTGTTACGGGGTAAGGTACAAGGTCTTTAATTGCCGTGTCAAGTGTGTGTCAGATATTAAGTAAAACGATCACACCGCGCCCTAAGTTAAGAGTCGCGGTGTTGCAGTAGACTATTTAAACGCGATAAACATCGCCGATGTCCACACCTTGGCATCGTCGATCTGGCGCGCTAAAAAATATACCGGGCGATGGCCGTGGGGGCCGTTTTTGGGGCCGATTTCGATTTGACCGGACACGTCGCGCGGGGCGGGTGCGTCGCTCATGCGTTCCAGCGCTAAGAACATATCGACGCCCGGTAAATCCTTTTTCAATTTCAAGGACTCCAGCAATTCCGCGCCGGTGATCTCCCATTCGAATGCCGGACAGTGTACAAACGGATTGCCCTTAAGCGGATCGCCGACCTTGACGTAACCGTCTATGGTGCCTGCGACGCGTATTTTGGCTGTTTTTAAATGCGATACGTCGATCTCGATGGCATCTACGTCGCCATAGGTATCGCTGCGAAAGCCGATTTGCGTGGCGTTGTGACGCCAACAGGTTTCTTCTAAATGCTCAAAACCACGTGCGGTGTAGTTATTGATCACGGCGTCGGTGATGGTGATGGTGCCATTCCATGCCGCCCAGCGATAGCGATCTTTGATACGCGCGCCGCCCCACCGCAAGCGTATTTTGCGCTCCGATAAACCCAGTTCTTGTTGCAGGTCGCGACGCCAGATCACGCCGGTATGATCGTAGGCGACGATCTCGTCCCATCCGGCGTCACCGAGAAAACGGTATTCGATATTCGCAGGGCCGTGGTGATCGAATTCGTCGCCCATGATGTGATCGCCGCAACGCGTGAGGCCGAAGCTGCGTTCGCCCGTAGACGCAAAGGTATGACGCGCGCGCAATGCGGTCGCGATGTCGTGGCGTGTCAACGCGGGTGCGATGACGCCGGAAATGCCGCCCTTGGTGCCGAACACCGCCGTGCCCGGTACGCCGCCGCCGCAGCG
>CAKKRP010000145.1 GCA_919902765.1 Gammaproteobacteria bacterium | reverse complement strand
CTGCTAGCAAACAATCCATCTAAGCGCTAGAACGGGCTAGATTGGACGGTTACATAGCTAAAATAGTCCGCTTTTTTAGTCAATGCATGTCCGGTCGTCTTAATGTGGTTTTTTCTGTCAGTTTACGCTTGAATAAGCGAGGCGATTATGATTACCTTCAAGATCACAGGCTCAGTACGGGTTGCAGAGACGAAAGTTGGGCTGCCCGGGCTCTTTGTTAAGGCGTATGACAAAGATTTGTTGTTCGATGATTTGCTTGGCGCGGCCACGTCCGGTGCCGATGGGCGATTTGAAATTGTCAGCGAGATGCAGGATTTTCGGGAATTTTTCGATACTAAACCCGATATTTATCTCAAAATATATGATCATAGCGGCGGACGGCTGGTTTTTTCGACCGAACGCGGCGTGCGTTGGAACGCCGGTCGAGTCGAAACGTTTGATGTGCCGATCCCTCAAAAATCGCTAGGCATAGAAGTGCCGCCGCGGGAAATAAGACTCGTCGATGAGCTAGGCCGCGTGCGCACGGATTACGATCCTGGTGAGTCGCTGACGGTCGGTATTCGTGGCATTGAGGCCAATACGGTGCATGAGCTCGCGTTGTTCGACGATGCAGGCAAGCCGCTGTTCACTAGTAGCTTGCTCAGCAATTTACAGGGTGAAATAGAACCGGCTACACTGTGGCCACAGTTCGGCCTAGTCGATCTCGCCAGTGGCGAGAAATTTACTGTTGCGCAGGCGCAACACCGTTGGGGCGGGCGTCGTTTGACGCTGGCAGTGAAAACACACGGCAAAAAAGCCTTTGACGGTGTAATCCCGATAGCAAGTCAATTCACGCGTCCGTTGGTGATGAATACCGACCCTGCGGGCGTTGTGCTCAATGGGTTTGAAGTAGGGCGGCACGATGCAATTGTTTCCGCCTACAATATTCCCTTTAATGGCACAGCGCGCGTGTATATGGTGCCGCGCCAACACCATTGGAATACGGGTGACCGCTTTCTGCCGTCTACGCTGGCCGGTGGGCGCGCGGGAATTTCTGATCTGGAAATACCGGTAGGGCAAAACTCGTTTACGCAGCGCGTGGCGGTTGCCGATGAGCTCGTGCCCGGGGCGTACGATTATATTATTCGTCCTTTACGCTATGGTTATGAAGACGATGAAGACCTGGCGTTGCGCGATACGGATTTGGTGACGCGCACACTGACCGGTTTGGTCGTGCGCTGGGAATTTATGAAATGGAAGACGGTGTTAGGCGGGTGTACAAATACGCAGAGTATCAGCGGAAGAGTCGTTAGCGGGGCTCCCTATTTTCAATACGCGGACACCTTTCAGTTGGGTGAAAAAATTTATGGATCGCTGGATCCTGCCGCATTGATGCCCGGCCAGAAGGGTAAGATGGTCGCGTTGTATGTCGTAAAGCGCCCGGTAGCGAATTATAACGCGCTGAATCATCTCGCGCAGTTGGGTGCGGTGCAACGTTTTCTGACCCAGACGGATTGTATTAATCATAATTTGCGTTTGTTATGGAACGGAGCCGATGAAGTCGGTGAGTACGATATTATCGCCGATTTCGGCAATGATACCGCCGATCCTACGCAATTTTCTCCCAATAATAGCTTTGACCAACCGCTCGATCTGGTGGATGGAAAATTTGTCGCGGGTTTTCGTGTGGTGGCCGATCCCGGCGTTGCCACGCATCAAAATATTCTACACGTAGGCACATATTCTTATACGCAGGCGACGCAGGGCACGGTCGTGGTGAATGATCCGGGAGGTGATTTTGGTTCGCCGGTGACGGTCAATTTGGTCGCCCGGGTACGTTTTCCGGCCGACAATCCCGGCATTACCGATCCCGCGCAAATCAGCAATGCGCTGCCCAATTATCCGCTGTTGGTTTGCGTGCATGGTAACGGGCACAACTATCAAAATTATACCTATTTGCTCGAACATTGGGCGAGGAACGGCTTTATCGCGGCCAGCATACATTTGAATACCGGTATGGTCGGCGTCGGGCGCGCCAACGTACTCTTCAGGCATATCGATATTTTGAAAACTCTTTTTGTCGGTCATGTCCAAAATAAAATCGGCATCATGGGGCATAGTCGCGGTGGTGAAGGCGTGGTGTCTGCGGCGCGTTTGAATCGGCAACAGGGTCTTGGGCATGGCATTAGTGCGATAATTTCGCTAGGCCCCACAGACCAGTACACTAAGGAGACGCTTGCAGGGGCGTGGGCCACGCCTTATTTGGTCATGCATGGCGCAATGGATGGCGATGTGGCGAATCCCGGTTATATGGGTTTTTCGTTGTATGATCGCGCCAACGGTGAGCCTAAGAGCATGCTCTGGTTGTATGGCGCGAATCACAATCGATTCAATGAAATAAACCCTGACGCCGATTACAATTCTTGGAAGATCGACGGCCCGCTAGATCATCCGAAAATCATGACTCAGGCATCGCACATGGTGACGGCTAAGGCGTATATGACGGCTTTTTTTCGCTGGCATTTGTATGGTGCGCAGGAGTACGCGGGTCTGTTTAAAGGCGAGTGGGTGCCGGCAACGGTGGCGCAAGCGGAGCCAACGCTGAATAAGATATATGTACAGTATGGCGATAAGATTACCAATGTCGTCGATAATTTTGAGCAGGTGCCGCATAACTGGCAGAGTAGCACGCTGAGTGGTGTCGTCAGCGATGCCGCTTCATTGCCTGTTCCGCCGCAGGAAAATAATCTAGCGACGCTGGACAGCCAATCGCCTCATGATACCAGCGGCCTGTTACTGCGTTGGAATGATATCGGGGATAAGCTTGTATACACGCCGACCGCGCCTATCAACGCCGGAACGTATCAAGCGATTAGCTTCCGGGTCGCGCAAAAGGTGGGAAGTGCGGAAAACGTGGCGGGTCAGGTACAAGATTTTTATCTTACCTTGACGGATACAAACAACAAGAGCCGATCTATACGTGTAGACGCCTTCGGAAAAATTCCGCCGCAGCAGGAGCGGGCGGTGAGTCAGTATACGGTCACGGCGCTATCTACCATACGCATACCGCTGCATGTTTATCAAACCGAGGTGATTTATACGGATAAAGTCAATATCGCACAAGTAAAGGCTATTTCGTTTGATTTCAAGGTCAAGATGAAGGGCGAAGTGGCGATCGACAGCGTAGAATTTACCAACTGAGCCGTAGCGCATGGATTAACGTCAAGAGGGTAAGAACATGTTCCAAAATTTAATCAATTATCCTATCGAGAGCCCGCTGTTGAAATGGGAGTCGAAGATCGTTGTACGCGATCATAATCGGGAAGCGCGCCTTTATTTGCGCCTGAAATTGACCGGCACCATATTTCCGATTTTTAACTCGATCCCCTTTGTGCGGGTGGGCGCGGCTAAGAGCCGCTATGTGGATATCGCGGAGGATGGTTTGTCGGTGAGGGCGTATTTCGATATGGCCATACCTGATAATGGCGCAGTCACCTTCGGATACGATGACCATGTTTTGCTGCGTTTCCCGGTTGCGTATCAAGGCCGGCATGTCGCCCGTCTGGATAATGAGCGCTTGCCTAAGCATTTGCGTTATCAAGATAGGTTGTTCGAACAAGCGATAGTCTAAGCGAACTATGAGAAATTCGTCGCGTAGTGCGCGGGCGTAGACAACACTAGACTTGGGTGACGGAACATCGCAATGAAAAAAAACCCGCAGACGTTGCCGTTGCGGGCTAGGGGGGGGATGAAATTTTTCGGAAACTTGCGCTATTTACTTATCAGCGTACACTGTTTCATCTTTCACAATCGCTTCTATCGGACCCCAGCCAATGATGGCGGTGATCGCGATGGGAATGGCGGCCAAAATGACAAACGGTTCCCAGCTCATAGTTTCACCGCGAAACACGATGGGTAGCGCGATCATCGCGGCGGCGGTGAGAAAGCGCATCGCGCGGCGCGGCACCGACAAGTTAGGTTGAAAGTCTTTGGTGTTCACTTCCGTTTTAGGCCATAAATCGCTGGCCAGGGTATGTATGCGCAATACCGAATACAGCGGATCCCAGCGCATGATCGCTGACATCACTAACGGGATCGCCGCTAACGCAATTACGACAAACGAGGTAGGCAGCGCATCGTAATCATAAAAAGCCATGACCGATCCGATGATCGCTGCCGCCAACGCAAAGCGCGCGTAGCGGTCGATATTACCTATGTTGGGGCCAAAATCCATAGTGATAGGCGTAGTAGTACTCATATTAAATCTCCTTTTTAGCTGGACGACAAACTCGATGCCAGAGGTGTCGGATTGAAGGGGGGAGCCGCAATCATGTACATGTCTGACTATCTTGGATGAAAGTATACGTACCCTGGATATATATGTAAAATTGTAATAAAATATGATAACCATAGCTTATCGTAAATAGAGCGTTTATGCTTAGTCATATCACATTTCGCCAACTCAAGGCCTTTGAGGCCGTCGCCAGTTTAGGAAGTTTCACGGCAGCGGCCGAGGCGCTGCATCTGGCGCAGCCTACTTTGTCTATTCAGGTCAAGAAACTTGCCGATGCCGTGGGTTTACCGCTCTACGAGCAGGTGGGAAAAAAAATATTTGTCACCGCCGTTGGGCGTGAGGTGTTAAAAACGACACACGAGATATTTTCATCTATGAGTCATTTGCAAATGACGTTGGATAACTTGCACGGGATCATACAAGGGACGCTGCAAATATCGGCGGTTACGACGGCGGAATATTTCGCGCCGCGTATGCTCGGTGAATTTCGCGCGCGTCATCCCGGCGTTTCGGTATCGTTGCAAATCAGCCATCGTGATCGGGTGATCGAGCGCATGCGGGAGAATTTAGACGATCTTTACATCCTTGGCCATACGCCGCAGGATGTCGATGTGGAAGCAATCGCATTCATGGACAATCCGCTGATAGTCGTGGCGTCGGCCCATCACCCGCTGGCGGGGCGCAAAAAAATTCCGTCCATCGCGCTCGCCAACGAGACGTTTATAATGCGTGAACGCGGCTCGGATACGCGCCTGTCTATTGAGCGATATTTGGCGGCGCATAGCATACAGCCGCGTATTGGTATGGAATTGTTGGGCAGCAATGAGGCGATCAAACAAGCGGTGATCGGCGGTTTGGGCATCGCGGTGATGTCGCGCTTTGCGCTTGCCTATGAAATAGCATTGGGGCATGTCACGATACTGGATGTGGTGGGATTTCCAATTAATTTGGATTGGCAAATCATGTACCCCAAAGGTAAACAATTGAGTGTCGTCGCACGCGCATTTTGTGACTTTATGGTGGCGGAGTGTCGAGAAATATTTTCTAAGGAGATCAAAAAGGAGGGCTAGTCTACCTCAGTTTAAAATTGTGCGCCGTATTGTGCAGTGTGAATGCAGTGTAATATTTATCCGCTTTTTCGTTAAATTCCGTTTATAATTCCGCGACACTTTACTCCGTATTTGGCTTCCAGTTACCGCGAGGATATTGATATGCAACAATATGCAATGTATGGTAAGGCCGTTGTCTGCATGTATATGCCGATACAAAAAATATATATGCAAAAAATTGATGTGCGTATGAAATCTTATTACCTGAATTTTAGCTGAAATAACCTGGCCGATTGTTAAGTCATGCGCATATGACGGATGCGGTTTGTTAGCTCAGATTCATTTAATGTTGTTTGATATAAGATGTAAGAAACGTCGTCTAGGAAGCGGTTTGCGAGGTGATAGACGACGCCTAGATGTGCAGAAATGGGCGCGGAAAATGACACCATGATTGATCATTATAAGGAGTTGGCGTGTGGATATAATAGACACATTACCCATAAAAAATGCCGTGATCTACGCCACGCATTTACCGCAGGCCATGTCGGTGGAGGATACACAATTTTTATATGCGCGGGTATTGCATTTCAATATTGACGGCGGTCCGGTCAGTCTACCGTTTGAAAAACACCTGGCGCGCGAGAATGGATGGTCGATGGAATATGCGCAACGGGTCGTGATTGAATACAAGCGTTTTGTTTTTTTGATGGTTTGCGCGGGGCACCCCGTCATGCCGTCGGATCAAGTCGATCAGGCCTGGCGCTTACATTTGACGTATACGCACTCCTATTGGGATAGATTGTGCCGGCAAGTCGTAGGACGCGCTTTGCACCACGATCCTACGCACGGCGGTGTGGTAGAAGGGCGTAAATTCGCCGGATGGTATCGGCGTACCTTGGAAAGTTATCAGCGCATGTTCGCGCAAGCGCCCCCTTCCGATATTTGGCCGGAACCCAGCATACGCTTTGGAGAGGATTTATTTTTCCAGCGGATTAATATGCGCCGTATGGGGGTGTTAAAGAGGCTGCGCACCGCCTTCCCCCGGCTGTTCCCAAAATGACGTGCAACGACGGCTTTGCCGGATACCCCTATACACGCCCCTCAATATTTGGTATAAATAGCGGCCTTTTTATACCCCGTCGGTGATGGGGCGGCCAGGAATGGGAGTTAGTGTATGTCTAAGGTTTGCCAGGTTACGGGAAAGCGCCCTATGGTAGGGAATAACGTTTCCCACGCCAACAATAAGACCAAACGCCGTTTTTTGCCTAATCTGCAAAAACGTCGTTTATGGGTAGAGAGCGAGAGCCGCTTTGTGCGTCTGCGTTTGACGACCTCTGCGATGCGTCTCATCGACAAGGTGGGCATAGATACGGTGCTCGCAGATATGCGCGCTCGTGGCGAAAAAGTGTAAGGTATTGAGGAAGTTACGTCATGCGTGAAAAGATTAAATTGGTTTCCAGCGCCGGTACGGGGCATTATTACACCACCGATAAAAACAAGCGCACCACCCCGGACAAGCTTGAGAAAAAGAAATATGATCCCGTCGTGCGCAAGCACGTGATGTACACGGAATCTAAGATCAAGTAATCCCGGCCCGCCGATTTCGCGGCAGGGGCGTTGCTACGCCCCTGCCATTACGCGTTTGTATGTGCCGCGAGGCGGTAGCGTTGTAGCCCACGTGCGAATTCCTGCAAGGCCTCGATACCGGTTGCCTCGGCTTGCTTGCACCAGTCCTGGAGGCGTTGCAACAGGTGCTCGGTGGGTGCGCGCTCGCGTTCCAGCCATAGGGTTTGCAGCCTTAGCTTAAATTCATATACCGTTTGTAAATGCCGGTTGTTGGCGAGGATATACGCTAGCCGTTGTTTAGCACTCTCGTCGAGCAGGCTGGTTTCGCGTGTCAATAAGCGGCGCGCCCGTCGCAACAGCGCACGCGCCGCTGCGTCGCCACGCGATTTTTCGATACGATTGACCTGTGCAATGACCTCGCGGCTATAGCGCGCCAAGACTTGAAAGCGGTTTTGTATCACTGATTTAAGCGTTTCCATGTCGATACTGCGCTTGCGGGGATCGAGTTGCGGGCGGCGCGCGACCTTTTTTACCTGGGCCAGGCCGATGGCGGCGAGGATGCGGATATACATCCAGCCGATATCGAATTCCCACCATTTGCTAGACAGTTTGGCCGATGCGGCGTAGGTATGGTGATTATTGTGTAATTCTTCACCGGCGATCAAAATACCCCAGGGGATAATATTGGTCGCAGCGTCTTTGCATTCGTAATTGCGATAGCCCCAAAAATGCGCAATGCCATTGATGACCCCGGCGGCCCAAAAAGGCACCCAGAGCATTTGTATCGCCCATACCGAGAGGCCTATGGGGCCGAATAATACCAAGTCGATGACGAGCATTATGCTTACGCCGAGGCGATGATGGCGCGAATATACGTGGCGTTCCAGCCAGTCGTCAGGCGTGCCTTGGCCATAGCGGTCGAGCAGCGTGTGGTCGCGGGCGGCGGCCTGGTATAGCTCCGCGCCCTGCCACAACACCTTACGCAGCCCTAACACCTGGGGGCTATGGGGGTCGTCGCGGGTTTCGCAAAAGGCATGATGTTTACGGTGTATCGCCACCCATTGGCGAGTCACCATGCCGGTGGTCATCCACAACCATGCGCGAAAAAAATGCGCGATAAGCGGATGGAGTTCCAGCGCGCGGTGCGCCTGATGTCTATGCAGATAGACGGTGACCGCGACAATGGTAATATGGGTCAGGGCCAAGGTGATGGCGACGATGCCATACCACGGTAAATTCAGTAAACCTTCTAGGGGCATGGACGACCTCGTGAGCATAACGCGACGTGTGGCTGAGGCAGGGATGCGTCAGATTGACTTGATTTCCAACAGGGCCAGTGTGAAGATGTTGCACGTACGCAGCAAGAACCTTGAGCGCAGCCGTGTAACCTAGGGTATCGGCACCATTCATTTTAGAGTATAGGAGTTAGTATATGTTCCGGCAATTAGGATTAGGTCTAGTGTTGATAATCGCCGCATGGGGCGCGCAGGCGCAGACCGCGATGGTGGCCTTGGGCGATTCGAGTGCCCATTTCCGGTATGGGATGTTGATCGGGGGACAAAGTTTCGGGCGTTCCGAGGCGGCGGTGGGGCTGATGTATAACTCCGATCAAAATTTATTGGCCGATTTGGGAATTTTTATCGTCGATGAGGCGGGTTCCAAGGCCCCGGGGTTAGAGGCCGGTGTAGGCGGTAAACTGGTGTATGCGCGCAATGATCCGCTAAAACAGAATTTTTTTGTCGGTGCGTTAGGGGGCTCGTTGCGCTACGCCATCCCTGGCATGACGCGCCTGGCCATCGGCGGCGATGGATTTTTCGCGCCCAGCATAGTCTCAGGGTTGGACGCCAGCCGGTACTGGGAATACTCGGCGCGGGTGGAGTATGAAGTCCTGTCCCAGGCGGCGGCCTTTATCGGTTATCGCTATATGGGGGGGGACAATAAAGATAAGGTGCGGGTGGACATAAACAAGAGCTTTCATTTAGGTTTAAGAGTAACCTTCTAAAAAGTCAGTTAGAACCAGTATCCAGTACAGTGCGATCTTTCCGGTGCGACAGCGGGTGACGCACCGGAAAACCTAATAATCGATCATGTCCGATTAAACGACTCGACCGCCGCAACAAAAGGGCGGGAGCAAAATGACGGCGGCAGGAAGATAGCACGCCGAGGAGCGTATGGGGGTGATGGACTGCCCAATGTGGTAAGGGTGTGGGGTTATGAATTACAGGCCGTATAGACACGGGGTTTGGGTGCTGGCGTTGTCGTTTACGGCCGCTGGATGCATGCTTATTGGCGAGCAGGACGCCAATGTCTTGGGCGACAAAGCGCCTCTTATCTATGCTAAGCGTGCCTTCGCAACCATCACCGATCCGACAACGACGATAAAATTCGGCGCAGGCGGTGATTTAGTTATGAAGAGTATCGCGACGCCCAGCGCGCCAGAAAAAAATATCACCAGTGCCATCACGCAGGGGGCGGGCGATGTGCAAGGCCCCGAAATCAATTATGCGGGCACTAAAGTAATTTTTTCTATGCGCTGCAGTGTGCGGTCTGCCCCGCAGTGTGCGAACGACAATACCTGGAATATCTGGGAATACACGCTTGCCGGTGGCGAGTTGCGGCGCGTAATCCGCTCCAGTGAAACTGCCAATGCCGGAGATGACCTTGATCCCGCCTATTTGCCCGACGGTCGCATTATATTTACATCCAATCGCCAGCAAGGCACGCAAACCCGGTTGGGTTATCGCTATGTCGATGGTGAACGCAAAGAATATACGTTTAATCTCCATGTCATGGAGCCGGATGGCAGCGGTATCGAACAAATCTCCTTTGGGCTCAGTCATGATCGTTTTCCCACGGTGTTGAGCGATGGGCGCGTGTTGTTCAGCCGCTGGGATCGATCTGCGCAGCGCTCAAAATTTAGTCTCTATAAAATTCGTCCCGATGGACGCGAATTGACGCCATATTATGGCGCGCATAGCCCTGGCGGCGCATTTTTCCAGCCGCGCGAATTGCAGGATGGGCGGTTGATTGCGAACGTCCTGCCGCTGGCCGGGTCTTACGGCGGTGGGGCCTTGATGTATATCGACGCGCGGCGGTTTGGCGATGTCACTGATCCGCCAGGTGCGGCCGGTGAGGCGCAGACCGAGGCCACCCTCAATCACGTGTCCTTGGAGGACGCATTCTTTACCGAGGGTCGCTACGCTGCCCCTTATCCTATTGCGGACGGGAGTGCGCGGGTGTTGGTGAGTTTTGCCGGGCCACCTGCGCAGTCCAATGACAAGCCTAGGTTCGGGATTTATGAATTAGATTTAACGCACAAAAACTTATTAGAATTGGCGACGGAACCCACGCGGTATGATCGCGACGGCAAATTAATTGATCCGCTGTGGGTGTATACTGAGCCTGTGGCGGTGTTGGCCATGCCAACGCCTCCGGTATTGCCGAGAGCGGCGCCTAAATCCACTGCGATGCCGGCGTCCGACGGCTCTATTGTCTATGGCACTATCAACATCAAGAGTGTCTATGATGTAGATTCCATAGGATACGTCGGTAGCGGCCCTTTAACAGACAACGAAAAGGCCCTGATCACGCTGCCGACGGTCGCGGTGCCTGGTGACCCGGCGCGCGGCGCGGTGGTGGATATCGCCAAGCTCCGCGATCCCATGCAGACTAAATCCACGCAACGGCCTGCGCGATTCCTGCGCGTCGTCGGGGCTGTGCCTATGCCGCTTGAGCTGCCACCCAATGTCATCGGATTGACCCCGATGGGGGCGAAAAAAATCTATGGTTACGTCCCCATTGAGCCAGATGGTTCGGTGCGCGTACGCGTGCCGGCGGATACCCCTATCGCGGTGACGGTATTAGATGAGTCAGGGCGGGCGTTTGCGGATCACGATGATTGGTTTCAGGTGCGGCCCGGCGAGGAGTTGGTGTGTAATGGCTGTCATTCATATAAACGCACCCTGCCCATCAATACCGGCGCGCCGGCCCGTGAGTTTGCAAATACGCGTTTGCGCAATGAACGCGGTCTTTTTCTGTTGGATCCTGTCACGCAACAAGTTCCTGCGCTCGCCTTACTGCATGAGACCATGGCCGAAATGCGTACGCGTGTCGATAACATGGCGGGGAACTTGATGCCCGACCTGCATTACATTGATGTCTGGACTTACGGCCGCATTGCGGATACCGAAGTGCATCTGGAATATAGCGCGTTACCGGTAGGTGTGCCCGCTCCGCTAAACGGTATCGTGGATTATCAACAACACGTACAAACTATTTGGGATGTCAAACGGCCTGTCTTGTACAAACAAGGAGGGTATCGGGGAGAAAATTGGTCGTGTTCCGAAATCTGCCATAACGGAACGCCCGAGCCCACCGTCAATCCCACCGGCTTGGATTTACGCAAGGCATCGGTAGCAGGCGCCGGGCGATCGGCCTCATATGAAAGCCTGTTAAAAGGTGCTATTGCATTTGATCCAGCGACCAATATGCCATATTACACACGCGTCGATGGACGCGTGAAGCTGCAACGGGCGGAATCCTTGGTTATGGCCGGCCACGCGCGGGGTAGCTATTTGATAGAAATTTTATCGGGCGAAGAATTGCATGCGATGCGCCCTCTGGCAGCAAAACCATACGTGGATCACGCCGCCATGTTAAGCCCTTCCGAAAAATTAGTTATTGCCGAGTGGGTCGATATCGGCGCGCAATATTATAACGACATCATCGGTACCGATGGTAAGCCGGTAAAAGCGGTTAATCCGCTATTGACCAGCGCGTTTAATTTGAGTGGTGCGCGCGGTGTGTTGTATAACCGTTGCGGGCAGTGTCATATGTTGTTCGTGCGCGGAGTGGAAAACCGCTTGATCGCTAAAAGCGAGTTTATACTCACCGACAATTTTGACGAAGATTATATGGCAGCGTCGTTGATGGTCGATGATTTGGCAAATCCGGCCAATAGTAAATTGTTGGCCCGCCCCACTTCTTTGCTCAATCATCCAACGCAAATGAATGGCACGCAGATAGTGCCGATTTTAAATTTGAACGATCCGTACGATAAACGAGATTACGATCAATTGATGTCCTGGATATTGTTGTCAGCGAGATAAGCATGCGCAATAAAGAATTTAATTTAGCGGTCGTCGTGGGGCTGCTCGCGATATTTCATACTGGCGCATGGGCTGAGACGGCTGCGCCCGCGATAGTGACTATCGAGCAAGCCTATGTCGATTTGCATACCGGTCCCGGGGCCGGATATCCGGTGTATACCGTGGTAGAGCGTGGTGGGCGAGTAGTGGTGTTGGCTGAACAAGGCGACTGGTATAAGGTGCAATCAGAGCGCCGACAAGTGGGGTGGTTGGCAAATACCGCTTTGGCGCAAGCTCGTGTCAGCGCCACGCCGCGCGTCACTTTCGCCGCCGCTGAACAGGTATACCACGCCTCGCGTTCGTATGTGTTAGGTGTCACCAGTGGAAAGTTCGGGCGTGATTTGATGTATGGACTGTCGGGTTCTTACCACATTGTAAAAGGCCTGCATATCGATACATCATTGGCGCAATCCGCAGGCATGTATTCGATGTCGAATTATTACTCCGCCGGGTTACAATGGTATCTATGGTCGGAGCGGCGCTTTTCGCCGGGGGTGTTTGTGATGGGCGGCAAATTGTCAGGCGTGCAGCACGCTACGATATATCCCGTGCGGGAGGTGCAGGCGGATTTTGTTTCGACAGGGTTGTCCATGCGTGTACGGTTGACGGATCGCTTTTTTCTGCGCACTGGCGCAGGGATGTTCTCATTGCAGCAGTTTGATAATACGCTGCCCAACTTTTGGGAGTGGCAAATCGGTGTCCAAACATATCTCTAATTACTTTATTTTTTTTACATTCGTATGGATATCGGCATCCGCTTTTGCGGGCGCCGGTTCCGGCACGGAATTTCACCTGTCCGGCAAGCCGTTGTTGTATGAGCCGGAACTCGATAAGCGCGTAGTGCATTTGGCGCGTATCGATTCGGAATATCTCGAAATCGGCCCTTACGCGGGGTTATTGTCGGTCGAGGATTTCGGCGCGAACGTAGTCACCGGCGTGCGTTTAGTGCTGCATCCCATGCAGTGGATGTTCTTAGAAGGGGCGCACGGCCGCTCGGCGGTGACGGATGAGACGTTTCGCAGAAAAAATATGCCGGTCATTAAAAGCGGCGACGGTTTCGCTGAGTTGACATATTCCTATGTCTCGGTCGGAATAAATATCATGCCTGGCGAAGTATACTTGGGTCGTAGTTTGGCGTTTACGTCCGGTGTATATGTATTGGGTGGCATCGGTAATACGGAGTTTGACGATCACAATTGGCCGACCGTCGTCTACGGCATGGGGTTGCGGGTCTTGCCCATCGATTGGATCGCATTGCATATGGATGTGCGCGGGTTTGAGTTTGAGAGCGAGCTGCTAGGGCGTCGCAAAATGACACACAACGTCGAACTGAATGTCGGCGCTTCGGTATATTTCTAAAGAAGGTAGATCTATGCGGCGGAAAATAATGCTATCGAAGTTGTTGGCGGCGTGGGTAACGCTGCTGGCCTTGCCGCTATGCGCGGCCGAAAAATTGGATACCGAAATACAATCCCTGAAGAAAGATATTCTAGAACTCAACAAAGATATGATGTTGCTCGAAGAGGAGTTATTGTTTCCGATAAATACACAGGTCACGGTATTTTTGTCGTTAGATGTGGGCGAATTATTTCAACTGGAAAGCGTTAAGGTTTCCATTGATGACAAAGTGGTGGCGAGCCAGATATATGAAGGCCGGGAAATAGAGGCATTGCGTCGTGGCGGCGTGCAGCGTGTATATATCGGCAATGTAAAGCCAGGCAAACATGAAGTGGTGGCGGTCTTTACCGGCGAGGGTCCGCATGGGCGTAAATATAAACGCGCGACCAATTACAGCTTTGAAAAACCGAACACACCGGCCTACATCGAGCTTAAGGTGACTGACAGCGGATCCAACCCGCAACCTGAATTTCTAGTTCAACAGTGGTAGCGCCGCAATGTCGAATATAGCGCGTCGAATGCATATATACACAGGGTTGCGATGTATCGTTGCGGCGGCGAGTTGGTTGGTCATTGACGACGTGCATGCCGCCCCCGCCATCTCTACAGGCATCGAATCTTTGCGTTATCGGCAGGTGTTGTACACGATGTATCAAGGGGATTACGCGCAGGCGCAAATCGAACTGGTCGCCGGTAAAGAGCGCGGCGAACTCAGCACCAATGCTGAAACCGAATTATTGAACGGTGTTTTATTGTATGGCGCCGGGGTGCCGGAGGTGGCCATGCAGTCGCTGCTGCGCGTGATGGCCCAGCAGGACGTGAATGCCCGGTATGCCGATCTGGCGTGGTTTCATTACGCGAAGGCGGCTAAATCCTTAGGCGACCTGCAAAGTTTTCAGCGCGGCTTAGTGTCTATACGCCAGTCCTTGCCGGGTGAGTTGGAGCAGGAACGGCGTTTTTTTCAGGTGAATCAACTGGTCGCTGAAGATAAATTCGATGAAGCCGGTGACGTGATCGACTCTATGGAAAGGCGTTACGCTTGGCAGGCCTATGCGAATTTTAACCGTGGCGTCGCATGTTTAAACAAAAAATTGCTTGAATGCGGCATGCGTGCGATGACGGCGATAGACGAGTTGCCGGATACGTCCCACGAAACAGGCGCGCTACGCGATAAGGCGCGCGTCGTACTGGGATTCTGGCATTTACAACAAAATGAACCGAATCGCGCGTTGCATTTTCTGCGTAGCGTCAGTCTCAACGGAATATATAGCAGTAAAGCGATGTTAGGCGTGGGGTGGGCGTATGCGGCGCGCGAGAACTATACCGACGCGTTACGTTTTTGGAGCGAGTTGCGCAAGCGCGACCCCCTCGATTTAGCTGTGCAAGAAGGTTTGCTGGCGTCGGGGTTTGCGTATAACAAGTTGCATTCCAACCCGTTGGCCTTAATGCATTATCGACAGGCCGTGACTACGTATAAAGAATTGCAGGACACGCTAGATAGCGGATTGGCCGGCTTGCGCGGCGGCGAGACGCTCAGTTGGCTGCCGGTTTCGATGGACGATAAAGAGTTGTCGGTTGAATTGACGAAATTGAATGAAAATGCCGAGAAACGCACGATTTTGCGCGTGTTGGACATCCCGGCGGTGCGCGAAGAATATCGCCAGTATCGCGATTTCGTGGCGCTAACCAACGCGCTGCAAACGTGGTCGGACAAATATACGTTATACGACACGGTGCTGGATGAGCGCGTCAAGCGCCAGCGGGAACGCGCACTGACGGTGCGGCAACGCGTGAAAAACGTGCGACCGGAATGGTTGGAACAACGTTTTAATGTGGCGCAGCGTACCTTGATCACCAGCGATATGGCGCAGGACGGGTTGGCCTTTGCGCGCGATACGGAGGTGCGCCAGTTGCAGCGCCTGCAAGCCATCTATGATCGCTTGGCGCGGGTGCCCGCCGATGGTCTGCCGCCCTATGCGTTGGAACGTTACGCCGTATTGCGTGGCATATTGTTGTGGAATATCTATACCGAGGCGGACAACCGCCGCAAAGACCTTGGCGTGCAATTGGCGGCGGTAGAGAAAGAACTGTTGGTGACTAAGGAACTGTGGCGGCGCATGGAGTTACTAAGTAATGTCGATCAGATTCCGGTCGCAAAATTAAAGAAACGTGTTTCACAAATACGTGAACGGCTTAAGGCGGCGGCGGCGCGCGCAACGGCCGCTAAGTTGGCGTTGGGGTCGCGATTTACGCGCCAAATTACCGCTGAATTGGAAGGCGAACGGCAACATGTCGCGGCCTATTTGGCGCAAGCGCAATATGCGGTGGCGCGGTTGTTCGACGAGTCTATGGCCAGTGGGGAGGCGCAGTGATGTACGCCTGGGTGTGTGCCATCCTGTTTGGCATATTGACCGGTTGCGCGGCGCAACCGGCGAATACCCTCGCGAGCTTGGAAACCAAACCCATGGTGGTGGCGCCTGGTCAATTGCGCACGCAATCTAACGCGCAGGTCATTGCCGCCTACCGTGAATTTCTTGCTACGACCTCGCCTACCGATCCACGTTATAAAGAAGCGACGCAACGACTCGCCGATTTAGAAATGAAGACCGGCGAACAGGCGGTGGATAAAGTCTGGGAACAACAATTCGTAAAGGCCTATCAAGAGGCAACGCGCGGCGAAAAGCATGAGTCCGATGAGCATTACCGCGCGGCGCTAAAAAGTTACGACGAGCTGTTGAAGGCGCGACCGGGCGATAGACGCAATGACTGGGTGCTCTACCAGTCCGCTAGAGCCTATGAAGAATTAGGCGAACCGCGTAAGGCGGCGCACATGTTGGGGCGTTTGGCGCGGGAGTTTCCGCAAAGTCGATTTGCCAATGAAGCGCAGATGCGCCAAGCGGAATTATTATTCCTCGCGCTAGATTATGCAGAAGCGGAAAAGGCCTATTTAGCCGTGCTTAGCGTCGGAAAACGCTCGCAGTATTATGTTAACGCGCTCTATAAAATGGGGTGGTCTCAGTTTAAGCAAGAGCGCTTTTTCGCTGCGATAGATACATTTTTAGTATTGTACGACGAATTGCATATGCCCGACGATCCCTTTGTGTCTAAGGCGCAATATGACGCAGGTGCGGGAGAGATGCGCAGGGATTTGATTAATGTCATAACCCTCAGTTTTGCGTATAGCAAAGGTGCCGATGGCTTGGCGGAATATTTTCGCAATCATGCGTCGCGGGGCGATAAGGCGGTGATTTATCAATATGTTTTAAACCATTTTCAGAAGCAAGCGCGCTACAAAGAGGCGGTAGATGTCTGTCAATCCTATATTCAGTTATATCCGAATAACGCAGATGCGCTACGTTTTCAACAGCAGATTTTAGAAATTTATGAGGCTAGCAGGCAGCCCGCGTTGTTGTGGGCGAGTCGCGCGCAATTCGCCGAGCGTTTTAGCCCGGCTTCGGAGTATTGGCGTTTACAGGATGCGACCACGCAAAATGAATTGCGCGAACTAGTGCGTAATGCGGTGCTGCAACTTAGCGCCTACCACCATGCCCAAGCCCAGTCCACGCATCGTCAAGAACATAGCGTTGAAGCGATTAAGTGGTATCGAAATTATTTGACCTGGTTTCGCGACGCAGCGGATGTTGGGGCGATAAATTTTCTGTTTGCCGAGATATTATTTGAGCAGGGGATGTATGGCGATGCTGTAAAGGAATACCTGCGTACCGCTTATGATGCGGGGGACCATCCAAAGGCGGCCGAGGCCGGTTATGCCCTCACGGTGACGCTCGATAAATTGGGGCAAGCGGCCAAAGACGCGCAAAAAGCGGTGTGGAAACGCCAGGCGGCGCTCGCCGGATTGCGTTTTGCCAAGCGTTTTGCGAATGATGCGCGCGTCGCTACGGTGTTGGCCCATAGCGCGGATATATTCTTAGAGCTTGGCGATACGGCACAGGCTAAGTCAGTCGCGGAAGGCTTGTTGCAAAAGGGAAGTAAGGAATTGACGCCGCAAATTCGCCGCGCGGCGTTGATTGTGGTTGCGCAAGTGGCCACCCAGGAAAACAATTTGGACGCTGCGGAACGGAATTATCGCGCCTCGCTGGCATTGGGCGACAGTGCGAACAAGCGCGGCGATTTAGAAGTGAGGGAGAGGTTGGCGACGATTACGTTTAAGCATGCCGAGCAACAACTCGCGAGTGGTGATTTGACCAATGCGGCGGCGGGATTTGCGCGTGTTATGCAAGAAGGAGGCGGCACGTCGGTAGCGCCCGTCGCACACTATAATGCGGCGACGATCTTGATGAAGCAAGAGCGCTGGGCGGATGCATCCGCCATGTTAGAAGATTTTAGAACACGTTTTGCGACTCACGAACTACGCAATGGTGTGTCGGAAAAGTTGGCCTTGGCCTATGTGAAAACCGGGCAGTTCGCAAAGGCGGCGCTGGAATACGAACAAGTGGCGCGCGCGGCCAAGGATATCGAAACGCGTCGCATGGCGGCTTGGCAGGCGGCGGAATTGTGGGGCAGGGAAAAGAAAAAAGACAAAGTGATCGCGGCGTTGGACTTCTATCGTCAAAATTTCGCGGAGCCTAAAGACGCCCACTTGGAAGCGACCATTAAATTGGCCTCGTTGTATCGCGCTATGCGGCACAGTGGCTTCGATGAGATCACCAAGGCCGCATTGGCGGGGGCCGTCAGTCGGCGCGCCACGTTATCAGCGGAGGCGCGTGTAGATGTCAGCAGGCTCGCTATTGCCATGGCCGACGAGCGGTTTGACGCATTTCGGGCGGTCAAGTTGAATTTGCCGCTCAAAAAAAGTTTGGCGCGAAAAAAACAGGCGATGGATGTTGCCTTGGCCGCCTACGCAAAAGTCGGAGAGCTGGAGATTGGTGAGGCGATAACCGCCAGCACGCATCGCGTTGCGGAAATTTATCAGTGGTTTGGCCGCGAGATAAATGAATCGGAACGTCCGAAAAAATTGTCTAAAGACGAGCGCGAGCAATATGACCTGCAATTGGAAGAAGAGGCCGTACCGTTTGAGGAGAAGGCCATCGTCCTTTATGAGGCAAATGTAAAACGCGCCAAGGACGGGTTGTATGATGTATGGGTACAGCGTAGTTTTGATGCGTTGAAGAAGCTAAAACCGGCGCGTTATTCAAAGGTGGAGCGCAGTGAACCAGTTTTTGCGACCATCGATTAATTTTTTGGTGTGGGCGTTGTGCTTGGCGGTTGCGGGTTGCGCAGGTAAGCCCGTGCAACAGGCCGCAAAAAATTCGCCTGTTGTTACGGCCAATGTGCAGAAACGCGATAACGGCGGCGTGACGGTGCGTGAGGGTGAAATACCGCGTTTATACGCGCTGGCGGTGTCGGCCATGCGACAAAATCGCGATGCAGAGGCAGAGCAGGCCTTGCGCAATATCCTGCAAATTCAGCCGGAACATCCGGGGCCTTATGCGAATTTGGCGATCTTGTACAAAAAACAAGGGCGTTTGGAGGATGCGGAGCGTGTTCTAGTCGAGGCCTTGGCGCGTAGCCCTGCGCGAGTCGAATATCTGAATATGCTAGGCGTTGTAAAGCGTCAACAAGGACAGTTTGCCGCTGCCGCAGAAGCCTACGAGCGGGCCTTGGCGATTGACGGCAATTTTAGCGATGCGCATTACAATTTGGGCATACTTTGCGATTTGTATCTAGGGGATTATGCCAAAGCGACGCAACATTATGAGCGATTCTTGCAATTGTCGGCGGATCAAAATTCAAATAAAGACGTGCGTGTATGGTTGGATGATCTGAAAAAACGCATGCATGCGAGTGGAGACTAACCGGAGGACTTGATTATGCGGTATCTTATTGGTTTATTATACGCCGTAACAATGGTCGCGCATTCCGCAGATGCCCCTCAAGATATCCAGGGCTTAACGGTGTTTGGTAATCGCGAAGCACCTAAGAGTATGGTCGTAATGCCCTGGCGGGATGCGGGTTCCACCGATTTGACGAGATTTAAGCTGGAAAACGTCTTGTCGGAAGAACTTGTTCCTATAGATCCCGATCAATTTCGACGCAAGGTAGAGTTGCATAGCGTGTTGCGGAGCTCTAAAGTGACGGTAAACGAGCATTAAATTGTTGCCTGTATGGCGAGGTAAGTAATGGAAAGTATTGCGACGATATTACGTTTTTTTCAGGAAGGGGGTGTTTTTATGTACCCTATTATGTTCGTGATGGCGGCGGGTATCGCCATTGCGATTGAGCGGTATATTTTTTTATGGCAGGCGCGGCGCGCCAATATCGCGTATTGGCAACGTATTTTTCCATTATTGAATGACGCCAGATATAACGAGGTGCAAGAAATCAGCGCCGGTCGCGTCGCCTTAGGGCATGTGATGACCTACGGGTTGCGTCGCTTGCGCGCCAATGGCAGTGCGCAAGATGTTGAGGCGGCGTTACAGGAAGGGCTGATGGAAGTTATGCCCAGCATAGAAAAGCGCACGCATTATCTAGCGACCTTCGCCAACGTGGCAACGCTGCTGGGTTTGTTAGGCACGATTATGGGGCTGATCGAGGCGTTCACCGCCGTGGCGCATGCCGATGCCGCACAAAAGGCCGATTTATTATCATCGAGTATTTCGGTCGCGATGAACACCACGGCATTCGGGCTCATCGTCGCGATTCCATTGGTGTTGGTCTATACGATGTTGCAGGCCAAAACCACCGAAATTATCGATGGGATCGAAACGTCTGCGGTAAAATTCGTCAATTTAGTCGCCACGCGTCAAGCCAGTAAGTAGGGGCCTATATGTTAAGGACACGCATGCGTAGGCGCGCCCATGCGGCGCCCGAATTAGACATCACCGCCTTTATGAATTTAATGGTGGCGCTGGTGCCGTTTTTGCTGATTACGGCAGTATTTTCGCATATCAGCGTGTTGGATTTGTCCTTACCGCAATTGGGTGCCAGCGCCTCGGAGATCGGCGAGCAAACGCCGCTGGAGGTGATATTGCGGCGTACCGGGATCGAAGTGCGGATGGGGCAGGGGGCGGTGCAACATCTTGCGCGTGGTGCGAAAGGTTATAATTTTAAGGGTTTGGCGCAAACACTAGCGCAATTTAAGGCCGGTCATCCGCAAAAACGCGATGTCAGCATACTCGCCGAGCCGGACGTGCTTTATGACGATATCGTACACGCGATGGACAGCGCACGTGTAGTTGCTACGTCGCGCGGCCAGGTGGAATTATTTCCCGAGGTCACGGTAGGAGAGGCGCCATCCGCCAAAGAGGCCGCTAAGTGAAGCGTTTTCGATTATTTGAGGAACGGCGAGAGCGGCGTCGTCAACAGGCCAAGCAGGTAATGTCTATCAATCTGGTGTCGATGATGGATATTTTTACTATCTTGGTGTTTTTTCTATTGGTGAATACCGGCGAGGTAGAGGTATTGCCCGGTAAAACCGGCGTCAAACTCCCCGAATCTACCGCGCAAGAAAAACCTAAGCAAAATTTAGTGATATTGATTAATGACCAGGGGGTTTTTATTCAAAGTCGCAAATTGGCGGCGCTCGCCGAATTGGATAACAACGACGCGTCACTGATTAAAGCCTTGCGCGACGAGCTCGATTATCAACGGCGTAAAAATCCGCAGGGGGTGCGGGCCGATTTTAATGGCGCGGTCACCATCATCGGCGACCGGCGCTTGCCGTTCAAGGTGCTGAAGAAAATCATGTTGACCTGTGCCGAGGCGCAATATGGGAATATCTCGCTGGCCGTAGAACAAAAGGCGGTAGGCGATGGCTAGTATCAACCTCGCTTCCACGGTGCATGACGCGACCTTCGATCTAAGCGCATTATTTCCCGAGCAGGACGAGCGTTTTCGCCGTTTATGGCGTCGTGTGTTGTTTGTATTCGTGGTCTGCGGGGTGATCGTGCCGTGGTTGCCGGTGCGCGAGCAGACGCGTGAAAAGCAAGAAGCCCTGCCGCCGCGTTTGGCCAAGGTGTTGATCCAAAAGCAACAACTCCCGCCCCCAAAACCCGAGTCCATAGGCCAAGCCAAACCCAAAGAAAAAGAGGCGTTAGGTGGTGTAGAACATCCGGTGGCCGCGAGCGCCAGCGATAAAACAGCGGCGATACGGCGTAAAGTCGCCAAGAAAGGCGTGTTGGCGTTTCGCAAAGAGTTAAAACAGTTGCGTGAAGCGCGCGTTCTCAGCGCGCTGACGAATAATGCGGTGATCGCGCTGAATAAAAGCGCCGCGCCGCAGCGTAGCGACGGCCAAAAATTGGTCGAGCAGGCGCTGCAAGTCGGCGGCGGTGAAAAATTTACCTTGCCGGGTACCGGCTTGAAGGGCGATGTCTCGTTGGCGAATCGCCAAGCCACGCGCATCGAATGGGTGGGTACCGGTGAAGGCCGCGGAGGCGGAACCGGGTTCGGCGGTAAATCCGGCAAACGCGGGCGTAGTGCCGAGGAAATCGATTGGGTGATGCAGCGTGTGTTGGGTTCCTTACAATTATTGTTTAATAAAGAATTGCGTGTCCACCCCGATAGGCGCGGCCGGGTCGCCGTGCAACTAACGATTGCGCCTAGCGGCGAGGTAACGGCCTGTCAGGTGCTTTCTTCAGAATTGAGCTTGCCCGAATTCGAGAAGAAAATAGTAATGAAAATCAAATCATTAGACTTTGGATCTAAAGACATTGGGGCGGTTACGCTGGTCTATCCCATAGATTTCGTCCCGGCTACTTCCGACGGCTGATCGCGGGCCTGGTTTTTCGTCCTTAATCTCCGCCCGTAGTGATGCTACACTTGCTGCAATCTCCACAACGGGTCCGCCCGGGAAGGTTCATGGTCACGCAGCGCAATACAGGTAAATTCCCGGTAAACATGGCGCGATGAAGGTGACGCGCATACTAGGCATAGACCCCGGTTCGCGCATCACCGGTTTTGGCGTGATCGAAATAGGTGCGCAGGGTATGAGTTATGTGGCCAGCGGTTGTGTGCGCTTGGGGGATGGCGAAATGGGCGGACGGCTGCGTGAATTGTTTACCGGCATGGGCGAATTGCTGGTGCAATATGGGCCTGATGAGGTGGCGATAGAACGCATCTTTATGCGTACCAACGTCGCCACTGCGATCAAACTCGGTCAGGCGCGCGGCGTGGCCTTGTGTGCAATCGCGTTACACGATAGGCCGGTGTACGAATATAGCGCGGCTGAGGTCAAGAAGGCGGTGGCGGGGAGCGGACGGGCCGCGAAGGAACATATACAAATGATGACGCAACAACGTTTAAAACTTGCGGGATGGCCGCAGGTGGATGCCGCCGACGCGCTGGCCGTCGCGATGTGTCACGCCCAAACGCGTGCCTGGCGTATCAAAACGGGGGCCGCATGATAGGGCGTTTGCGCGGGTTGTTATTGAGCAAACAACCACCGGCATTATTAGTCGAAGCGGGCGGTGTCGGGTATGAATTATTCGCGCCGATGACGGTGTTTTACGATTTGCCCGCCGTGGGTTGCGAAGTGCTCGTATATACCCACTTAGCGGTGCGCGAAGACGCGCATGTGTTATACGCATTTCGTAGCGAGGCGGATCGGGCGCTATTCCGGCAGCTTATCAAGGTCTCCGGCATCGGCCCTAAATTGGCCTTGGCGGTGCTTTCCGGGATGACCGGCGACGCATTGGCGACTTGTATACGCGCGCAAGATATCGCGCAATTGACGCGTATTCCGGGCATAGGCAAAAAGACCGCTGAGCGCTTATGCGTAGAAATGCAAGATCGTTTACCGGCCGTGGATGCGAGTGCGCCGACGCTACACGCAGGGCCGAATCGCGCCTTGCAAGAGGCTACCCAGGCCTTGGTCGGCTTGGGATATAAACCGCAAGAAATCAGTCGCATGCTGCACGGTGTCGAGACACAGCACATGAGCGTCGAACATATTATTCGCACCGCCTTACAAGCGACGGTGACGGTATGATAGAAACCGATCGCCTTATCAGTCCGGCCGAGAAAAAACCCGAAGATCCCATAGATCGCGCCATGCGGCCCACGCTGTTGGCCGATTACATCGGTCAGCCTACGGTACGCGATCAATTGGAAATTTTTATCGGCGCCGCACAAGGGCGCGGCGAGGCCTTGGATCACGTGTTATTGTACGGTCCTCCGGGCTTAGGTAAAACCACATTGGCGCATATTATCGCGCGTGAACTGGGCGTCAATTTCCGTCAAACGTCGGGGCCGGTTTTGGAGCGCGCCGGTGATTTAGCGGCCTTGCTGACCAATTTGGAGCCGCGCGATGTATTATTTATCGACGAGATTCATCGTCTGCCGGTGGTCGTGGAAGAAATATTGTATCCGGCATTGGAAGATTATCAGATCGACATCATGATTGGCGAAGGGCCGGTCGCGCGTTCGATCAAGCTCGATTTGCCGCCGTTTACCTTGGTGGGCGCGACGACGCGCGCGGGCTTACTGACATCGCCGCTGCGGGATCGTTTTGGCATCGTGCAGCGCTTGGAATTTTATTCGGTCGAAGATTTAACGACCATCGTGCAGCGCTCGGCGCGTATCCTAAATATCGACATGGATCACGCCGGTATCGTGGAATTGGCTCGGCGCGCGCGCGGTACGCCGCGTATCGCCAATCGCTTATTGCGGCGGGTGCGCGATTACGCGCAGGTGCGCGCCGCCGGCAAGGTCACGGCCGACGTGGCGCGGCGCGCCCTCGATATGTTGGATGTCGATGAGCGTGGCTTCGATATGATGGACCGCAAATTGCTATTGACGGTAATCGAAAAATTCGGCGGCGGCCCGGTCGGGGTGGATAATTTGGCGGCGGCCATCGGCGAAGAGCGCGGCACTATAGA
Source organism: Gammaproteobacteria bacterium (assembly GCA_919902765.1). Taxonomy (GTDB): domain Bacteria; phylum Pseudomonadota; class Gammaproteobacteria; order S012-40; family S012-40; genus CAKKRP01. Next base: position 6,161 of record CAKKRP010000145.1, on the reverse strand, counting down.
AGATGTCTTGGAGCCCTACCTAATACAGCAAGGGTTTATGATGCGTACGCCACGCGGGCGTATCGCCACGCCGCATGCCTATCGGCATTTTGGCGTACGCGCCCCGCAAAGCGTGATGCAGGTGGTGGATCTTTTCGCTGCCGAGGTGCAACCTGGCGACGAGGGTCTGGTCTAAACGTGGCTGCATTTGTCTGGCAGGTACGCGTATACTATGAGGATACCGATGCGGGTGGCGTCGTGTATCACGCGAACTACCTCAACTATTTAGAACGCGCGCGCACTGAATGGATGCGGGCGCGGGGGTTGGAACAAGACCGCTTAATCAGCGACCAAGGCATCATCTTCGCGGTCCGCAGCGTGAACTTGGAATTTATTAAACCGGCGCGCTTCAACCAGCGACTGCGGGTGGAAGTCGATATTGCGCAGGCCAATCGTTTGGCGATACAGTTTACCCAACGAGTTCTGTTGCAAAACGGAGACGGTGCGGAGACGGTACATCAGGCCGATGTACTCTTATGCGCTGCAAATGTTAAAGTGGTGACATTGGATGCCGCGAACATGCGGCCGAGGCGTATGCCTAACCCGATTTTTGTGGAGATAATGCGTGGGCACGGGAATTGACTTATCGATATTGCATTTAGTGTTGGGTGCAAGCCCGTTGGTGCAAGGCGTCATGCTCATCTTGTTGGGGGCGTCATTATTGTCTTGGACAGTGATTTTTTCCAAATTGCGTTTGGTGCGCCGCGCCAGCCGCAATGCCGAACAATTTGAAAAAACCTTTTGGTCCAGTACCGATTTAAGCGCCTTATACGCCAGGATCGCCAAGGCCCAGCGTCAACACGGCGATAACGGCTTGGAGGCCATCTTCGAAGCGGGTTTTCGCGAATTCGCGCGCTTACGTAAAGAAGAAAATATCGCGGCCGTCACCATCATGGAAGGCGTACAGCGCGGCATGCGCATCGCGCTGAACCGCGAAAACGAAGCGCTCGATCTGCATTTACCGTTTTTAGCGACCGTCGGTTCGACCAGTCCGTATATCGGTTTATTCGGCACGGTGTGGGGCATCATGAACTCCTTTCGTGCCTTGGGCGGCGCCAAGCAAGCGACCTTAGGCATGGTTGCGCCCGGCATTGCCGAGGCCTTGATCGCCACCGCCATCGGATTATTCGCCGCCATTCCCGCCGTCATCGGTTATAACCGCTTTATCTCCGATGTGGACAGGTTGAGCGCGCGCTATCAGGCGTTTACCGACGAATTTTTCAATATCCTGCAGCGCCAGGTACATAAATGAATAAGGGCGATAAACATCGGCGCGCGATGGCGCAGATCAATGTCGTGCCTTACATCGACGTGATGTTGGTGTTGCTGGTGATATTCGTCATTACCGCGCCATTGATGACGCAAGGGGTGATGGTGGAGCTGCCTAAGGCCGACTCTGAGGTGATAGAAACCGAAGTGCAAGAGCCGTTGATTGTAACCGTCGATGTAAACGGCAATTATTTTTTGAATGTCGGCGAAAATGCCGAAAAACCTATCGATCATCAAAGCTTGGTGAATCGTGTCGCGGCGGTATTGCGTGTGCAGCCCAAGACGACGGTATTGGTGCGCGGTGACAAACAAGTACAATATGGCAAAGTGGTATTGGCCATGAGTTTATTGCAACGTGCCGGCGCGCCGAACGTGGGGCTCATCACCGAGCAACCGGATGTGACGCCGTTGAAGCGATGATGACATGCTAGGCTTGATACAAAAATATCCGTTGGCGTTTATTTCCGCTGTGCTGGTACACGCATTGGCGTCGGTTTTTTTGGTGCTGAGTTTCGATTGGACGCCGCGCCCTCCGCTGCCGGAAGAATTACAAGTATTGCAGGCGGTGGCAGTTGATGAACGTCAAGTACAGGCCGAAATGGATAAGATTCGGCGCATGGAAGATCGTAAGCACCAACAAGAACAAGACCGCGTACAAAAGGTTGAAGAAAAGGTGCGCCAAGAACGTGATCGACTCGCCGAACTCGAAACGCAACGCAAACGCGAATCGGAACGCCACAAGAAGGCCGAGGCTGAGCGCATCAAGGCCGAGCAGCAGCAGCAAGAGGCCCAGCGTTTAGCCGAAGAAACTAAACGCGAAACCAGTAAAATTCTGGATAAACAACGCAAACTCGAAGAGGCGCAACAACGCAAGCGCCAATTAGAAGACGAAGCTAAGCGTATGGAGCAACAGCATTCTTCCAAAGTGAAGGGGGACGTGGATAAATATCAGCGTTTAGTGCGTGAACGCGTTGAAAACAAGTGGATACGCCCGGTTAATTGGAAGCAAGGTGCAAAGTGTGTGGTGGCCGTGCGGGTGATTCCAGGCGGCGATGTGGTGGATACCAAAATCGTGAAGAGTTGCGGCGATAGTCTCAGTGATCGCTCCGTCGAGACCGCTGTGCATCAGGCCGCGCCGCTGCCGGTGCCTAGCGATCCGCAAGCATTTGCGCAATTTCGTAGTTTTACCTTTACATTTAATCCTGATGAGAAATAATGCGGTGATGTGGCGGGTAATTTTTGTAGCGTTATATATGCTGGCGGCGACACCGGCGGTGGCGACTCTCAATATCGAAATCACGCGTAGCGCGGAAGGTGCCGCGCGCATCGCAGTCGTGCCGTTTGGTTGGTATGGTCAAGGTGCGGCGCCTGTCGATGTGGCGGCGGTAATAGCGGCCGATTTGCATCGTAGCGGCTTGTTTTCGCCGGTCGTGGTCAAGGATATGTTAGAAAAACCGGACGACGCGGCGGCGGTGGATTTCAAAAATTGGCGCGTCATCGAAGTGCCCAATTTGGTGGTCGGGCGTTTGTATAACGTCGGTCCCGACAAAACAGGCGAAGATATCTATACCTTGCGATTCCATTTGTTTGACGTGTATCAAGCCAAAGTCTTGCAAGAAATGACACTGCAGGGGCGTAAAAAGGAATTGCGCTACCGCGCGCACCAGATTAGCGATTTGATCTATCAAATCCTGACCGGACAGCGCGGGGCCTTTACGACGCGCATCGCCTATATCACTAAAGGGCTGAACGTCAAGGGCGGTGGACGTTATACCCTGTTTGTCGCCGATGCGGATACCGAGAATGCGTTGCCGGTGTTCGTGTCGCCGGAGCCGATTTTTTCGCCCGCATGGGCCCCCGATGGCAAGCGCATTGCGTATGTCACGATGGAAAAACGCCGCCAGCAAGTATACGTACAAGACACCACCACGGGTCAGCGCGATTTAGTCGCCAATTTCATGAACTACAATGGCGCGCCCGCGTGGTCGCCGGACGGCAAAAAACTCGCCTTGGCATTGTCGCAAGATGGCAACCACGAAGTGTATGTGTTGGATATCGAGACGCGCGTGCTGAAACGCATCACCAATCACTGGGGGATAGACACGGAGCCCGCCTGGACCCCCGATGGGCGTAATTTGGTATATACTTCCGAGCAGGGTGGCAGCCCTCAAATTTATCAATATACGTTCAGTAGTGGCGAAATAAAGCGGCTGACCTTTGAGGGTAAACAAAATCTGCGGGCGTCATATTCGCCGGATGGGCGGCTATTGACGTTTATACATAGGACGGAAGACCGTCAAGATCACGTCGCGGTGATGGATGTGGCAACTGGGTTGGTGCGAGTGCTCACTGACACGGGTCTGGACGAATCGCCGAGCTTTGCGCCCAATGGTAGTATGATAATCTTCGCCACCACCAAGATCGATGAGCGTCATCAACGCGGCGTATTGTCGGCGGTTTCGGTAGATGGGCGGGTACAACAAATGTTTTCGCTTCCCCCCGGCGCCGGCGATGTGCGTGAGCCGACGTGGGCGCCGTTTGGGCATTAGTAATGTAACGACATATTTTTTTTGACGTTATTTTGGTAAACTGATTTTTTGGGTTAAGTCAAAGGAGAGGTCGATGAAGCGAGTATTGAGTTTGGCGGTGCTGGCCATAGCACCCGTGCTGTTTTTGAGCGCGTGTGGCGGTTCCAATGCCGTAAAAGAAGAGGCGGCGGCTCCCGCCCCCAAGACACCTCCCCCGGTGGAAACGCCTAAGGCGCAAGCCCCGCGTGCCGAAGAACCCGCGCCGGTGGCAAAAAGCGCGACCCCCTCGGTACATCAATTGGACGACCCAAGCGGCTTGCTGGCTAAACGCAAAATATATTTTGAATATGACAGTTCGGAAGTCCAATCCGAATTTCGTAATGTGATTGCGGCACATGCCACATATCTTTCGGCAAACGCCAGTGCAGCGGTGATATTGGAAGGGCATTGCGACGAACGCGGCACCCGTGAATACAATATGGCGCTCGGTGAGCGTCGTGCCCGCGCGGTCATGCAAGCATTGACCCTGCAAGGCGTCAACGCCAAACAGATCACCGTGGTGAGTTACGGCGAAGAACGTCCGGAAGATCCAGGTCATAGCGATAGCGCATGGGCGAAGAATCGCCGCGCGTTTATCAGCTATACCAGCCGGTAAAGATGCGGCAAGATGCGGCTAAAAAACTACGGCGGATGGATCGCGCTGGCGGTGCTTGTTACGGCCTGCGCCTCACCCGCGCCATCCCCCGTAGTAGCGCGTACGGCGGCCGGGCCGGGCGCGCCCACCGGCCCCAGTGTAGAAGATAGAATCGCCAAATTAGAGCGCATTATTTCCAGTCATAGCTTGGCCGGGGTCATACAGCAAATTGAAATATTACAACGCGACACAGGCAAGTTGCAAGGCAATGTGGAATTACAAACACATGAATTAGAAGGTGCGCAAAAGCGTCAGCGCGACCTCTATTTAGACACTGATCGGCGCTTACAGGCGCTCGAAATCGCGCTCAATACCTTAACGATCAAGCTCAACGCATTAGAAACGCAAGCCATACAAGCCCCCACGCCGGAACCTGCGGCGGCGCCGGATGACGGGGTCCCCGCCGCGCAAGGCGAAGAACACGATTATCAGCAGGCCTTGGAGGCCATTCGGGATGGTAAAAATGAAGACGCCGTTGCGCGTTTTCAGGAATATCTAAAACGCTACCCCAGCGGACAACTGCGTGACAACGCCTATTATTGGTTGGGTGAGGCCTATTTGGCGTTGCAAAAACCCAAGCAGGCGCTGGAGCCTTTGAATAGTCTCATCGCGCAATTTCCCAAGAGTGAAAAATCGGCCGATGCGCAACTCAAGATCGGTTATGCGCATTATGATCTCAAAGAATGGACTAAGGCCAAAGGCGCGTTGGACGCGGTGCGCAAAAAATATCCCGATTCCGCCGCCGCGCGGTTAGCGGACAAACGGCTCAAACAACTGAAGTTGGAAGGACACTGACACGTCCCGTAGGAGCGCGCGTATGGCCGATCTTCCGCGCCTACGTATCACAGAAATTTTTCATTCTCTGCAAGGCGAGGCCCATCGTGTAGGTTGGCCCAGTGTCTTCGTGCGGCTTACGGGTTGTCCGTTGCGCTGTGATTATTGCGATACAAGCTACGCGTTTCAGGGCGGAAATTGGTGGGAAATCGATGCTATTCTTGCCGAAGTCGCCCAGCACGCGACGCCTTATGTATGCGTCACCGGCGGTGAACCGCTGGCGCAAAAAAATTGTTTAGCGCTATTGACGCAATTATGCGACGCCGGTTATTCCGTATCTTTGGAAACCAGTGGCGCGTTGTCGTTAGAAGGTGTGGATGTGCGGGTTGAAAAGGTGATGGACCTGAAATCGCCTTCATCGGGGGAGATGCGGAAAAATCTGTATACAAATCTCGCGCTGCTGACAAAAAAAGATCAAATAAAAATCGTAATTGCAACACGCGAAGATTATGACTGGGCCAAACAAATGTTAGCGCAGCATCGTTTAAACGATATTTGCAGCGTATTATTTTCCCCCAGCCATGGAAAACTTGCAGGCCGCGAATTAGCGGATTGGATTTTGACCGATCATTTGCCGGTGCGTATGCAAATTCAATTGCACAAATATCTGTGGGGCGACGAGCGTGGGCGCTAGTGGCGCCAAGGCCGTGGTGCTATTGTCCGGCGGTTTGGATTCCGCAACGACCGCGGCGGTTGCTGGGCAACGCGGCTTCGCTGTACACGCCCTGACAATCGATTACGGTCAACGCCATCGAGTCGAACTGGAGGCGGCCTCACGAATCGCAAACGGCTTAGGC
>CAKKRP010000144.1 GCA_919902765.1 Gammaproteobacteria bacterium | reverse complement strand
ATTAAAGGCCACAAAAAATAAGTCGCATCGTTACTCCGCACCCTCCAGCTTGCCCTTTAAACTCAAGGTAAAACTGGCGCCCATATATTTGAAATGCGGCACCACGTTGATCGCGGCCGTATACCAACCGGGATGGCCCTTAATATCCTCCACCACAATTTGCGCCTTGCGTAAGGGGCGACGGCTGCGCACCGCCGGCGATGGATTTTCCTGATCGGATACATATTGACGTATCCATTCGTTTAATTCGCGTTGCAGGTCATTTTTATTTTTCCAACTTCCCAAGTTTTCACGTTGTATCACTTTGATATAGTGGGCCAAGCGCGTAATAATAAACATATACGGCAATTGGGTCGCCAGCTTATAGTTGGTTTCCGCTTCCTTACCCTCTGGAGTATTGCCATATACCTTGGGTTTTTGCACTGAGTTGGACGAGAAAAACGCCGCGTTATCCGACCCTTTACGCATCGTCAGCGGAATGAATCCTTCCTCCGCCAATTCGTACTCGCGTCTATCCGACACCAATACTTCGGTGGGTATTTTGCTAGCGATTTCGCCCATCGCCTCGAAGGTGTGTACGGGCAAATCCGCCACTGCGCCACCGCTTTGCGGCCCTACGATATTCGGACACCAGCGATATTTCGCAAAACTTTCAGTCAGGCGCGTCGCATATGTAAAGGCCGTGTTGCCCCACAAATAATCGTCGTGCGATTGATGCACATCTTCACGATAATCAAACTCTTTCACAGGATTACTGTCTTTGCCATAAGGCACGCGCAACAAAAACCGGGGCATCGTCAACCCCACGTAACGCGCATCCTCGCTTTCGCGCAAACCGTTCCATTTAGAATATACCGGTGACTCAAACAAAGACTTCAGGTCTTTTAGGTCAGGTAATTTTTGATAGTCGTTCAACCCAAAAAACTGTGGACCCGCCGCCGCGATAAAAGGCGTGTGCGCCATCGCAGCTACACTGGAGACATAGCGCAACAATTTCATATCTTGAGCACCCGGCGTAAATTCATAGTTTCCTACGATAGCACCTATCGGTTCACCGCCGAATTGACCATATCCTGCCGTATAAACATGCTTATACAAGCCGGTTTTAGTGATATCGGGATAGTCTTCAAAGTCATTTAACAAATCGTCTTTGGAAACCGATACGATTTCAAACTTTATGTTCTCTCTGAAATCCGTGCGATCTACCGCCAAACGCAACCCTCTCCAAGCGGATTCGAGCTTTTGAAAACCCGCATGGTGCATTACTTGATCCAATTGGCGACTGATTTTTTCGTCGATATTGGCGATCAGTTGGTCTATCAACGCCTTATCCACGCGCTCTATGGAATGCTGACCTTTGGTGATTTCCCCCAATAGAATTTCGACACCGCGTTTGGCGATATCATAACCTTCTTCAGCGGGATTCAACTTGGTTTCATGCATAATTTCGTCTAATAACGAAACACCGCCCTCCGCTACGACTGCGGTTTTACCACTTTTGACTTCAGTTTTACTCATACATTTGTGCTCCTAATGGAATGCGTAGCGTGTCAGCAGATTAAGCTACTTTTTGCTGTCTAGTTTCAATTCACCTAACAATTTCTGACGCGCGCTATCGTCGCCTATCATGTCTTGCAATTTTCGACGAAATGCCGGTACATTGCCCAACGGCCCCTTCAATGCGGTCAAGGCCTGCCGTAATTCCAGCAACTTCGCGGTTTCCGGTATTTGTTTCGCGATGCTCTCAGGCCCAAAATCTTTCATCGAATCTATTTTTATGTCTACCGATAACTCATCCGCGTCATTACCGGAAATTTTATTGGGCACTGTCATACCAACCCCAAGAGACATGCTTTTCATCACGTCATTAAAGTTTTCATTGCTGATATTAATCGGTTTGCGGTCTTCCAAAGGCCGGTCGTCTTGACGCCCGGTAAAATCGCCTATGTACAACATTTTGAGCGGTAATTCGACATCTTGTTGAACACCGTCTGTACCCGACTTGTACGATATATTGATTCTTTCTTTAGGAGCCACGGAACTGTCGCCTGCCATAAATTACCTCCGAATATTGCGGTGCGATACCGCTGTTAAACTTCATAAGCCAAATCAACCAATTTTTTAAACGTCACTCTCTCATTCATTTCCATAGCGCTTGCTAGATCCAATCGACACAAACGCGCATACAACTCCTGTATCTTATCTCCCTTACGGAGTCCGATTTTTTTCCGTGTATCTCCCGATTTTTCATAACACAATAATAATAATTGAAGGACATCACGCGCGATTTCCGGCTCCCAATCGTCCAAGTTACGTTGCGCAAATTCGTTCTCCAGCGCTTCCAACTGCGGTAGCGCTAAATCCACACGCTGTTGTTCGAAACACATTCTAGCCTGCGTCAATTGCAGTAAAAATCTGCGCCTACCGGGACCGGTGTGCCGCTGCAATTCTCCCAATCGGCTCATGCCCTCTTTAAATTTTCCCTGCGCAATCAGGTCACGAATTTCTTTAAGCGGGTCCGCCTCACCGGTATCAATAGTAGCCGTCGGCATCAATACCGGCACACTCGCCGCAGCCGCCACTCCTGTCGTCGATTGCGCTTCACGCTCCAACCATCCACGCGTTTCTTCGCTGGCAAAGGGCGTCCCGTCGCTAAACTTAAGTTCCGCCACGCCCGGAACACGGTCAATAAATCGGCCTACTTCGCGAGCCACCAGATCACGCGCAGCCTTGCCTCCCCCGCCTAGCGCACCGAGGGCCTGGTAGCTCATAAGATGGCCGTCCAACCAAAAGGGCGTGCGCGCGAGCGCATTTTCGACTTCGATCAATAAACTGCGATGATCGCCTTGCGCTTGATAATTACGGCATTTTGCCAGCACATCGCCGGTGACCGGCCGCAGACCGGTCAACCCATTTTGATGCGGCGGTGCGCTATCAATATTCAACCATGCAGCGACGCGCACATAGCGATAGGCGCGTACGTCTTCAATTTTTTGCGCTAACAAGACCCCGGCGGTCTGTCGCAACATGTCTTGTATGCTGCGCAATGCCTTCGGCACATCCGAAGGCGTAGAAATGCTCACGCTAGCGCCACCTTTGCCATTCATTGCAGCGCCCGCCGACTCGCCGCTTGCGGTCGTGGCGGCGTCATTTTGTTCTAGCGTTTGCTGCCCGGCTTCTGGGCGCGGCGATTCTTTTACGGAGACAGCGGATGCGGATTTTAATGCCCGGATAGAAATTGCAAAATTCGGCGCTTCGTCGGCCAACAACACTCGCGCCTTCTCGCCAATGCTTTCCAAACGCTCAGCGCAAACCTTGGCGAGTGCCGCATCATTTTTTGTTAGCTTCTTTTGACTCAATTCACGTTCCAATTGTGTCGCAAACCACTGTAGCGCCGCAATACGTCCACGCAAGCGTTTTTTTTCCGGAAACAAACCGTCCCATTGTTCATTGAGCATCCAGGCAATCACTTCTAGTCCGGACGCCAATCCGGGCGCGCCATCGGTAATAAACCATGCAATCGTCACATAGCAAGCAATCGCTAAATCTTTCGACTTGGTAGTCAGCACCGTCGCGCCCTGCGCCGCAACCGCCTTCCATTGCACGCTATTAGGGTCTAGTCCGCCTAATTTTGCAACTTCTTGTTCGACGAATTCATATTCCGGCTCATAACGCGCCGATGCGCCCATAGGCGCACCCGCCTGAAGAAAAGGCTGCACAATATTTTTTACCGCGTCTGCAACTGCGCTCATATTATTTCCTCAGTCAATAAACACCAACATACGTTCCGGCACCTCGGTCGGGCCTTTCACTGCGCCGCCCCCACCCGATCCGCTCTGCCCTGAAAATTGATACCCTACGGTGATACTTTTAACGCGGTAGCCCGCCAAGCGGCCCGCTTGTGCCGGAAACATCTCTTTTCTATAGGTCTTCGGTCCGCCGCGAAAATCTTTCATAAAATCGTTAAACCCGTTAAAGCCGGTGTATTTGCGTTCGCACACCACGTCGCCTACATAAATTTGTAAAACGACATCCGCGCAATCCGCCGGATTCCAGTTAAATTTTTTCTGTATCGGATAGTTATAATTATCCAGCTCGATATTGCCTGCACCGCACTGCAAAACCAATTTAGTCAGATGCGGTTTTACATCCGCATCCGGATTTACACCTGTGGGCAATGCGCCTACATTGACAGTCATCGGGCCGCCGCCGCTGCCGGCGCCTACTTTTCCATTGCTTAGCAAACGCACCATTTGCGGCGTAAACGCGAACCCGGTGTTGTACAAACGCTTAATTTCCATACCGCCTCGGGTTTTTTTCACAAATGACGCCAAATGGCTGTTTTGAAATTCCCAAACCTTGCCCTTTTCCCCCTGCAATGCGTCGATTTTCGCCCAACCGCTCAAATTATCGCCCGCAGTCAAAACCTCATCCTGCCAAACTTGCTGTAAATGTTGAGCGGTACGTTCGAGCACCACACCCCACGTCAATTCAAATTGACGCCGCAAAAATTTCCACACTACATCTTCTTCGGCATCGCCTTCACCGAGCATTTCTTCCAATTGCTGCAAATCCCAATCGAGTTTATTGGGAACGGTCTGCGGTTCGCCCGCGACTGTACCCGCCTCCGCAAAGGCGGTTTTCGCCATCTCAAATGACGCTGGATTGGATTTTGTCTGTTGACCCAACTTGCCGATATTTTCTTGATAACGCGCGACAACCGTCAATATTTGATCCTCTGTCGCCTCCTTTTTCTTCTTCTTTTTGGTCGCTTTTAAGGCCAATTTTCCCGCGCTGCCTAACATACTAGCGCCTTTCTTGACGAGTTTAGCAACCATCTTGTTGCCACCCTTCGCTTGCTCCTGATACTCCGCACTGCTCATTTTTGCAAATTGAATTGTCAATTCGACCCAACTAGGATCGGGTTCCAATTCCTCGCCCTTTTTATTTTTTTCATCCTCATTTTTGACCAAAACCGGCGCCAACACCGTCGGCAGATCATTCATGAATTTCAAATAAGGAGTATCTTTTCCTGTAATCAACACTGCCATTTTTTGGCGCTTGTCTTTCCCGATAAAGGCCGTCGCGGCAGAATCAAATTTGGCCATATATTCACGCCAAGCTAGAAAATATAGCCCACGATACTCCGCCATAAAGGACTTCTTGTTTTCCGCTAAAACGTCCTTATCATTGACAACTTTTTCGACCTCAACTAAGAAATCCCGTATTGTGTTCCATCCTTCAGGCGTGAACGCGCGCGGCACTTTCGCCGCACGCTCGCCGGTCGCGTCTACATCCCAATAGCGGCGCGTCGTTACATCTTCTATCGTCGGCTGCATATTGGCCCATTGAATAAGCCAAGATAACCCGATTTCCGGATTTTTTAACAGCGATTCGAGCCGAGTACGCTCTTGCTTGATTAGATTTTCATTTTGTTTATCCGGCGACCAATAGATGTAGGATGTGTAGCCCGCCGCGACGGAAGATTCGATCTCCTCGTTAGACAACTGCAATATTTGACGGAATACTTTTGTATTGGGTTGATAACTGGCCAACAGCTTAGCTAAATCCACATCGCCATCTTGGGCCAATTGGGCCAGTTTGATGCGTCGTGTCATGAAATCAATATAATTCGCCAATTGACTTGGATCGCCGGCCGTGACTACATCATCCATCGCCCCGCCGTAAGCGGGCTCGAAAGTTTCGAGGATTAGACGGTTGTAACGACGATTGTGCTCGGCGGCCATTTTTTTACCGGTGCTTTTGCTTTGACCGATAAAGGTACGCGTCAACCATGAATCCTGGTTCGCCTTTTCAATCGCCATCACTGCGGTTCTGATGGCGCTCAAATTGGCAAGTTCTACATCGATTTTATTTTTCGCCGCAAGGTCGCTGGGTAATTCCTGCGCGACGGTGTTGATGACGCGCAGATTAGCAAAGAAAGAACCCGTCATCGCCAAACCCAGTAGAATACACACGCCCACCCACGCGACCAAACCGAGGTTGTGTTGTAGCGTTTGCATGGCGACCGCCCGTTTGGTCGGAATCGCCACGGTTTTTTCTTGTTTTAGCACCGTTCCAAGAAATCCACGTAAAAAATAGCTGCGTTCTTGCGCGTTTGCAGGGCCCGATAAATTTCCCGCTGGAAGGTCTTTTTCAAACGTCGATACGCCCAAGCCTTCCTGATGACCGCTGGTAAAATAAATACCGCGACACAAGGGTGGCTCTTCGTAAAAATTCTTATCAAAAACACGCACGGCGATTTGTTTTAGCGCGCGCCCGACCGCTGCAACGTCTTCCGGAAACACCAACTCATTCGCGCGTATATCTTCAGGCGAGGCACTCGCCAATATGCCGTTACGCATACGATTCAACGCGCCGGTGACTTGGCGCATTGCCGCGTCTACTTGTGCAGCGATATCGGCGGATTGCGACTGTTCATGTACCAAAACCCCCATCGCTTGGCTTAACACGCTTTCCGGAAAACGCTCGAAATATTTGACCGCGCCTGCTAAGCGATCAATTTGCGTGACCATAAAATACACGGGTATGCGGACACCAAGATTTTTCACTAATTCCGCAATGCGCAAGCGCAACGTTTCCGCTTCGCGATGCCAATCGCCGACTCGAGCTGTCAACAATCTGTCGGCAGGCAACGCGACTACCAGACCGTTTAGCGGTTGCCAACGACGATATTTTTTGAACATCGCCATAAAGCGCTGCCATTCGGCGCGACTTTCCGCATCGTCTTCAAATATATAACGGGAAGGCGATTCTATGACGATAGATTCTTCCATCAACCACCACTGACCGAGGTCATCCGCCGGATCCGGCGCTAACGCGCCTTCTAAAAGCGGAATTGACACCCGGCTGTTTTTGAGCGCCGTCGTCTTACCAACCCCCTGGGCTCCAATCAATAAATACCAAGGCAACACATACAATGGATTGCCTTTTGCGCGTAACTTTGACTTTTTTATGCGCGCGACCGCATGTTTAAACACCGCCTCGATTTTTGAAAATTTACGCTGTACGCTCGGAGAGGCCTGTTCATTCGCTTCTTTTTCCGCACAATACGTTTTATACCAGCGCCACAGGCGATAACCGCCCCACAGTGAAAATACGCCCAATCCTACCGCTAAGATTACCAACAACACTTTGCCTAAAGACCATTGCATCACATAGGCAAGGAACGAGATCAGCACGATCATCAGCGTGATCGCCAAGACTATTAAAATCGCTTTCCAGAACTTTTGTAAAAAATCCATGACTAGCCACCCCCTAAGCGTGCGACTACATTATTGCCTATGCCGCTCAGAACGAGTTGATAAACAAAATATAAAACTCCAATCATGAACGGCGGGGTTACCAACAGCACCAAACGCATAGGCGTCCAGCGCCGTTGCTCAACTTTTTCTCTGCCACTGACATCGCCCAAGCCGCGATAGGCGACATCAAACATCATCCGCGATTTAAAATCCACCGGCACTACGCCGTCTTTTGACAGTTGCCGCTGAGTCGCTTTTTTAAGTTGCGTCAACAATAGTTCGTCACCCGGATTGCAAAAACGCCCGGCAAATCCCAAACCTAAACACCAGTAATACACCTCGCGCACATTGTTTTGTTCGGGCGCAATGCGGCCTAAGCGCTCAAAAAATTCCTCGCCGGCGTTAGTCACACCGTACAATTCGCTTTGCAGCAAATTGCGCCGCCATTCTTCGCGCGCGCTCCACGGCGACCCCATTAAGGTCTCGTCCACCCACGCACATACGGCAAATCGCGCATCATCAAAATCACGTGGATCCGCGCCCGCTTCTCGCGCTTGCGCCGCGCTGTCTTCCAACAAGGCATTGACACGCTTCCGCACTTCCTGGAACGGCGGTTGTATTTGCGCCCCGATACGCCGCAACCCTTGAATATAGGCGAAGACGTGCGCGAATAATTCCGTAAATGCCGCATTTGCATTAGCCATAAATCACCATCAATTCAATTTCCATATCCTGCGGCGGATTATCCAAATATACCGCAAGATTTTGCATTTCTTTCACCGAAGTCCAAACATCGGCATGAGTAACAATTTCAAAATAGTGGCTACGCCCTGTGCGCGGCAATATTGAGGGTGGCGTTGTAACATATTCCAATGGTATACCCGCCAATGACCGCGCCACCAAAATGGGCAACAATTCCCGCGACGCGACCTTCGCGTAGGAACCTAACAATTGACCCACTTGCTCGGCATCCATATCGACTTTGACATGCAAGTAATAGTGATTCTGGCCTTGAAAAATACGTGTATTCACGTCCGAATAAAAATAGGTGCCGTCAAACACCATCGCAGCGACAAAATCCGGCCCGGCGGTGATTTCGTCCATGATCGCGCCGACTACGCGGATTGCACGACGAAAACAAGTAGCCAATGATAAATGATCATAAGGGGTTAACGCGGGTTCATTGCCTTCGGCGTGTGCGCCTAACAAATCATATTTAAACGACAGGGTCGATAACTCTCCAGCCAATTGCAATAACTGCATATACACAAGATTGGGCGCGACCTCGCCTTCTTCTATGTTGTAATGCAACCACGGCACAATGCGATTGAGCGTTTGCAGCGCAAACAAATAAAACAATTCCCGCTGACCCAAGGCCGGTTCATTCAATCTATCGCCTTTGTGCAGGGCCAATTCGCGCGCCTTGCTCGTCAACTGCTCCTTTATGTCGCGTAACCATTTGTGTAACAAAGGCGAAGACTTTATCTTCATCACCGGCGGCACATAGTCTTCCGCCAAACGTATTTCGCTGCCGTTGCGCACGATTTCCGCGATTTTAATTTTTTCAAACTCAACCGCATCATCGATTTCTTTACCAAAAAATAATTGAAGATTATAGGTAAGTGTAGCTATCGCTTCGCCTCCGTCTGCGACAAATAGGTCGGGTACGTTATTGTGGGCGGAGGTTTCGGCAAAACGACGTTGATTCACGCGTGTCGCGTGGTCCGTCGCTGTCAGCTCAGAGGTTTTAGTTAGATTATCCTGCCGTTCGAGCAAAGTACGCAGCCCGAGATAGACCGGCAGCCGCGTTGAATTGGGGGCCCAGACGCTTTCAAATGAGCGCGCCAACATGAACGCGTTTTTCGGGAAATTGACATAGGCGCCATCAGAGAAATTCAACAGGCAGTGTTCCACTTCGAATACCTGTGCCGCGAGACGCGCATTGGCGATGCGCAATGCTTCTATTCCCCAATAATTCCGGCCAACTAACGAGGCGACTTCATGCAAGCGATTCTGCAAGAAGAGGTCTTGTTGTTGAAAATGCTGAGGGCGTAAAAACAACCCTTCATGCCAATGTATTGGGCCTATCGTTTTCATATTGCGCTCCGATTCTCCTTGCCACCGCCCGCCGCGTTACCAGCACAATTGCGTTGTCTAAATTATATTGCCGATGATGCCGTCTTTACCTAACATCAATTCCAAGCGCGTCTCCGACGGATCACTTTGGAACAGCCTCCAGAAATAGATCATATTAGATTTGCGCTCAAAGGGGATCAGTCTTCCTATTGAACCGGGTTGCTGTATATAATAACCCGCGACCACGCCTATATATCTGACACCGACAACTCGATCTACAAAGTATTTTTTCTTATCACCAGGTTGGATAACCAGTTTATTTTTCGCCAACACTATTTTATCGAAGATGCCGCCTTCCAATAAGGTTGCAACGCCTGCGGGATCTTCCAACATCGCCCGGAACGTGCCTTGCTCTGAAAATTGATACACCACCACCACCAAGGTATGCGGCTCACGGTTAAAGGTGTTTAAATCTTTTTCCGCTTTTACGCTGATCGAAATGCCGTCTTTGAGAAACGGGACTTCCGGTAACGCCGGCAGCATCGAACATCCGGCAAAAAAAACGTTGGCCGCCAAAAGTAAAAATACTCCAAATCTATCGCTCATTTCTCACCCGTAGAGTTTGTCTTAAATTGCCGTTTATACAAATCGCGAAAATCGCGGGTTAGAAAACCTTTGTTGTGATACGCCGTAAGCTGCGCATGTTTTTCTTCAAACGCCTCATACCAAGCGGCCTTTAAAAACGGACCTACTTTGGCAGCCCCTTTTTCTACACTCTTTTTAATTTGCTCACTACTCAACGCCTGTAACAACCTTCCAAACGAATCCTGCGCTGCGGTTTTTAGCGCGGTGTCGTTGTCTTGCAAGCGCTGAGCTACCGTCGTAATCGCCGCTTGTAAGGAATCCGCATCGGGCGCCGGCACTTTGGGCAGC
>CAKKRP010000143.1 GCA_919902765.1 Gammaproteobacteria bacterium | reverse complement strand
GCAGTTTGGCTTCGGCAAACATCGGCGCTTCGATGTGCGCCAGGTCGTCCCAGGTGACGTCGTTGTGGTGTTTAACAATGAGGCTCCATTCCGTTAGGTACATCGCCTTGCTCCTTGTGGCGTCACTAGGTTATGTCGCGTGATCCCCGCCTGCGCAGGGATCGCAACGTGTTCAGTCTATGATCAAAACCCCGTCCTGGCCCACACGCCTTTTAACGTCCGAATACAAGGGTTGCCTTGATGTCCGATTTTCGAAAAATTATGGCGGTAGAGCATAACATGTTAGTGTAAAAAATATCGTTATGAGTACGCCATAAATCCGTAATTGCTGGAAGACAAGATAAAATCCAACCATATATATTTGATGATTTAGGGACACATTTTATCGTGGCGAGAAATGCAGCAGACGCTCGGTTGCATTCTTGAAAATCCATGATAAGTCGCTCAACCGCAATCACGGTTTGATCGTTTATTTTATCAGCATGATAGATAAATTCGTCATCGTGCATGATAAGCGCCAGCAGCTTGGCCAAGTCGTGTTTTTCGTGATAAGTGAGCATGTCAGTTCTCCGGTTTGTAAACAATACCCGCGACAATAGCGTTTATCACTTCGTCCGGCGCGCCGTTATCGGTGAGTTTTATGTAACGATCTTTTGCGTTGCGATTCGTAATAGTTACTAGCCGCACATTCGATTCCGAGTCGAGTTTGATGACATAGGCAGTCCAGTCGTCATGCGCCATCATGACGATGTTGTTGGCATTCTTATATCGAGGGGATCGTTTTTCGATAAATGCGACGTGGGCGATGAATCGTGCGCATTCGTCGATGGGTTCCGCATCCTTTGTCGATGTTTCGTAAAAAAAATGCAGAAATTCCTGCACATCAAATTCGCATTTTATGGATGCGGCATTCGATACGATGTCTTTGGTGTTTTCGGTGGAGACCAAGATTTTGTACCTTCCGTAATCGAGCGCGTACATTCCGCCCCACAAGAGTTCGATATTGTGCATTTCACGAGGGACGGCGATGCGAAACCCGCCATAAGAAAAAGGGACAAATGCGTTGCCCACTGCTTTCGGGATTGGCCAATCCACTTTTTTCGCCATGAATGAGCACCAGGGGGACTCCGCACATAGTTGCGCAATCGAATTATTTTGCGCCAGGGTATCCGCGCCGACAGCGGATACCCCAAACCCACTCGCTGCAATGGCCAAAAGAACTGCGATTTTATCTACACGCATGATCAAAACCCCGTCTTGGCCCACCCGCCTTGTGCAGCCGTCGTCACGCCGCGTGCGATCCACGCGGCGTGGGCGCGTTGCGCATGGGCGTCAATGGCGCTGGCGGTGACGTGGAGTCCATTGGAGATTTCAGCGGCGGTCGTCCACGCGTCCGTGCCGCGCATTTGCGTGCCCAGGAGTTTGCCGTCTTGCCGCCAGGCCGCGAGATAGCCGTCACCGTCGCTGCGCAGGTCGTAGGCGGTATCGGTGGTGAGCGTGGCCAGTGTCGTGGGGTCACTCCATTGGGTGCCGTCGTTGGATGTGGAGCGTCGCGCGCGCAATGCGTTAGCCGCAACCCATGCGACGGTGTAACCCGTGTGGGTGGCCGCGATGCGCAGTTGCGAAAACGCGGCTTGCGTATCGAGAATTACGATTTGGTAGTTGTTGGCGGTGGCATCGAAGCGGCGTGTCGCTACGGAGATGACGGAGATGTTGTCGTTATCGATATTTTCTTGTAGCCACGTCGCGGTGTAGTTGTCGCCATTGGAGGCCAGCGCGAGTTGCGCGGTGATCGCGGTGTGGTTGGCGTTGATTATCGCGGGGTCGATGTCGCCGATGGCGCGCGGGGTGTCCCACGTCTGACCGTCGTGGCGTTGCATGAGCACTTGGCGGCGGCCCTCGGTGGATTTTTTGGCCCACGCGAGCGCAAAGCCCACGCCATCGCTGGCGGCGGCGAGCACGGGTTCTACGCCGGTGTCGATGACGCGCGGCGCCGTCCACGCGCCGTCGCGATAGACGACGGCGACCACGTCTTGCGTGTTATTCATTTTCATCTGCCGCCACGCCAGCAATGCCCCGCGATCGCCACGCGCAAGTACGAGGTCTTCGGCGTTGGGCACGTCGGCGAAGGCGAGGTCCAGCGCCTTGGCGGCGTCTAACCATTTTGCGCCGACGCGGTCATAGCGTTGCGCCCACAGGCCGGGGTTGGCATCGCGTGCGAGCCACACGACGATCAGGTCGCCGCCGTCGGTGACGATTAGCGCATCGTCACGCGCGGCGGGGATGACAACGGGGGCTTGCCACGCGCCTGCGGCCTCGATGCGGGCATATAGCGTGTGGGTGTCGATGGCGCCGCTGGTTTGATTCAGCGTCGGCTGAGCCCACAGCGCCAGGCGTTCTTGATAGTCGTTGGCGGCGATGTCGAGGTGTTGCGGTTGCATAGACTGCGAGGTCTGCGCGAGGGATTGCGCATTCCACGTGGCGGGGGTGCTCGTCGCGGCGGAGGTGTAGGTGCTCAGTTGCGGTAGATAGGTTTTCTTATCTGCGTTCCAGGTGTGCGATAGGAGTTCGATATCCTCGCCATGACCGACGAGGGTGACGGTGGGGCTGGGGGCGGTGGCGAGTGACTTAATTGGCCATGGAATAGCGCCAGTGCTTGGTGTGCCATACGTCGCCGTCTGCACGCTGACCCCGCCATCGGCCACGTCTTGCAGCCACGCGTAGACATGATCGGTGCCGTCGGTGGTGGCGGTGAGGGTGTGGGGGCGGTAGGTGGCGTCTATCGTGCTAACCGTAGACTCGGTGATCATGTCCCCTTTCACTTTTTTCAAAACGCAACGCATCAACACGATGTTTCCATTTTTGTCATTCCAGCCCAGCGAAAAATCGGTGGCTGCGGCGAGCAACTGGAGGTCGGCGATGGGTATCGTGACATCATATTTACATCCTTGATTTCTCGCGGATACGCTCCCCAAATTCATCATAATATATGGATTTGTGTCTGGATCGCTAGGTGTCACTTGATAGGCCACCGCGAAATCGACATCGTTAACCGCAATTTGCGGCGCAATGTCATTGTTTACGCGCGCAAGGAGCGTGCTGTTGGTGTCCCAGGATCTATTTTGCAAGTTATAGTTGACGTGTTTTACCGCCTTTCTTGTCAATGATTGATTCAGTTCGTTTACAACGTCCTCCGTGATATTCCACGCCACCCGAAATTGCGTCGCATTGCCAACCAACGCGGGTGTGATGTACTTCGGTGTGCCCTCCGCTGCCGAAAAATTCAAGGTCGCGGCGGTGCTTTGCGCCAACCAACTCCACGTTTGTGTCACGCTGTCTTGCGCATACACGCGAGCATTCAATTGCGTATCTTGTTGCCACACCGCCATGACGTTGGCACCGTTACTGGCGATGGCGTAGTGGCCGATGGTGTTGCCGCTCGACAGGGACGTTGACGTGAGTTCCCATGCGCCACCTTGATAGGCCAGAGCCGCGATTTGCGCCTCTGCGGTCTTCCAGGCCACCGCGTAATTCGCAATGCCCGCTGCCAATTGCAACTCGGTCATAAACGACCATGCGCCGTTCGTGGGGGCCTCGGCGATGAGGGTTTCAGGTTGCCAGGTGTTGCTCATTGCGCTGGTGTCAGTCTTGCGATAAAAACTCGCCATCAAGCGCCGCACATCGCCCAAGTCCGCCTCCCACACCGCGAGGCCGTCGCCACTGGCGTTGTAAACGACTTGCGGCGCGCTGTAACTGGCCTCGGCCTGCGTGCCCGCGTTGACCTGCGCGGTGCGCGTCGATTCGCAACTGACGACGATGTCGGCGATATCGTCATACCCCACTACCCCGCGACCGTGGGCGACGCCGCAGCGTTGGGCCGGAAGTGCCGTCGCGCCCTCCGCGACAACGGGCGGCACGGGTTGTGTTTTGATAGTCACTCGGTAGGGTTTGCCGTATTGGAGCGGCGCGGCGAATTCAATCGAACCTACCTCGTCTACGCGCAGGTCATCCCCGCCGTTGTTTTGCAATATCATCCCCGTCGTTTCTAAATGCCGTACACGACCTTTGATGCGCACTGCGCCATCCAGACATTCCACCAAAATGTTGTTGATGTCGGCGTTGAGCACGCGTCCCTGCCCTTGATGAACCTCGCAGCGCTGCAACGGCGTTTGCGGGTGCGCAACGGCAACAACGTTGTAATCACTGCCGTTGGCGATTTTGCTGCGAAAGGTGAATGCGCCGTTGTCGGCGATATCGAGGCGGTCGCCGTCGTTGATGAGTAAAACCAGACCGGGGCCGCGCAGGTCTTTTACCTGCCCGCCTACCGAATAGTAATCCACCTGCGATACGTCGCGTGCGGCGGTGCCGCAGGCGCTGAGACCAAAAATCAGTATCCAGCCGATGCACTGTAATTTTTCCATGACGCCCTCCCGGTGCCTTTGTTTTTTTAGATATTTGAGTGTTGATTTCATTCGTTTGCTGGCCACGACGTCATTTCATCCGCTCGAAAACGCGTGGAGGTATTTTGTCTTTTTTTCCAGACGCGACCATGAGGTCGTGGTATTTCCGATAATGTATCGGCGCATCAGGATGGCCCTTAATTTTTCTATTTCGACTAATATCTGTGCCTCCTCCTGGAAGATTAATATCGACACCAGGCCTAATTTCGTAGGTACGTGGATCGTTTGCGTCATAAAAGTAATACTCGGCATCCGCTATATTTAAATAAGTAATCGTGCGTTCAGGGGCGCGATTAATAACGTACTGAAGCACGGGGATTGCGATTTCTTCTCGGTACTTTTCCGAAAGTAAAAACCCGTAATTATTCAATATAAGCGTATATTCTCCATTTTTATTTTCTGGGTCTACTCTACGATAGTCATATCGATCAAAGAATTCCTGAAGCATACTCATTGCGGAACCCAATTGATTTTTTTTATAAAGCGCCATTGCTTTAGGATAAAGCGCTTGCAATTTCGGAAAGGCCTGTTGCGCCGTTCCTAACACGGTATAGCGATGTTCGCGAAGCATTTCCGCAAACGCTATTACACCTTTCGACTCTGTGCTCCACCCGCAACCTTTTATTGTATCTTCAACGTGATACTCCACCACACTGTCAGGCAGTCGTTCGCTCACCTCAATATAAAGTTGATCTTTATGCGCCCGTAAACTGGTGTTTACATGCACAAGATAGTTTTGTTTTCCACCATTGAGGCTATAGATAGCACCGAAATCTATGCACCCGGCGTGTGGGGTAAAGCTGGTAAGTATTGCATCCATCTCGCCGTTTCCGTCAATGTCTGCTTTTTTGAGGGAGGGCATCATGGCAAAATATTCCATAATTGGCTGGGATTTCCAAATGCGGTCTTGATCCGCATATACCGAGACCAACGCGCCTAGGCCACTGGTAACGACAAATTGCCAGTTGGAAGAGACTTGCTCAATATGGACATCATTTCTATTTTCTGGGTAGTCAATCTTTACAAATGTAGGCACTTCGGCTGCGACCAGGCTTGTTGGCAATACATAGTTCACGACGCTTAGTAAAACCAATATCAATTTATGCACGAATACACTCCAGGTAACTACTGACCTCATATCCATCCATCGGCAATTCTTTTGAAAACTTGCCCTGCAATATTTCCCCTACGCGCTTACGTGCCGAACCCGCCTCAGAGGTGCAATTTCTAACCGAGTCTAGAAACAGTTTTTCGTCCTGCATCCAATGTGACGCTACACCACCATACAATGCGATGGCAGCCTTTTCGAAGGTACGCCATGCGCCGTTGCCTACCTTGCCCTCGGCACTCGGAGCGCCATGCCCTTGTTGCACGCACCGGTCAAAGGCAACCGCGATTCCCTTCGCCGAGCGCAATCCAAAATGGTATGAAATCTTAAGCGCATGTCTAAAATATTTATCGAATGCCAACCGCCGCTGCACTTGCTTAAACTCTTCTACGGTCGCTGCTTTCATAAAGCGCTCTAACCATACCCCTTCCCATAAATCTTGTTCAATTGGATTAGGGCCGTTCGTACTTGGTTTGAAAGTACGAATTCTTTTCACGCGTGCACCCCGTACTTCTGGCACGATTTCTCTTTCATCTTCATATTGTTTCCTTGATTTTTTGTTGAAAGGTGCCGCGCACCATAGCTCAACGCCATTGGCACCCTTGGCATTCGTAACACTCAGCAATTCTTCAAAATTATCGCCGAATATTTCTTCAAATTTACTTGCGTTCGCGTGGTACATTGCGGTCAGCAATACGCCCAAACTGCCTCCGTCTTGCGTGAATTGTATGATGCCATAGGAAAGTCCGATATGAACAATTCCTGTGTAGGGCATATCAATACCCTTTTTATCTTTCCCCCTAAACTCCCTATCATCATTAATCGCGGCATAGGGATTGGTTTCTCCACCAGACTCCGCCTTCGCCACCACATCAATAATATGCCACGCATCGTTCATCGTGAACGGCACCGCCAGCATATTAAAATGCTCCATAAACCCCACCGGATGAAAATGGTACACTCGATTCGGATCAGGTAGCGTGGCGCATTTTGCCTTTACCTTGCCCCACCATTGCATGTCTTCGATGTGGGCAATCGCTTGGTCGTAGCGCGATGCCAGTTTGTCTTTGAAATTCCACGGCGCTTCTTTTAAGCGTTGCCATTTGCTGCCGTTTTGTCCGGCGTCCCATTCGGTGGGGTGGATGCAGATCAGGTGTTTGAGCCAGTGGTTGATCTTGGGATCGCTGACGGCGGCCTTGATTTCCTTGGCGTCGATGCGTTTATCGCCGTCTTTGTCTATCTCTTTGAATAACTTTTCGGCGTCGCAAAAGCCGTCGTCGGCGAAGTCTTGGTCTTGCAATGTCTCCCAGATGGCATTCCAATCGTAAGGCGAATAAACGGCTTCGACAAACGGGTCGTTTTCGGCAATCCAGCCGCTTTTTTTGTTGCTAAGATTATAGACGACCTCGCGGTAGGTGGTGCCGTCTTCTGTCACGTGGGGTACACCGACTTCGTAGGCGTAGCGGCCCGGTGCGATTTGGCCCTTGGGGGTGTCGAAGACGGTGCGTTCCACGGTTTTTCCGTGGGGTTGTTTTTCTTTTTTTATCTTTTTTTCGTAAAGCGTGGCGCGTTCTTTCAGTTTGAGGATTTTGCGGCCCAGGGTCTCGGCCTTGGCGTTTTTGAGGAACGCAGGGGGTTCGGTCGCTTGCGTTTTGCAGTTGCTCAGGCAGTCGGTGAATTTTCGGTCGGCGGCGAAGATTTCAAAATGGATCAGTGGCCCGCGATCAAGGTATTTTCCGGGGTATCCGAGGATTTGGCCTTGTTTGATTGCAATGGGCGGGCTGCACACGGTGAGGTCGTTAAACACTACTTCGGGGTCTATCATGCGTTTGCAGTGTATCGACTTGTCTGTTTTGTATATGAAGCCGCCGCTTGCCAGCTCGTGGCGCTTGCCATCGGCCAGGGCCTTGGGGTTGGTCTGTGACTTGGTGTTTTTGAATAGCAATCGGCTATTCTTGGGCGCGATATACTGCACCTGCGCATCACCACTGTCGCTGGCACGCACGTTGAGGCCGCGATCCGTACTTGGATTCAACGGCGCGTCGTTTTTTGACTGGACTTGCCAAGTGTGGCCTTGGATTTTTTTGGCGTGGCCTTGCAGCTGCGCATAGCCTTCAAACAGTCCGTCGAATTGCACGCGGGCGTGCGGTTTGTTGTGCATCCAGGGTTGATCGGGATGCTCATTGAGCACTTCTAAATACGCGTGCAGCGGAGTGACGGCGATCTTGACGCCTTCGTCGTCGAAAATCGCGAGGCCCATGCCGTCCTCGTCGGTGGCGACGGTGTAGACATATTCGAGAAACGCGGGCGGCAGTGGGTCGATCTGATCGCCCTTGAGTTCCTTGGCGGGTAAAAGGTGCATGTACAGCGAGAAAAATTCGATGGGTTCTTGTTTGGGGGTCAGAAACTGGTGTTTCAATAGTACAAAGCCGTTGGAATATTTGACGTCTTTATCGTTGAGCTTGCCTTCGCGCGCCAAGTCGTTGATGCGGTAGGCGATCAACTCGCCGTCGGCGATGGCGCGCACCGGATCGTTGCCTTCAAAATGCACACCCCCGTGCCAAAAGCCTAAATCATTAATGGGGTAAAATCCGTGGTCCAACGTGGCGTCGGGACTGTTCGTTTGCGCGTTGACGTAGCGGTTGTCGGCGTCGGCGATGCTGCCGCCCATGGGGGGAATGAGTTGTTGCACGAAGGCTCCTGCGTGGTTGTTGTGTCTGGTTAGGAAAACGAAAATGCGTTTGTTTTTACCGGCGCTTTTTCTTCCGGTGGTGGTCGGGGTCTGCGCGTCTCTGGCTCTACCGCCTCTGCTACTTTATTATTTTTCCTCAACGCATAATGCCGTTGCTGTTCCAGCCATTTGATCGCCCACGTTAAATGAAAAAGCCCTGTGCTTCGCGGTTGAGCCAGCCGCCATTCGCCGCCCAGAGGGTGGGCGGTATCGGCGTGCCAGCGTAGTGGGCTTTGAAACGGTTGTTTAACCAGCACCACGTACTCGCCATGGTGCAGCGCATCGCGCAGTTGTTGTTCTGTCATGCGCTGATAGCCAACGCCTGAGAAACTGCTCGCCCCACGCGGGGAGTGACGAAGAACGCTTTCATACCATGGGATGCCTTGTCCGTATCCCGCGTGCCGCAGTTTGGCTTCGGCAAACATCGGCGCTTCGATGTGCGCCAGGTCGTCCCAGGTCAGGTCGCGGTGGTGTTTTAGGATGATTTGATTATATGCAAAATACATCGCGTCGCTCCTTGTGTATTGTTTCCCTTGATCCGTTCTTTTTGCAGCGCCATCAATCTTTTTTAAAATGCACGCGTACTTTCGATACTATCGCAATTACCACAAGTGTTGCAATAAGGGGCGATACAAACACCACGGCGGCTAGCGCGGGAAAAAAAATCGATCCCGCCGTGTCATGCGATCCGAGCCAACCTAAATCAAAAACGGAACTTATCAGCGCGACACTAAAATAGATGACATAACTCAACGCGATTTTTTGAATATTCGGAACAAAATAAGCCGCAAAAATAAATCCCGCCATCCACGAGGCAAGCGATGCATAGGCGAGATTGTGCGGGAATATTTTTTCGAATACGAAGCCGACTAGAAAAAGACATCCCAGATAGCCAAGAGAATAGACGGTTGCCGATTTCATGCGATGACATTGACCGGAATAAGTGTAGCGGACGCACGTATCGCTAGCTTTAGAAGATTGGTGCGCTCGTCTCCCACAACGCCGCCACCTACATCGATGCACCCTGCGGAACCGAGAATGCTACCGCCGTGTAAAAAAAATCCATCGCGCGCAAACGTGTTGGTCGATGGATAAGAGGTTATTTTTACGCGAAAATCCCCCCAATCGGCGATATGCTTGGGATTAAAATTCCGGGCGAGGTCTACAATTGCATTGGGATCGTCCAGTCCCGCCGGATCGATATAGTAGTCGCCGACCGGTATTGGCCCCTCATTCATCGTGCGTTGACAAGCAACCGACGCATTATTCATGCAACCGCCTCTTCCGCTGGTGGCGGGAATTGTAAATGCCAAACTTGGGGTTTGTACGTACAAATTGCCAGTGGAAATTTGAAAAACGATTTTCATGGTGAATCCGTCCTTTTTTATGTAGATGTCGCCGTGACTGTTGCGCGATGAAGCCACGGCGATATCAATTTACCGATTAAAACCCCGTCCTGGCCCATACACCGCGTTTTTGCGGGGCGGTGACATCGGTTTCCGCCGCCGCGCTGGCGGTTTGCGTCCACGCCAGGGTGTAGCGGTTGGCGCTGACACCGAATCTGGTGCTGGTAATCTCGCCGGGGGGCGACCCTTGGCGTAGCAGCGCGCTCGCCGTGGAGGCGAGGTCGCCCGCGAGTTGCCAGATGGCCAGATAGTCATCGCCATTGCTTTGCACGCCGATTAAGGGGGCGTTGCTGGGGCCATTGAGTACCGCCTCGTCGCTCCAGCCATTCGAGGTATACGTGCGTTGATAGGTGGTGTAGTTATTTTCGACCATTTTTTGCCATACGAGGCCGTATTCGGTTCCCTTGGCAACGAGATACGGCGCGGCCAGTCCGTCTGCGTTTTGTAATATGTTGATGAGTCCGGTAAATTGTTGGGCGTCGCTCATGCGCATTTTGAGCGCGGCTTTGCCGTTCGCGGTGCGTAACCACGCCACCGCATAGGTGTCGCCGTTGGTGGTCAGCGCTAAGTTTGCGGCAGGTAATGTTGATCCCACTGCCATTTCCAGTGGCCCGACCTCGCCTACGTCGTGCGCGTCGCCCCAGGTTTTTCCGTCGTGCAAGCGTGCACGCACTTTGCGCAGGTCGCCGACTTTTTCGACCCACGCAAGGGCATAGCCTAATCCGTTGGAGGATACCGCAATTTCAGTTTCGATATTCTTTTGCGTTTCTTCGACGGCGTTCCAGTGATTGTTTTCATAGGTGAGGGTGGTGAGGCTGTGCGTGGCGTCGGCCGCCGTTTGCACCCACGCGATCATCAGGCCGCGGCCGTTGCTGGCGCTGGCGAGGGTGGTCATGTCCAGCGTGGCGGGGTCGGTGAGGGCGAGGATTTTTTCGGCGTTTTGCCAGGCCATGGTGTCATCGGCGCCGCGCGTGGCACGCCGTGTCCATAGGCCGCCGTTGTCTACGCTGCGATCTAACCACACGACGCCGAGGCTGTCGCCGTCGGTGAGGATGCGGGTGTCTTCAATTTTACCCGGGAGAATTTCCGGTGTGCCCCACGCACCCTTGTTTTGTACGCTGGCGTAGACGACGGATTTAAGTGTAGCGTCCGATGGATTAACGAGCGGTTGCTCCCACACGGCCAAACGTTCGGCGTGGTCGTTGGCGATCATGCGCACGTTTTTAGGCGCAATCGTTTGCGCGGTTTGGGTGAGAGTTATTGCGTCGTTCCATTTTGTATTCGTGGTATCCCATGTGGAGATGCGCGGGGTGTAGGTTTTTTTACCGTCGTCCCATTGCGCCCACGCGCTGTGCGCAAAGGTCGCGCCCGACGCGACCAGCGTGGCGCTGGCGGCGGGGAGTGGGCCTTGCGGGGCGTAGGTCCAGTTTGGTAATTTACTTTCATTAAACGTCGCCGTATAAACGCCACGCGATAGATCCGCCGCTGGTTGCTGCCAGGCCACGCTGTGCGTCGCGCCGTCGGTGGTCGCGGTGAGGGTGTTGAGGAGGGCGGGGCCGTCGCTCAGACCCGGCAACGGTAGAACTTTTTTGCTCGCCGTCACCGTGCAACGCAAGGTGTTGACGGAGCCGTCCGCTGCGTCGCGCCACGCCAGCAGGTAATCCGCAGTGCCCGCCATCAATTGAATGTCGGTGGCGCGGCCTTTGTCGCTTTTGCAGGTTTGATCCTTTTTTAGAGAAACGCTCGATAGCAGCACTTGCAGGTTGTTGATCGGCTCGTTGTCCAAGGTGCTGGTGTATTGAAACGCCAGCGCGAATCCCGTCGCGTTGACCACCAGGCGGGGTGCCTCGCCGTTGTCCACACGCTGCACCAAGGTGTTCAAAGTGTCCCATGCATTGTTTGCGAAGCGATAACTGCTGGTATGAATCGCTTGCCGTTGTACCGTGCTACCCATGCCGTTATCAATATCTTCGTTGATATTCCACGCCAGGCGAAATTCCTCCGCGTTGCCCGCCAGCACCGGTACGACGGTTTTGTCTGTCAGCGTCGTGGAGACGGGCGTCGTCGCGGCCAATTGTCGCGTCTGCCACGCGTCTGTGTAGAGCTGCGCGTAGAAATCCGTTTGTTGCCACACGATCATATACTGCGCACCGTTGCTCGCCAGCGTGTATGCGGTCACGTCGGTTGCGTCGGTGATGTGCGATGTTTTATCACTCCAACCACTCGGACTCTTTACATACACGCGCGTATGTAATTGCTTGACGTTGTCTGTTCCTGGCATCACCCACGCCACGGCATAACCGGTTGCACTTTTCGCCAACTGAATGTTGTCCATATACGACCACGCACCCGTTTGCGTGGATTCGTCTAAATACGTTTCCGGTTTCCAGCTCTTGGTTGTTTCCGTTGCCGATTGATTATACAAACTCACCATCAAGCGCTTCGCATCCCCGACATCCGCCTGCCACACCGAGAGGCCGTCGCCCGCGTCATCGAAGATGACCTTCGGGGCGCTGTAATTCGCCTCCGCTTGTGCGTGGGCATTCACTTGCGTCAGGGTTTCGGTTTCACAGGTTACGACGATGTCGGTGATGTCGTCATACCCCACCACGCCTCGCCCTTTGGCGACGCCGCAGCGTTGGGCCGGAAGTGCCGTCGCGCCCTCCGCAACAACGGGCGGCACGGGTTGTGTTTTGATAGTCACTCGGTAGGGTTTGCCGGTGGTCAATGTATTATCGAATTCAAATTCACCCGCCGAGGTGTACGTTTTATCGCCACCCGCATTGAATTGCAATGTCAGGCCTGCGCTACCGTCCGTTAAACCGACGATGGTGCCTTTGATTTTCGCGTCTATCGGTGCTTTCGTCGTTGCGTCGGCAGATGAGCCGCTACTGCCGCCGCCTCCGCACGCGGACACCCCCAGCGCAATAAGCCCTGTTACTAGAATCAATCTAAAACTATTCATGATCACTCCTTGAGTTTATGCACGCGCATCAGCACAACGCCAGCAACGGCGAAACAAATGTAGATGGGTCGATTATAGCGAAATATTCGGCTATGGAAAGGTCCACGTAAAGAAAGACGTATGAAACTTATCTCTCTTATTGTCGCCAAGTAGCAACAGCGTACTAAACACATAAATCGATTGCAGTATAACTCTGAGTGCAACGAACCTCTCCCGCCAAACTGACACTTTGCCAATTTGCTACGCGTCAATGCCGTTAAAACATTCGTATCCAGCGTGACAATAAACTGGATTGACTACAGGTAATTACGATGCTAATCTGCTAATCGCAAGAGTGTGGTAATAGTGGAAACTAAAAAAATATCCATAAAACAGGGAGGAATCTCTATGCAATGCCCAGAAATCAAAGGCCTTTCATTTGATCAGTCCAGCGTGGATGCGATCAATCAAATAAAAGCGATACAACAACTGGGCACCATGTTAACAGCGCTCATAGGTACTAGTGTCATGGTGGAGATTTTTGCTGGCAATGGTGGTATAAAAAAGCCGTCGTCGGCTGCCTGGGGAATCAGCCAATATGATTGGTTCCAATGGTCACAGGCTATGGTGTCTGTGCCCAGCTTCGTTCGTCATCGCGTGAGAATGATAGCGTTTGAGGAATACAATAAACACCATTCTGGTAATGAACATGAATTCTGGCGGGCGGTGATGAATGGTTGCGGTTATTAAAATATTGATTGCATTTGTAGCGTTGACTCTGCCTAGTGTAAATTCAGCGGGCGAACCAAAAGATAATACTAAAAATGCGCAAGGGACAGATTCATCTAATATTCGTAATGAGGAAGTTGTATTTCTGGCGCATGCCAAGGCGCTTCGCGCGTTAGAAAAACTTGAGGTACGATCGGCGGTTTGTGGCGAAAAAATGATGGAGACCAAAGTGCCAATTCGTATTTTGCCGACACTCCCATTATCGAAGCGCGAATGGGGCACTGTGTTTACACATCTTGCTGCCAAAGCGATGGGGCGTTGCGAAGAAGATGCGGTGAATAAGGCATTCATGGCATTCGCCCGATTCAAGAATTTTGAGAAAGCGATTATGGGCGATAAAATTTTGAATACCGGATTTTATAGCATGGAGCTTTTATGCTGTTTGGCGGAACGTGGGAAACTAGAAACGGAACTGCACTATATGAAAATCGACGGCAAAATCCGTGAAACGCTTGAGGCGATCCCTGAATTGAATGAACCGTTTAACCCCATACTCACGATAGAAGCGATGGGAAATTGAGCAGCCTATCGCCCTTGAATCCAACACCGATGACCCGCATGACAACAACCATCCGTATACATTTGTAGATTTTGGGATACATTTTATACCCGCAAAGAGCGCTGTCGTGGCTTGGTTGCAGAATACTAGACGCGCAAGCAGATCTTCGGTGTATTTTATAGTTTTCTCATTTATTTTGTCGGAATAGATGGCAAAGTCATTGTCATTTAATAAAACCAACAACAAATCTCCTATTTTTCGCTTATCAGAATATGACACCACAGATACTATCCTCCATCATCTACCCAGGTAGGTAATGTTTGAAATAACATTATCCCAGACTTCCTTTTGAACACCATCATCAAGAATTTGCAAATAACGCGCAGGCTCATTCAAGTCTACGGCAAAGGTGACGCGTTTGAACGGATCGCCTTTTGTATCAACTGCGTAAACGACCAAGGATCCATTTCTATAGATGGAGGCATTATGTGCATCCTTGAAGAGAAGAGAGCTCTTCGTCATCGCGGCGGCGTGCCAAAACATCGCATCGCAAACTTGAGTAGGTGGGGATTGAGTGAGATCATAGCGAAAAATAATATCCAAAAACTCAAAAGCGGTTTTCCTACAATTACTTTTTTCAAAGATGCTCGTTATAGGTAACATATTTTCGAGGGAAATACTTAGTCTATGTTGCTTCAAAACTACCGAAAAAAAACCACCTGTAAAAATGTCGATACTGTCTATGTTACGGGGAATGTTTATCGAATACTTCGTATTATTGGCACGAAAATAATCATTTTTTTTTTTGAAGCTGGCGGCCATTTCGATTCTCTTGCCGTAAATGCACACCAAGCAATCGTGGCGCACAGATTTGCAGTTGGAGCCGATATCGAAGCGTCCTGTTCTGATCGCGCCGTTGCGGAATACATCATCGTAAACACAATAACAAAAACTGCATTCGCAACACCGGCCTTTGGGGGTGAGGTCTGAGACGATGGCTGATTCTTCAGTCTTCTAAATTTTGCAAACTTCATTACACACCTCGATACCTAAGCAATATTACTTGCATACTCAACACACGAGATCGGTGTCGCGCCCTACGTTTGACATTATAAAACAAACAAAATATCTTAGTACACACCATATCGCCACACAGCCGGTAACTATGCAGCGCGATTATATCAATAAATGGCTCCACGCGGAATCGAGTAAGTCATTTACCCATATGTTGATGTGGTTGCCCTTTTCCTTACTGTCACACTATACTGTATCCGCCGCGATTGATGTGGAGACATAATATGAATTGGACATTTGACGGATCGTTGTTAATTGCGCCAAACGGCCGCTTTTGGGTCGCGCGTAGAACAGGCATACACCCCGGCGGTGGAATACCGGGCACACTCGGTTGTATTGGAGTTTTGGGAAATTATACTGCCGATTGTTTTTCTGCATTGATTGGTCAAAGTGGGAATTTTCTGACCGTCACCTAACAATGTTTTGGTATTCAATCATGCGTTGGATTATAGCGACGATTATTTTTTCTGGAATTTATCACCGTATATTATTTGCCGCGCCAAACCCACCCCCGGCGGCAGATATTTCAATGAGCGAAATTTTTTTGCATGAACCCGCAAGCGCGAAAAAAGTATTAGGCCATTGGGCGGCAATCGCGAGCCCCAACGTACCGCTACCAAAGGTGAGCTGTGACAACATGTCACGACGCGAACGGCTCACATTGGTATTTCATAACGGAGATGTGCAAGGAAGCTTTAATGAATTTATTGTCGAGCCAACCGCAACCGAGGCCGCCCCTGCAAAATGCCATTTAGAGCACATAAACCGTTTTATTTCGGGCAAGGGCCTCGCCTTAGGTATCACCACAACAGAAGTGCAACGCCTACTCGGTGCTCCCCACCAGCGTATCGGCCCCGATGGCGGTGATGTCACTTATCAATATCGTATCGACAATTTTGCAGACAGCGATTTTCTAAAATTTTATGGCCTGCCGGTATATTTTGGCGAATATCGTTTTCGGCAGGGACGATTGACGTACCTGCACGTTGGGTTTGAATACCCATAATGCCTATGGCGAAAATTTCCAAATTACCGATAAAGGCGGAAAAATAAAAAACCTAACGAGCTGTTAAGAAGGTGTCGAGTTAATGACGCTAATCGCCCAACAATACAAACGTAGCGTGCGCTAAGCACACGCTACGTCACCGTCTAATAGTAGGTGGACAACACAGGGTGCCGCTCCAGGTGCAATCCTCCCCCGAACCCGCTACAATAGCCCTAACTCGACCGTTACAGCATTTTATTTTCGCTTAAATTCAACACTTTACATAATCTGGCCGTTGATACCCTATGGAATCACAGTATTACATATTGCTTTTAGTGTTTGGCGTCGCGATACTCGTTGGCATGGCCATCGGCGCGTTGATCGTCACCGTGCGCCAACAAAAAGTTCACACCGCCCAACGCGAAGAGCTCGTCGCGTTGCGCACCACCTTGGACAATGAACGCACATCGCAACAAGAAAAAGCCATCGCGGTCGAACAAGTGCGCGAACAACTTTCCTCCACGTTTACTGTATTATCCAGCCAAGCGCTGAGCCGCAACAACGAAGAATTTTTGCGTTTGGCGGCGGAAAATCTCAAACAATTGCATGTACAAGCGCAAGGTGAACTGGGCAAACGCGAACAGGCGATTGAGTCTATGATCAAGCCCATACGCGAGGCCTTGAACAAAACCGAGCAACAAATTCTGCATATCGAAAAAGACCGTAAAGAGGCCTATGGCGCGCTTAATAAACACCTTGAAAACATGACGCTGACGCAACAGGCATTGCGCGATGAAACGCGCAATTTGGTGCAAGCCCTGCGTCGCCCGGAGATACGCGGCCAGTGGGGTGAACTCACCTTGCGTCGTTTGGTGGAACTCGCCGGGATGCTGGAACACTGCGATTTTGTGACGCAAGAAAGCGTGCGCACCGATGAGCAATTGTCGCGCCCGGATATGATTATACGCCTCCCCGGTAACCGGCAAATTATCGTTGACGTTAAAACGCCATTGGATGCCTACCTTTCTGCTGTGGAGGCCAAAGATGATGCGACGCGCGCGGCCGAATTGCAACATCATGCGCGCAAGGTGCGCGAGCGCGTACGCGAGTTGGCAACCAAATCCTATTGGAAACAATTCAGCAACACGCCCGATTTTGTCGTGTTATTTATCCCCGGCGATCAATTTCTCGCTGCTGCATTAGACATAGACCGCGCACTATTGGAAGACGCCTTACAACAACGCGTGATCCTTGCCACGCCGACCAGCCTGGTGGCGTTGTTGCGCGCCATTGCCTACGGTTGGCGTCAAGAATCGTTAGCCGAAAACGCCGAACAATTACGCGAATTGGGCGAAGATTTATTCCAACGCTTGGGCACATTTGCCGATCATTTAGGCAAAATCGGACGCAGCCTAGAGACATCGGTGAACCACTATAACAATGCCGTGGCCTCGTTCGATAGTCGATTGCTGCCTGCCGGACGACGTTTTGTCGAAATGGGCGTACAAGCCAAGCGCCCGCTGGAACGCATAGAACCCATCACGCAACAAGCGCGCGCGTTAGTCTTAGAAGAAACCTCCCCCAATGCATCATAACCCGCTTGAACAAGCATATGCGTCCAGTCTGCGTTTGGCGCGCCGACATTACGAAAACTTTCCGGTCGCCTCGTGGATATTGCCGCGTCGCTTGCGACGGCCTATCGCCATTATTTACGCCTTCGCACGCACGGCCGATGATTTCGCCGATGAGGACGCGCATACCCCGCCGCAACGGGTAGCCATGTTAGAAAATTACGCGCTGGAATTGCGCGCAGCGGAAGCCGGGGACTCCCGGATCGCGCCATTGTTTGCCGCGTTAGGCGTAGTGGTCGCGCAATTTAATATTCCCTGGCGATATTTTCATGATTTGATTTCCGCGTTTACTCAAGATGTCACCACGCAACGCTATGCGACGCGCGCCGACGTATTAGACTATTGCCGTCGTTCCGCCAATCCTGTGGGGCGTATTCTGCTCCATATATTCGGCCGCACCAACGAGCTTGATTTACGGCAGAGTGACGCGATATGCACCAGTTTGCAATTGATCAATTTTTTGCAGGATATCCGGCAAGATTATACTGAACACGCGCGAATCTACCTGCCGCTTGCGCAAATGCGCGCCGCAGGAGTGGAGGAAAACCACATAGAAAAGAGCGTTAGCGACGCCGCTATGCGCCATTTGTTGCTGGAAGAAATCACCTATGCACGTGATCTCATGTTAGTGGGCGCACCCCTCGCCGGGCGTCTACCTGGCCGTATAGGCCTAGAATTACGCCTGATCGTGGCTGGGGGCTTGGCCATTTTAGACGCCCTAGAACGCCAACAGGGCGATTATTTCAGCCGCCCACGCTTGCGCATAGGGGAAATTGTAAAAATGCTATATACGGCAACTTGGGGCTGGCGACGCCTTGACAAGAGGCCGGTATACGGCTAACAATGCGACTTCTTATGAGCCCAGATGATTATTGCCAGCAGCGGGCCGCGCGTAGCGGTTCCAGCTTTTATTATAGTTTTCGTTTTTTAACAGACGAACGCCGGCAGGCCATTACCGCGCTGTACGCGTTCTGTCGCGAGGTCGATGACGTTGTAGACGAATGCAATGACGTGGCGATTGCGCGCCAAAAACTCGATTGGTGGCGCGCCGAGGTCGATCGTTTATTCGCGCATCAACCTACGCATCCCGTCACCCAGGCCTTACAAATCTCATTGACGCGTTTTCGTCTCGCGCGTGAGCATTTTCATGAGATCATCGCTGGCATGCAAATGGATTTGGATTACGACGCCTACCCAAGTTTTAAAGAACTGGCCCATTATTGCCATAAAGTCGCGAGCGTCGTCGGATTGCTTTCCGCCGAGATTTTCGGTTATAAAAATCCACACACGTTACGCTATGCGCAAGACCTGGGGCTCGCGTTTCAACTCACCAATATTTTGCGCGATGTGCGCGAAGATGTGCTGCGCAAACGCGTGTATATCCCATTGGATGAGCTGGCGCGTTTTGGCGTAACACCCGAAGAATTGCGCGAAAAAAAGACCAGCCCTGCGGTACGCGCGTTGTTCGAGCATCAAGCCCGGCGCGCCCGTGAATATTATCGACGCGCCTTCGCGGCGTTGGCGCCGGAAGACCGCCATACGCAGCGTAGCGGCGTCATCATGGCGCAAATCTATCTCGCCACCTTAAACGAAATTGAATTGGATAAATTTCGTGTGTTAGAACATCGTATTTCTCTCACTCCTTTGCGCAAATTATGGATTGCTTGGACAACGGTGCGGCGCGAGAAAAAATTGCGTCGTCCCAGCCACGTCGCCGCATGACCACCCTCGTCGTCGGCGGCGGCTGGGCCGGGCTGGCCGCCGCGATTACGCTGACACAACATCACCACGCCGTAACACTTATTGAAGCCTCCCGGCAATTAGGCGGACGCGCGCGCGCGGTAAACATAAACGGCCGCGAGTTGGATAATGGGCAACACCTGGTAATAGGCGCGTATCGTCATTTTCTGGATTATTTGCGAATATTAGACGTAGGCGAGCAAGACATTTTTGAGCGCCTCCCTATGCGGTTGGTTTTGCGTGAGTTATCCGGTACTACGCGCACACTACGCGCCGCCAACCTCCCAGCGCCCTGGCATTTGCTGGTGGCGCTTATGCGCGCGGAAGGGTTTACGCGCGCCGAAAAACGCGCCGCAATCGGCTTTTGTATACGCCTGGTATGGCGTAAATTTCACTGCAACTCCGCGCTGACCGTCGCACAATTGTTGGCGCAATCTGCGCAACCACCCGCTTTAATCTATGCGCTGTGGGAACCGCTGTGCGTCGCCACGCTCAATACGCCCATCGCTGTTGCATCGGCACAAGTTTTTCTACGTGTATTGCGCGATTCCTTCATGTATCGTGCGTCAGACAGTGACGCGTTAATTCCGCGTCGCACGATAGGCGATTGGTTTGCGAATCCGGCGACACGTTACTTGAATCGACATCACGTGCCCCTGTTAATGAATACACGTGTAACTGATTTGATAATAGACAATAACGTCATCCAAGGTGTAATCACAAACGACGGCAAACAATATTCGGCGCACAATGTAATTGTCGCCATCCCACCCAACGCTTCTGCAACGTTAATGCGTAACCATCCCGCACTACAGACCATCGCACAACAATTGGCGCACATACCTTACGAACCTATCGTCACCGTGTATCTACGCTATAACGCGGACATATCCACCGATTTCCCGATGCTGGGCGTATTGGGGGCCGCGACCCAATGGGTGTTCGATCGCCGCTATACGGGGGATCAGGGCATTATTTCGGTTGTTATTAGTGCAGCGTCGCAATTTCGCGATGAATCCAATGCACTATTGGGTAATCAAGTCGCCAACGAACTCGCGCAACTGTTTCCCGCTTGGCCGCGCCCACAGGCGATCAATATCATACGTGAAAAACGCGCGACGTTTTTATGCACCCCACAGGTGCAAACATTACGCTCAAAGACGAACATACCGATAAATGGGTTATTTCTTGCGGGAGACTATGTGACTTGTGACTACCCAGCGACGTTGGAAGGCGCGGTGATCAGCGGCAGAGCGGCGGCGCAGCAAATACTGGCCTTGCGATCAAACCGCTGATAAAAAATCAATTCCCCGCAAAATCCGTCGTTAAACGCTCAGTCAACTGGGCCGCGCGCGCGCGATAAAGTTTGGCGAGTTCATGGTGGGGATCGATTTCTAAAACCTTGTCAAACCCTTTAATAGCGTCATCCAATTTTTGACGACGATATGCGGAATAAGCGTCTTTATATAATTTATCCACATCCGCCACCTGCACCTTCATCGCATCGATCTTAGCGGCGACTTTAGCATTGGTTGGCTGCAATATGGCCGCTTTTTGCAGCACTTTTTGCGCCGCCGTAATTTTATTATCACGTTTCAACACATCTGACTGTTTTATATAAATCGTCACCAAGGCATCCTGCACCGGCTCTTCGTCATCCAGCTCGCCGTTTTCCAACTCGCCTTCCAACAATTCGGCGGCTTTACTGTATTTGCCTTCATCCGCTAAACGTTTGGCCTTGGTGATCACCTGCGCCCCGTTCAATTGGGCCTGTGGCGTGCTACGCGGCTTAGGTTCCACACGCGCCACTTCCACACCGCGTTGCTCACCGGGCACTTTGATTTTTTGGCCCACATTCAAGCGGCTTGGATTATCGACACCATTATATTTAGCCAAAATATGGAAGCGTAACGGGTCGCCTAAATACCGCTTAGCGACCGATGACAACGAGTCCCCCGCCTTAATTTCATACTCAAAGTTTTTTGGACCCAACATGGCGACGGCATCACCGTCTATTTGCTGCAACAGGCTTTTGGCATTGGCATAGGATGGGTCCAATTTTAGCGCGGCACGCACGTCTTCACGCGCAGCGTCTACATCGCCCACCTGCAATGACTGTACGGCGTCACGCACATAATCCTTGGGACTATTATAACCCTTTACCAAAGCGGCTAAGGGGGCTTCTGCGGGTTTAACCGGGGCAGCAGGTGCTGGCGCTGGAGTAGGGACAGGTGTTGCAACCGCCGCCACCTGCGTCGCCCTCCCATGCGCAATGCCGCTCACTTTCACCGTGCCACATGCACCCAGCGCCAACACAGACCCTATTACTAACCATAAGCGATACATATGTGTCCTATTGTCCAACCAATGAATGGCTATAGGGGCCGCTAAAATTGATAGTGCATACCCAAGCCGTATAGACCTATATCTTTCTCAATTAACGTATATTCCCCTTCCAACGTGGCGCCGTTCGCAAACGAATAACCGACTCCGGCGCCACCACTCATGCCCAGGCCGCTGGTAGTACGAGGTTTGAACTTGGCGTTATTCGATATACTTTCGTATAACCCGCCAAATTTGCCCTTCACAAACGAATTACCTAACACAGGCACGCGGTAAGCGGCATAGGCCGCCCCTGTCCACAAATCGAATTTGCCATCGCCTTGCCCTTGCCGAGACTTATATGCGCCGCCCCCCAGGCTCTTATTGACTTCAAACTCTACGCTCAGGTCCCGCCACACACCCATACCATAATAAAGCCCTACACCGTATCCAGCGTCCGCATCATTGACCGAAAACTGTAACATGCTCAAACGCGCTATGAGGTATTGGTCGCCCGTTTCGGCAAGCGCGGGCAGCGCGAGCGCCCCCAAAACAATAGCCAAAATGCCGCCACCTTTCATCATCCGCCCCCCGCATGCTCATAATAATGTTTCATTGTAACGGATAATGCCTATAGACGGAAACAGGTTTTTCAATTTATTTTTTGTGGCAATTGGAAAAGTCCATTAATAACAGGAAAGGGGCAATGCGGAATTAAGTAAAATTTAATCTACTTCTTTATCACCGCACCACCGTCGAATTGAAATTGCGCGGGGCCTTGATCGTCTTTAATCATACGTGCCTTGTCGAAAAAGGTGAGCTCTACGCCGCCATACAAGTGTTGTTTGGCGACTGCTTTGGCGTTCGATAATAGTTTTATACTGGCGTTTACCGCATTTATCTCCGCAATGAACGTCGCCGCATCCGCTTCCAACAACGCTTCCGTCGCGTGGCCTTTTTTCAAGGTCGCCTCATCCACCGACGGTTTTTGCGCCAACTGCGCCATCACTTCTTGAATTTGCTTCATTTTTAGCTGATTATGTTGCAATTTGAATTCTAGATCACGAAGTTTTTCTTTGAGTGGCGAGAGTGGAGCGCCGACGCGGATTCTGGTGATGACGCCGCCTGCGGTGCCCATATTAACGGCCTCGACGCCACCACGGCCTTCCACTACGCCTCCGATTATTTGCCCCTTTGGCGACCCTTTGCCACCCACGCACACGCACCCTTCCGCCTTCACTTCGCTATGCGCGATCAGATCTTTTACATACACGTCTTTTTTTGCCTCAATGATGGCGTTTTCTACAAACCGGGCTTGAACATTACCCCCGGCCTTTAACGTCGCGGCACTTTCGTTCAATTTGCCATTTTCCGCACGCACCTCACCGCGGCCGATCACGCCACCTGCAATAATAATATCACCCCCGCTAGTCACTGAGGAGGCCTCCACCATACCGGCAATATGCACGTCACCCGTCACCTTGACGCTCATTCCTGTCAACACGTCACCCTTGATCATGACCGTGCCATCAAATTCTAGATTACCGGTTGATATATCGACTGTTTCGACACTCAGCGTCGGATCTACGCTCATTCCCTCAATCTCGACAACAGGTTGACCTGCGATGGCGGCGACCAATATATTTTTGTCTTGCTCCAAAAATGTAACGTTTTTTAGGCGGCTAGAATAAGGCACATCTTTGCCGTCTTTGGCGGGTAGCTCGCGTCCCTTCACGTCGATCCCTTTTATGCCGCGTGTCGCAGGCACCCGCCGCATCAACGGTTCGCCGGATTTAACCGTCAATACATTCAAAATATCCCGATAATTTACGCTTCCATCGTCTTTAATATTGGGTCGCCGATCCGCCGCATCTTTTACCAACACAATAAATTGGGCGCGTTCTCCATGCACGGGCGTACGCCCTTTGGCTATTAGGACGTGCGTGGCTTCACCCACCGCGACGGCCTGCTTCACCGCATCCGCGACCACACCGTATTTGAGTCCTTCTTTTTTCATTTCCGCCAACACCGTTTCCAGCGTAGCGCGCTTCCCTCCCAGCGCTTTCTCAATGGTCAAGTAGGCCTCAAGTTTATTTTTTGATATATCCACCGAAACAATCGCGTCCGTTATTTGGCCTATTTTAAATTGAACAATCTCTTGTTCTGTTTTCCAACGTTTTAGCATATCGGTCAACTGAGCATCGACAATCAGGGCGTCACCGAATCCCTGGCGGGCAATTTCCTTTTTCAATAGTGAAAGACTGGGCGGCCCCTTGCCATTGAGCGGCGCGAGTTCGGCAACGACGTATTTACCGTCCTCGCTGGGGGCGAGTTTGACCCCGATATCTATATGTTTGGCCTGAGAGCTCATAGGAAATATATTCGGCACATTTGCGCTGGACTTTACTACTATTATTGGCGATGAGCCCTAAAAGTTCGGGCCGCGCTAGGCGGCCCGCAGTTATTTAAACACTTGTTTATTCGAAGTATTATTTTACCGGGCAGCTAATTTAGCCGGCCATACGCAGGCGTGTGTACCGTTCGATTGAGCGCCGCAATGAGGTTTGCCTCAGCGGGATTAATACCCAGGTTCTTGACTAATTGTTTGGCGTCCGCACCGCGTTGGGCCATGGAA
>CAKKRP010000142.1 GCA_919902765.1 Gammaproteobacteria bacterium | reverse complement strand
TTTTAAATCGAAAATCAATTGCGCCAAATCTTCAATCGAATAAATATCGTGATGCGGCGGCGGCGAGATCAAACTGACGCCCGGTTTACAATATCGCAACTCGGCGATCATCTCGTTGACCTTGTCGCCGGGCAATTGCCCGCCCTCGCCGGGCTTGGCACCCTGCGCGACCTTGATCTGCAACACCTCGGCACTCATCAAATACGCAGGTGTGACGCCGAAACGGCCCGATGCGACCTGTTTGATCTTAGAGCGCTTCAGCGTGCCATAGCGCTTGGGATCTTCGCCGCCTTCACCGGAATTAGAACGCCCGCCCAGGCGATTCATCGCCTCGGCCAGCGTTTCGTGCGCCTCGGGGCCTAACGCGCCCAGCGACATCGCCGCGCTATCGAACCGTTTGACGATAGCGTCGATGGATTCCACTTCCGACAAGGGCACGGGTTTGGTGCCACCGCGCAATTTCAGCATATCGCGCAAGGCCAGCGTCGGACGCCCGTTGACCAAGGCGGCGTAGCGTTGATAATCGGCGTAATCGCCGGTGGCCACCGCGCGTTGCAGCGTGGTCACGACATCGGGGTTGTAGGCGTGCTCTTCGCCGCCGTGGACGAATTTGAGCAGGCCGCCTTGTTGGATGAGCTTGCGCGCATTCCACGCGTCACGCGCGAGTTGGCGTTGATCGGCCTCTAAATCGGCAAAATTCGCGCCTTGCAAACGGCTGGTCGTGCCTTTAAAACAGGCGTCGATGACTTCATCATGCAAGCCGACGGCCTCGAATAATTGCGCGCCGCGATAGGAGGCTATCGTCGAAATGCCCATCTTGGAGATGATCTTGTATAAACCCTTGTTGATGCCTTTGCGGTATTTTTCGCAAATGCCCTTGGATTTTTTCGCAACGATCTCGCCGCTGCGCACCAAATCCGACAAGCACTCATACGCGAGATAGGGGAACACGGCGGTCGCGCCATAACCGATCAGTACCGCGAAGTGATGCGGGTCGCGCGCCGTCGCGGTCTCGACCACGATGTTGGCATCGCAGCGCAGGCCTTCGGCGATTAAACGGTGATGCACCGCGCCGGTCGCGAGCGCGGCGTGGATGGGCGGTTTATCGCGCGCGAGCGCACGATCCGACAACACCAGGATCACCTTGCCCGCGCGCACCGCTGCGACGGCGGCATCGCACACCGCTGCGACGGCGGCTTGCAGTGTGCCGTTTGCAAAATTCAGATCGATGACGTGATGCGCATAGGCCTTGTCGGTCAAGGAGACGAGTTGTTGAAATTTTCCGTGCGACAACACCGGCGAATCGATCAACAAACGCGCGGCGTGTTGCGGCGTCTCGTCGAACAGATTTTTTTCGCTGCCCAGACAAGTCTCCAACGACATCACGATCTCTTCGCGTAGCGGGTCTATCGGCGGATTGGTGACTTGCGCGAATTGCTGCCGGAAATAATCATAGGGCGAGCGTATTTGCGACGACAATACCGCCATCGGCGTATCGTCGCCCATCGAACCGACCGCCTCTTGCGCGGTCTCGGCCAACACGCGTAACACTTGGTCGCGCTCTTCAAAGGTGACCTGGAATTGTTTTTCATAAACGGCCAACGTCGCGGCGTCGAAATGCGTGCGCGCCTCGCCGTCGTCTTCCAGTTTGGATTCCAAACGCTGGGCGTGTTTGGCCATCCAGTCTTTATACGGGTGACGCGCGGCGAGCGCGGCGTCTATTGCCTGCGGTAATTTCAGTTCGCCGGTCTGTGTATCGACGGCGATCATTTGGCCCGGTTTCAGGCGGCCTTTTTGTACCACATCTTCGGGTTTGTACGGCCACACACCGACCTCAGAGGCCAGCGTAATGTGGCGATCCTTGGTGATGACATAGCGCGCCGGGCGCAGGCCGTTGCGATCCAGCGTACATGCGGCATAACGGCCGTCGGTGAGCACAATGCCCGCCGGGCCGTCCCAGGGCTCCATGTGCATGGAATTGAATTCATAAAACGCGCGCAGATTCGGGTCCATGGTGTCGATGTTCTGCCACGCCGGCGGAATCAACAAACGCATCGCGCGGAAGATATCCATCCCGCCCGCGAGCAGCGCCTCTAACATATTGTCCAGGCTGTTGGAGTCGGAACCGGTCAGCGACACCAAGGGGCGCACGTCGTCCATCGGCAGCAATTTGGAATCGAATTTATGCCCGCGCGCCAGCGACCAAAAGCGATTGCCTTGTATCGTGTTGATCTCGCCATTGTGGGCGAGGAAGCGGAACGGCTGCGCCAAACGCCATTCCGGCCAGGTGTTGGTCGAAAAACGTTGATGGAACACACACAGCGCCGACTCCAGGCGCGGGTCTTTTAAATCTTGGAAAAACACCGGCAGATTGGCCGGCATGAACAAGCCTTTGTAACTGATCACGCGCGCCGACAAGGACGGCAGATAGAATGTCGCATCCGTGGGTTGGATGGCCTTTTCGGTGCGGCGGCGCCCTACATACAGGTGGCGCTCAAACGCGGTCTCGTCCATCTTGATCGGGGCATTGACGAAGATCTGCTCGATCGCCGGCAGGCTCTTCAACGACTCCGTGCCCAGCGCGGCGCGGTCGGTCGGCACCTTGCGGAAGCCCAGCACCAACAGGCCTTCTTGGGTTAATTCTTGGGTGAGGCGGTCGCGCGCGACCTGCGCTAAGTTGGCGTCTTGATTCAAAAATACCAGGCCCACGGCGTAGTGGTTGGTCAGTTTAAAGCCCAATTCGGCGGCAATGGCGCGGAAAAAACTGTCGGGTTTCTTCATCAACAGGCCGCAGCCGTCGCCAGTCTTGCCATCGGCGGCAATCGCGCCACGATGGGTCAAGCAGGCCAGGGAGTTGATGGCGGTCTGCACCAGCCAATGGCTGGGCTTGCCGTCCATTTGGGCGATTAACCCAAAGCCGCAGCTATCTTTTTCAAATTCGGGCCGATATAGGCCACTGTTGTCTATCGCACGCTGTGTCACGAACTTACTACCTCGCACT
Source organism: Gammaproteobacteria bacterium (assembly GCA_919902765.1). Taxonomy (GTDB): domain Bacteria; phylum Pseudomonadota; class Gammaproteobacteria; order S012-40; family S012-40; genus CAKKRP01. The sequence continues at coordinate 3,455 of CAKKRP010000142.1, read as the reverse complement.
CTCATCCATTCTTAGGGCGAGCACTTGCCCCCCTAGTAGGCCGCTAATATCCGTATGATATTAACCACCGTAACCTTCGCCCAATCTTATTGTATAGCGGAACTCGCGCCGCCCCAAACGCTGGGCAAAAGGGTACCGATTATACTGGGCGGGACATAAGGCTGTAAATGGCAGGGTTTGCAGGGGTAAGAGGTTTGGCTAGCCTTGGAAATGGGGTGAGATGGTATACCCTACGAAAAATTGGCGGGTGATCTTGCGGGCGCGTATTCAAGGGGTATTAACATACGGCACCGCTTGGTGTACCAGGTGTTAGAAGAAGAAAAGAAAAGTGAAGGCGATTAGGGTGTGGACGCACCACGAATAAAAACACAAATTACGGTACCAACTGCCTATGCACATCCGCAAACGTCCTCATCCACGGCTGGCGACGCCGCAATTGCTTGGGGAGCGCGTTGCGCGCGCTGATTGCCTGCGTGCGGTCGGCGAAACTCCCCCACAGCAACGCATATTGAGTTTTACCGTTGGCGACGCGCAACGACACGACCGCACTCTCGCCGTCTAGCGAGAATTTTTTGAGCAGTGCGCGAATTTGTTCCTCGGCAGGTTCGGATGCCAATTGCAAGGTGTAATGTTCGGGTGGTTGATGGAGCACCCAGGCCTTATCGGAGTGCTCTACGGCGGGTGTTAGCGGCGCGGGTGTTTTATCTAAAGCGATCAGGCTGGGCACAACGGGGATTTGGCGCGCGATTTGTCCGGAGCTGACGGCCGGGATCGCAGGCGGTGCTTGTGCGGTGGTGGGGGCTGGCGGCGGTGTGATCCACCACGTGACGAATGCCGCAACTAACACGCACGCACCCAACGCAAGGCCAACGATGCGTGCTTGACGCGGCGTCGCAACACGCGGACGCGCCCCATGCAACGTTAATTCATGATTGATGAGTCCCGGTAGGCCGTGGGCGGCGCGGTGGACGCGACGCAAGCTTGCGTCGTCAAAGACGGTGGCACTGGCGTGTCCTGCGGCAGCAGCCATGCGATGCATCACATATTCGGCCGTTTGTGCTTCGCTAAAGGCGGGGAGCTCGATAAGCTTCAATGGCGCGCCCGCCTCGTCATGCGCGATATTTTTGAGTTTGGACGGGAGGCCTGTCCCGGCCAATAACACGTGTAATGCGCCTTCGGTAGGGCGCGCCCAACTCAAGACTTGTTGTAGTACGGGGTCGCGCAAGGCCTCGGCGTCATCGACGACCAGCAAGGCGACGAGGTCGCTTTCGCGTATGCCTGCCAAGTGGTGATGTAGCAGTTCCTCGTCGCCGAGGGTGTCGCCCCCGATGCTCGCAGCGCCTAATAGTGCGCCGCGCAATTCATCGATGCCGAGCGCGGGGGTTGCGCTGACGATACATACCCGCCAGTGTTCCGGTACCGCCGCGACAAAACGCCCCAGTAATGTAGATTTACCCGCCCCGGCCGGTCCTTCCAGCACCAAACACAGGTGGGTGAATTCGGCCAAATGGGTCAGCACCTTAATTTGCTGTACGCGAAAAGGTTCGGGATAAAACTCGGCTTCGCGGGTGACCGGGCCAAGCGCAATGGGGAGGGTCACGGATTGCATCAGGGTTTGGCCACATGCTGGCCGTGGATGAACACGACTTGGTAACCGCGTTGAAGTTGGGCGTCACGGGCCTCTAACATGGCGCGTTGCGCCGCTTCCAAATCATCGAAATGGTCGCGTTTGACACGTCCGGCGGCACCGCTATGGCCCCATTCGCGCACCACCGACCAACCCGATAGTAAATCGGGTTCCAAGACGATCTGATAAAAACGCGGCGCGCTGTCTAAAGTGGAACGCTGTTGCATGTAAATGCGCATAACACCTACATCAAGTCAATTCCAAGGGTTCAAAAAGCCGCCGGTATTCGCGGATCGCGTAACGATCCGTCATGCCCGCGACATAATCCGCGACGGCGCGTGCGCGCCCCGGCAAGCCGTCTTCGCGCTCGCCAGTGGCCGCCTTCTGCGCATGTTCCGGCGGCAGCAACTTGGGGTCATGCATAAAGGCCTCGAAAAGGGCGGTCAAAATACGCTTGGCCTTGTCGGACATGCGATATACCCGGTAGTGGGCATACAGCTCCTGACGCAGAAAACGTTTCAATTCCAGATTCATCGCGCTCATCGCCTGCGAAAAACCAAGCAAAGGTCCGGCCTGCGCGCGCACTTCGTCAACATTTTTTACACTGGAGTGTTCCAACGTGGCGCGGCTATGCTCGATTAAGTCGGTGACTTGTTGGTTGATCATGCGCCGCACCACCTCGTGGATGACGCGTCGTTCGTTCAAGCCGGGATAGCGTTGGATGACTGCGTCATGTTGCACGCGGAACACCTCGACCGCGCGCAATTGGTCCAAGCTCAGTAAGCCCGCGCGCAGACCATCGTCGATATCATGATTATTATAGGCGATTTCGTCGGCGAGATTGGCCAGTTGCGCCTCCAATGACGGTTGCTGCTTGGTTAAAAAACGTTGCGCGACATCACCCAATTCTTTGGCCTTAGGGACGGCACAGTGTTTTAAAATGCCTTCACGGGTTTCAAAACACAGGTTGAGCCCTACAAATTCGGCATATTTTTCTTCCAACACATCCACCACGCGCAACGATTGCAAGTTGTGTTCAAAGCCGCCGAACTCGGTCATGCAATGATTCAAGGCATCTTGTCCGGCATGCCCGAAAGGCGTGTGTCCGAGGTCGTGTGCCAACGCGATGGCCTCGGTCAAGTCTTCGTTTAGACGCAAGGTGCGCGCCACCGCGCGGCCGATTTGCGCTACTTCGATGGAATGGGTCAAACGCGTACGAAATAAATCGCCTTCGTGATTTACAAAAACTTGTGTTTTATATTCCAGGCGCCGGAAGGCCGTGCTATGGACGATGCGGTCGCGGTCGCGTTGAAAATGATTACGATATTCCGGCGCCGGTTCGGCATGGCGGCGACCACGTGAAATGGGATCGGTGATGGCATAAGGTGCGAGTTCGGTCATCGTATAGCCACTCCATTGTGTTATCCGCAATAGGCGTCCAAGGTGGCGCGCAATTGCGCGCCTGCATAATCCGCTGTAACTACGGCCTGTCCCAACCCTTTTAACAACACCAGCCGGATTGCGCCGTCTAACACCTTTTTGTCACGTGCCATCAATTGCAAGAATTGGGCGCCGGTCATTTCCGGCGGGGGCGTTAAAGGTAGTCCGGCGCGGGCGATCAGGCGTTGGACGCGTTGTCCATCGGCGTCGCGGATCCAGCCTAAACGCCGCGATAAATCCGCTGCCATCAGCATGCCGACGGCCACCGCCTCGCCGTGTAACCAGGTCTCATACTGCGTTGCGGTTTCGATGGCGTGGCCGAAGGTATGGCCTAAATTAAGGATGGCGCGGACCCCGGTTTCACGCTCGTCGGCACCCACGACATCGG
>CAKKRP010000141.1 GCA_919902765.1 Gammaproteobacteria bacterium | reverse complement strand
GATGGTAGCGTTAGGTTACGACGAATAAAATAACGGGCTGGAATGGACGGTTACGCAACGACTTCCCCGCAATCCCCTGCAAGTCGCCATACATGCCCACCGTTGCGCCCATCACGCGCTCGATTTGTCCTTCGCGCTTGGCCCATATTTCATGATGGTCTTGCTCTTTGAGTTTGCCTAGTGCGCCCTGCTTTTTTTCCATTTAGTGAATATCCGTTCAAGAAAGCTGATCGACGCGCCAGATGGCGGTCGCCAACTTGGCCAGCATCTTTTGACGGGCGGCGATTCGTTCCGGTGTCCAGTCGGCGTTTTCTTCCGCCAGCTTGCGGGTCAGATCAAAGCCGCTGGCCTGCAATACCGGGCGTTTGGTGGCGTAGGCCGCATTGCCGACATCCTTGTTGGCGCCTTTGGCCAGCAGTGCCATGTTACCGATGCGATACACCATGGCTTCCGCTTCTTCGTCGGTGAACTGCTCCCAATTTGCTTCGGGATTTTGCGGGAGAACATGTTCGATATTGAAAGTGTCGCTTTCAAAATCGTAATCCTGCCCACTGTGCTGCCGCTCCAGTTCGCACAGGATGTAACGCACGACGCGGTTATTGCGCGCATCGGTGGTGCGGATGATTTTTTCCGCAAAAACAGCCTTGAAGGGATCATCCTTGGGATAGATTTCCTGCAACGATTCCAACAATTCTTGCGCATTGCTTGCAGTGCCAAGATTTAATTTTTGGGCCGCCGCATAGTACACACGCTCTTGTTCATTGGTTGGCAGGTTGCCAATCACGTTGTAGCGAAAGGCGATTACCACACATGCTCGCAATGCCTTAACGAATTGATCGTCTTGTAGCACACGATGCGCCGCGAGGATGAGAGGAAACGGTTGACGCACCTTGAACATGCGTAATTGCTGCGCAAGGCCTTTGAGCGTGGCATTCCAGTGCGAGGCTTCTGGTGTGGTCAGGGATAAATAGGTATCCATGTCTTCTTCCATGCCACGCAGCAGTTCGAAAACCGCCTCCCTGTCGGCCACCTTGCCACGAATGGTTTTAAAAAGATCGGCTTGACGGACAAACGTCTTGCGACTATTCCAATGACTACGCAGAAAATCCGGAAAACTCTCTGCGCCGAGGCGCGTTACCATTGCTTCCCAGCGGTCTTCTAGCGCCTTCATTTCATGGGGGTGCTCATTGTTCTTGTGCAACACTGAGAACAAGTAATTCTTGAGCAGGTCCGTCGATGACAACCGGACGCCCCGGGCATTCAGGGTTTCGAAAACCTTATATGCGTTGAGTTCGTCCGTCACGCTGATGACGGTGAAGAACAGACGGTCGCTCATGGTCTCGACCAGACTGGCCAGCGCCACGCCCTCATCCCCGCCCTGTTTTTTGGCGTAGTCCTTGATCCGCTTTTCATACCAGTCGAAGGCCTTGCGCAAACTGTGCTCTGAAGCGCGAAACCCCCGTACCGGCAAATGACTAAGCGGCACTAAATAGGTCTGAAAATAACTGTCATTGTTGCGGTTGAGCGTGAGTTTGCTGCGGGTTGTCAGGGTGACAGGATCAAGGTAGCCGATGTAATTGTTCCGAATTTGTTCCAAACGCTGCTTGTTTTGATCTGGATTTTTGCCTTCATCCACCATGCGCTTGAGGTTCTTGAGCACACCAAGAACAATCAGGCTCAACGTTGTGAGCCGCTGCTGGCCGTCGATTACATCGAATGTTTTTTCATCCTGCGACTGCAAGACAAGGTAGCCCATGTAGTGAGCGGGCTCGCCGCCTTCCTGTATTGTGCCCAGGATATCGGACCACAGATCTTCCCATTCCTCGTCGGTCCAACTGTAGTCGCGCTGGAAACGCGGAATCTGGTAGGTCAGGCCGTTACCGATCAATTTTCGGTAGGTGTTGTTTTCAGTTTTGAAATTCGTCGCCGACATGGTTCACTCCTTCCTATTCACGGTATCTGCACGGATCGTATCTTCCAGAGCTGGAAACGAATTCTAACCCCTCTGTCTCCTGCAACGGATTCTCGAAGATGTCGTTCTCCGTCACCCGATGCTTGGCGTGATAATTCTTGGCTGGGTCTTCCAGCGAAATGCGCGGCTCCAGCTTGGGGCGCGCGTCCTTGCCGAACCTAGTTTTGCCAAATGCTCAGCGAATTCAGCCAAACCCTGCTCGGACGCGAAAACCACGCAAACTGATTTATCTTCCTGGCTCAAAAACTCAACACCGTGTTTGTTGAGTTTGCTCAAATCTAGGTTACCCGTATAGTTGAGCTTGAGAACAATGCGACCATCTTCGGTGCCCGGTTTTGATCTGGCAAGTTGGGCCGCAGCTTCCAAGTCTTTTCGAAGCTTTTGCCCATGAAGCGCCGGATTTTCTCGACGTACCGGAGGAATTTTTCGTTCAATTCGGCGTCTATTATTTATCCTTGGTTCTTTTTCAATGTAAAGGTGCTGGTAGATACCGGACATCCTTTTCCCACCCTGTTATCGCACTGGCCGTAGTTCACGCTCTTTTGCTCTCAACAAATCATTGGCACCAAGGAATTCTTGATTCCTGAGAATCATACGTTTGGTGGCGCGTCGTATGACTCTCTCGATATCTGCGGGACTTAAGCCGTTGAACAATTCGATGACTTCAGGGTTTTCCACATCGAACTGACGGCGGACTCCACGCAGCTTCAGTTGCAGAATCTTAGGCAAGAATTCCGGTGTGGGCAGCGGAAACTCGATGACATCATCGAAACGGCGCCAAATTGCGCTATCGAGAATTTGTTCATGATTCGTTGCCGCAATAATGAGACTTTTCCCCCGATAAGCATCCATCATTTGCAGCACCGCGTTGACAACGCGACGTAACTCGCCATGATCAGTACTGTCTGTTCGATCTTTTCCAAGTGCATCGAATTCGTCGAATAGTGCCGCCAAAGGAACCTGTGCAATATAGTCGAATATTTTGCGCAAATTGGCCGCCGTTTCACCCAGATATGACGAAACCAGGACATCAAGCCGGATGATTGCCAACGGCATATCCAGTTCGCACGCAATTACTTCGGCGGCCAAGGTCTTTCCGCATCCCGGCGGGCCGAAAAAAAGCACTTTTGTGGACGCTCGTAAGCCGTAGGTATGGAGTACATCTTGTCTGCGATGTTCTTCCAAAAGTTCCTCGACCGCTTTTTGTCCCTCACTTGGCAATACCAACTCTTCAAGGCTCCGCTGGGGCTGTCGCAGATCAAATAGCGGTAGCTGTTTTTCCTTGTCCGTTGGCACCTCGGGCAGTCGGCGTAACTGGCTCATTGGTACAGGCTTGGTGTCGCCGTAGAGAATCTGTTCCAGATCATTTGCCAAGAGATGGTGCTGTTTCTCGCGTTCTTCGCGAATCACGGCTTCGGATGCCTGGCGAAAGGCGGCTGCATCCCCGGCTGCTCCTGCTTTTACTAATTGTCTCAGTATCTTACCGCTCGCCATGATACCCTCCCCGGTTTCCGTAATTGTACCCTACTATTGGCTTATTTGATGAGATGATGCCCCTCATTCTGAGGCATTACCACCTTCGAGCACTTTAAATTCCAGCCCCTCAATCCCCTGCAACGATTTCCCCGCAATCCCCTGCAAATCCCCATACATGCCCACCGTTGCCCCCATCACGCGCTCTATGGCCCACCGTTTCATGATGGCCTTGCCAGCCCAGGCAAGTTCGAGTTTTTGCTTGCTCATAAAGTTACCGCGCCGTTTTCCAGTCAAGTAAAAAGTGCCTGAATTATATGTATTTCTTCAGGCGTGCCGTTTTCAAGTGAAGTAAAACGGCACACCGGATCAAGGCTTTGTGCAAGCCAGTTCAGCGCAATGGGAATCCAATATTTATTCACTCGACCGCCCCATTATTGTCCATTTCCAGCGCAGAAAATTCCAATCCCTCGATCTCCTGCAACGATTTCCCCGCAATCCCTTGCAAGTCGCCATACATGCCCACCATTGCGCCCATCACGCGCTCGATCTGTTCCTCGCGCGTAGCCCACTGCTTCATGATGGCTTTGCGCTCTTTGTCCAGGTCTTCCTGCATGGGTGGAGAAGGCTTCGACAATGGCCTCTACCCGCTGGCAGATGCGCGGGCCAGGGGGGGCTGGCAGACCATTTCGGTTTTTGTTTGCTGCCCCTCTGTGGCCTGTCGTGCAAGGGAATTTTCCAGTAATGACTGTCGCAGTATCGCGGCCACGGACAATGCGGCGCGGCTCGGTCATGGCATTTTTCTCCTTGCTTATACTCGGCCCGTGCAGTCGCTTGATCGCGCTGTTGCCGACCAGTGATCGTATTTGTCCGATGGCGATGTCGTTCAACTGCATCAGGCGTTTTGAAGGTTCCAATCCTAGATGGATCAAAACAGCATTGATGCTTTCCAGATTCGACAACACGACCAACTGTTCCAGTGTCGCTGAATCGCGCATATTGCCCGTTTGTTTTGGATTGGCTTGCCGCCACTGAGCGGCGGTAACACCAAAAAGGGCGACGTTCAGCAAATCAGCCTCGGTGGCGTAAATGGAGGTGGCCTGGGACTTGGTGACTCGTGGCGGAATCAGGCGATCCTTAATGGCGTCGGTGTGTATCTTGTAGTTGATCTTGGACAAGGTGCGTTGGAAATTCCACTCCAGCGAATTTGCTTGAGCCTCGTCATCCTTGAGCCGTTGGAATTCCTTGATGAGATAAAGCTTGAATTCAGGGCTCAGCCACGAGCCGAATTCAAAGGCGATGTCTTTGTGGGCGTAGGTGCCGCCGCCCCGGCCAGACTTTGCATAAATGCCGATGGCTCCCGTAGCTTCGATCCACTTTTTAGGCGATAGCGCAAAGCTGTTCAGGCCCGACTGACTTCTAAACCTATCGAATTCGATAGGTTTAAACTCCGGGTTGTAGATCTGCTCCCAAATGCCAAGGAACTCAATCGTGTTTCGATTGCGCAACCAGTTGTACAGGATGCTCTCGTCGCCGAATCGCTTGACCATGTCGGTAAGCGAGATGTAATCCTGCTCATGCCGGGACGCGATGGCGATGTCGCCGCCCTTAACTGTGATGACGCGATTTTTCACGTGTGCTCCGAATTATTTTCCAACGCCAGAAGACTCAAGCCCTCAATCTCCTGCAACGATTTCCCCGCAATACCCTGCAAGTCGCCGTACATACCCACTGTCGATTGCATCACACGCGTAATTTGTTCCTCGCGTTTGGCCCATTACTTGTTCTTGGTGCGCTCAGATTCCCAGGATATTGTACCGCATGATTGGCTCCGCGGATCATTAACGAGCTCCAATTAACGCGCTGCAATACGTCTCGCCGAATCGACTCAACCAACGGTGCTGCCAGCGATTCCGTAAGTTTGATTTCCGTTTTGCAGTTCGGGCAGGTAATCGTGGGTTCTGCCATCGATGTCTCCTTCATGTTCGACTACCTCGGCTGGACACAACGGCCCAGCGTAACGTAAAGAGTGTCTCGGTTCGTGTGGTTTGGGTCAACTTCCCTTCGATCTGAGTAATGAGTTCATCGCGTTGTTTATCCACTTGGTCCTGCGCATCAAACAAGGTTCGTCTCTTTTGATTGCGCTGCGCTTCAATGGCCTTGATCTGCTTCTGACCCGCCAGCTTTTCCTCCAGCGTGAGCGCGGCGGTTGCGGCACGGCGCGCTTCTTTTATTTGGCGGTCGAACTCTTTGATTTCGCGCTCCAATCCAACCTTGAGATCGTCGGCCCAACCGTCGAGTTTTTCTGCTTCCGCTTCAAAATAGCAGGTATTGCGTTCAGCGATGGCGTGCTGGATAGCGGCTTGGCGTTGTTCGATTCGCCGCTCCGACGTGACGGCGTCGGGGGCTGAAATGCCAGTGCCAATGACATTCCCCGGTAAACTTAGCAAACGCGTGGCAACTTCATCGTCGAGGATGTCGCCGGTATCGGTGCTTGCGGAAAAAATTAGGTGATCTTCAGCCTGCTCAAACGACTCCACGCTGAAAAGTGAAAGCGTAAGCCAACCGCGCTTGCCAATCAGCGGTTCGAGCATCGTCACCTTGCCGTCGTGCTGGCCATAGTCAAATTGGACGGAGGCAACGGGCAACTCGCGCGCTTTGGCCTGCGCCAATAAAACTTCGGCAAGCGGGTGGTTGAGGCGATAAAGATGCGCTTCGCCGGAACGTCGCGGCAGTTCGTATAAACCCAGCGGCATGTTACCGGAAAAGGGCCATGACTTGAGAACGAAAGAGTCGTCGCCGCGAAATATCGCATTGCCACCCAACTCATGCCGGGTGAGTTGCATAAGTAGACGCTCAAAGCGATTGAGATGGGCTTTGGCGTCTTCGTCACGCACTTTGAGTTTTTCGCGCACTTCGTCGTCGAAGTGTTCCAATAATTTCCGGCGCGTCAGCGTCATCGAATCGTTGATTTCCAGACTCAGTTCGAGCTGGAGTTGGTTAAAGGCGGATTGGATTTCTTCAGTCTTGCGGCAGGTCTGGTAGATAGCGGCGATACGTTTTTCGAAATCCACGCCGGACTCTATGGCGCCAAGCACTTCATCGCTGGCGCCGAAAACGCCTTCAAAGAGTTGGAATTTCTCGGACAACAATTCGAACACGCGCTGGTCAGCGGCGTTTTTGCGGTTGAGAAAATTCACCACCACGACATCGTGCTTCTGGCCATAGCGATGACAGCGGCCAATGCGCTGCTCGATACGTTGGGGATTCCACGGCAAATCGTAATTGACGACGAGCGAACAAAACTGGAGATTAATTCCTTCCGCGCCCGCTTCAGTGGCGATCATGATACGGCCCTGATCGCGAAAATATTCCACCAGCGCCGAGCGCATGTCGGCGCTGCGTGAGCCGGAAACTCGGTCGCTACCCTGATGGCGTTCGAGCCATTGTGTATAAATTTGTTTTGAACGTTCGTCGGTGTTGGTGCCGTTGAATAACACGATACCTTCGCGCCACGGGCTATCCTCAAGCAAACGTAACAAATAACTTTGCGTACGGCGCGACTCGGTGAAAATGATGGCTTTCTCCGCTCCGCCGATTTCTCGCGCTTTGTCAAAGGCAATAGTCAATGCTTTGAGCAAGGCACGGCCTTTGGCATTGTGGTTGATGGATGCCGCCAGTTGAGCGAAGGCGTCAAGGTCGGCGATTTCCTGCTTGATGGCGTTGCGATCATCTTCAGTGAGCAGTTCCGTCGGTTCGTCGTCGCTCTCTCCCCTCCTTGGGCTCCGCGACATTAGCACATCCTGTACGTCATCGTTCCATTCGTCGGCGGTTTCGGCGAGGGCTTCGTAGTCTTGATCGAGCTCGTCTGCTAGCGTTTCACGGGGTTCTTGTTTGCCGATCTTCGCTTTAAGCCGGTTCGATATCGTGGTCAACGCACCGGCAATAGCGAAGGTGCTTGAGGCAAGTAGCTTGCGCAGCACCAACGTCATCAACGAACGCTGACTTGCCGGTAAGGCCTGTAAGTTGTCACGCTGCAAATAGTCGGAGACCGCATCGTAAAGCCGGTCTTCGCTTTCTTCCGGCGAGAATTCTTCCACCAGCGGCAGACGCTTGGTGAAGGGTATGTAGGCTGTGACTTGTCGCCGCAAAGTACGATGGCAAATCGGTTTGAGCCGCGCCTTGAGCGTGTGAAACACCTGTTCTTGATTCAAGTTGGTGAATTGCTCGCGAAAGCTTTTCAAATCACCAAACGTGTGTTCGTCGATAAAACTCACCAAGCCGAATAACTCCAGAAGCGAATTCTGCAGCGGCGTTGCCGTGAGCAATAGCTTGTTTTTACCCGCCAACGCCAGCTTGAGGGTGTTGGCTATTACGTTCTGTGGTTTGTAAACATTGCGTAAGCGGTGTGCTTCGTCAATAACCACCAGATCCCACGACATAGCATGAACATCACTCGCTTTGCTCTTGGCAAATTGGTACGAGCAAATGAGGATGTCATGGGTGTCGAACGGACGAAACTGAGCTTGCTTGATGGCGGTGTTGTATGACTTGGCTTCGAGAATTCGGCACGGTAGAAAAAACTTTTCGGTCAGTTCTTGATACCACTGTTTACGCAAATTGGACGGCGTGATGACGAGGATGCGCCGCTTACGCTCCGCCCACTTTTGCGACAGCACCAACCCGGCTTCGATCGTTTTGCCGAGTCCCACTTCGTCGGCGAGCAATGCGCCCTTGGACAGCGGGGATTGAAACGCAAATAGCGCAGCATCGACTTGGTGCGGATTGAGATCAACTTGGGCACTGGCCACCGCTCCGGCAAGCTTTTCGACGCTGTCGGACGCGCAGCGCTTGGTTAGCTCGTAGGCAAAGTACTGCGCGTGGTAGGGCGTTAAATCCATTTCTGGAAACCTCTAAAAATTCGCATGCTATAATTACAAAATCCACAGCGCCGTGTAAAGAGGATAGCACATGCTACAAGCCAGCATCTTTGACCTTGAAGACCGTTTAGAAAAGCTAGACCGGCTGGGTGATCCGCTGAAGGCACTGAATGATGTCGTAGATTGGACTATATTCATCCCCATTCTGAAGAAAGGTCTTAAAAAAGGCAAAAAGAGCAATGCAGGCCGTCCGCCGTTTGACGCTGTGGCGTTTGGCCGCAGGGTCTATCAAGCAGGCTTTTCACCCTCCCAACTTCGCCAAGATCGAAGGCTTAGTTGGAAAAAACGTCGTAAATCCCGAGTATTAGTATCTAGTTTACATTGTGTTAGTGACAATTTAAGATGCTACAAGTACTATAGTGACCTGGTTCAAAACCATTTTTTATCTAATCCTTATACAGTTTTAAAGGCGAGTTTGAATATGACAAAGGTATGGGGTGACAGTCAGGTACAAATTTTGGAAGACAACCGAACCATCGCGCTAATAGGCAGTGATGGTAAAGTTCATAAAATAGTGGCTACTCTTGATGCCATACCTGATAACATTCGAGGTGTTACCGCCCATGTCGGTGTTGCAAATGACAGGGCAGTGCTGGATTTTTCCGTTGTAAAACTGGAAAAACCATGTATTGCGTCGGCCGCTTATACCCGGAGTTTGTGCGTAGGCCCTGCTGTTGAGTTAAGCCGGGAAAACACGAATGAAGGTTATATTCAACTTATTTGCGTTATCAGTAAGAACGCAATGGTGTTCGCAGAAAATTCTAAAGAAGACATTCTCGCTGTTATGAACGCCTTAGCTAAGGAGTTCGATGTCGATGTGCGTCACATACTAATCAGTTGCACAGGGATAATAGGCAGACCGTTACCTTTAGAGACCGTTTTAAGTCACATTCCCGGGTTGTCTAAGCAGTTATCCCGACAGTCGATGGACAATGTCAGCAAGGCAATTTTAACCACAGACAAACGCCCAAAGGTGGCCTCCATTCAGTGTGGCAACATGCGAGTGATTGGTTATGCTAAGGGCGCAGGAATGATTGAGCCAAATATGGCAACGATGTTGTCGTATTTATATACCAATGTCGATGTATCCAAGAGCCAACTCGATATTGCCTTAAGTCGAGCGGTTGCCAGAACTTTTAATTCAATCAGTGTTGATTCAGATACCAGTACCAGCGATACCGTATCAATTGTCACTACAGGTAGTGTTTCCTGTGACGATCTAACGCTGTTTGAAGAGATGTTGCAGGCCGTATGCCTGGATCTGGCAAGAAAGATCGCAATGGAAGCGGAAGGTGCCAATAAACTCATCGAAGTTAAGGTGTCTCTCCCCACGACAATAGAAGATGCAAAGTTCTTTGCAAAGAAGATAATCAATTCGCCATTGGTTAAAACCGCTGTCCATGGTAATGATCCCAACTGGGGAAGAATTGTCATGGCGATTGGTAAGCCAACTCCAGGCTCTCCGCTTATCCCCATCGACCGGAAAGATGTTTGCATCAATATTCAGGGTATGGCGCTATACGAAAAAGGCCGCTCAAATGTAAATGTTGACACACTGGGCGCTCTGTCTCAAAAGATGCGAGATTCCGATGTGGTTACCATTGAAGTGTCAATCGGACAACCTTATTACTCCGCCACTGTGTGGGGCTGCGATTTGTCTGCAGAATACGTACGCGAGAATGCCGATTATTCAAGCTGATGTTGTGGAAAAAATATCCTCGGTGGTTCGTTCATACCGGAAGGATATTTTAGAAGTCGATATACAGCCAAAACGCGGGATAACCGCGATCATACAAGACCAAGTCATTGGCTGCGGCGAACGGCATCGACGATGTCGGGTGTGTTGGGTAGCCGCAGCGTCGTACCGTCCACCGCGCATAAACGATAACCCTGCCAAGGCGCGACTGGCGCGTGATGGTAAAACTGATTTACCACCAAGCGATTGAGTTCGGTAAACGCGGTGGCGGAGAATTTCTTGCGCGCTTGCACGAGCGCGGATTTCGTCACCGCTTGATACGCCCACGCGTCGTTGGAAAGGACATGAAACACGTTATCCAATTCGCGTTGCAATGAACCCTTGGGTAAGTTTAAAAAATGCAGCATGAGATTCGGAAACGTCAGTCTTAACACGCACGGATTCGGAAATCTTGGAGTTTCTATTGTATGCCGCGACGAGTCGGCGTGTTGACCTGTCGGTCAATTATCCCCCTTGTGTCCCTGCATAGCCGCTGGAAAATGCGCACTCCGGCTGTTACACTCTCGCCCCATGCTAGTCTTTGATCAAGTCTCGTTGCGACGCGGTGGCCGGGTGTTGTTTGCCGAGGCCTCGTTTCAAATTCACCGTGGCCGCAAGGTGGGTCTTACCGGTGCCAATGGCAGCGGTAAATCCAGCCTTTTTTCCTTATTGCGCGGGGAGTTGCGCAGCGATCACGGCGAGGTGTCGTGGCCTGCGCAGTGGGTGATCGCGCATGTCGCGCAAGAAACGCCGGGGGTAGATCGCCCGGCCATTGACTATGTGATGGACGGCGACCAGGAGCTACGTCGTGTGCAGGCCGCCTTGGCGCAGGCCGAGCACGCGCATGACGGTATGGCCATCGCCCAGTGCCATGTGCAAATGGACAATATCGACGGGTATAACGCGCGCATCCGCGCGGCGAAACTGATGAGCGGTTTGGGATTTACGCTCCCGCAATTGGATAACCCCGTGCGCGGTTTTTCCGGCGGTTGGCGTATGCGCTTGAATTTGGCGCAGGCCTTGATGTGTCGTTCTGATTTATTATTGTTGGATGAACCCACCAATCACCTCGATTTGGATGCCGTGTTATGGTTGGAAGACTGGCTGCGGCAATATCCGGGCACGCTGTTATTGATTTCACATGATCGAGAATTTTTAGATTCCGTCGTCGGGCATATCGCGCATGTAGAAAACGCGACGATCACGTTGTACACCGGCAATTATTCGGCGTTCGAGGTCATGCGCGCCGAACGTTTGGCCCAGCAACAAACGGCCTATGAAAAACAACAACGCGAAATCGCCCATATACGCAGTTATGTGGATCGTTTTCGCGCTCAGGCGACCAAGGCGCGGCAAGCGCAGAGTCGCTTGAAGGCCCTGCAACGCATGGAATTGATCGGCGCGGCGCATGTCGATAGTCCTTTTCATTTTCAGTTTCGTCCGCCACTCAAGACACCGTATCCATTGTTGGCGTTGGAGCATGTGGTGTTGGGATATGCCGAAAAACGCATCTTGAACGATGTGAGCATGACCTTGGTGCCGGGCGATCGGATCGGGCTTTTAGGGCCGAATGGCGCGGGAAAATCGACCTTGATTAAATTGCTGGCGGGCGATTTAGCGGCCATGCAGGGCCAACGCGTGCCGTCGGCGGACTTGCGCATCGGTTATTTCGCGCAACATCAGCTCGAACAATTGCATGCCGCAGACAGCGCCTTGATGCATTTGCAACGCTTAGATCCCAAGGCCAGCGAACAGTCATTGCGCGATTTTTTAGGTGGCTTTGATTTTCGCGGCGAACGCGTTTCGTCACCCATAGCGCCGTTTTCCGGCGGTGAAAAGGCGCGTTTAGTGCTCGCTATGCTGGTGTATCAAAGCCCGAATTTGTTATTATTGGATGAACCTACAAATCATTTAGATTTGGATATGCGCGATGCGCTCTCTATGGCGTTACAAGAATATAGCGGTGCGATGGTGATCGTTTCGCATGACCGCAGCCTATTAAGCGCGATCACCGATAAATGGCTGCTGGTGACCGATGGTCAGGTGCAGGAATTCGTCGGCGACCTAGATGATTATGCGAAATTTATCGCACAACGTCGCGCGTTACAGCTTGGGCTTGAATCAAGCACGGAGGGTTCTAGCCATCAAAGCGCGGGGCAACGAAAAGATCAGCGGCGTGTGCAGGCGGAGCAACGCCAAAAAGTGCAACCGCTCAAAAAAGAATTGCAAAAAATTGAGTCAAGGATGGCGGTGTTAACTGAAAAAAAACGCGCGCTGGAGCATCAGCTAAGCGATGCGAACATTTATAACAGCGACGCAAAAATTCAACTTAAAAAATTGTTGGATGCGCAGTCGGCGGTGAATAAAGAGTTGGATGAGTGTGAATCGCGCTGGTTGGAACTGACAGAGCAAATAGACTCGGCGAGCGGCGGTGAATAGCGAGTTTTTTATAATTGTGAGAGGAATAAATAATGCGGATTGGTAAAGATAAAGTGGTCGAATTTCATTATACCGTTAGCGAACCGGGCGTGGGGGAGTTGGAAAATTCTCGTACCGGCGCGCCGCTGGCTTATTTGCATGGGCATAATAATATGCTTGCAGGTATAGAGCAGGCATTGGAAGGCAAGCAGGCGAGTGACCACTTCAGCGTGGTGTTACCCCCTGAACAGGCCTATGGCGCGCGCGTTGAAGATTCGATACAGCGCGTATCCATTAATCATGTGGTCAAACCGGGGAAGGCGAAAATTAAATTCGCGCCTGGGATGATAATACAGCTAAATTCTTCGACAGGACACGTGGCGGCGACCGTCCTGAAAGTCGGGCTTAAAATGCTGGACGTGGACACCAATCATCCTTATGCCGGCAAGACGTTAGAATTCGTGCTAGATGTGGTGAGCGTGCGTGACGCCACTGCCGATGAAATCGCCCATAAACATGCGCATGGTGCGGGCGGGCATCAACACTGATAGGCGTTGCGTATGCGACGACGTGATCGGCGGTAGTTCAAAACCAAACTAATTTCTTGCGCGGCGCGGCGCGGGTTGGGACAGGGCCGGTTTCAGGGGCGGCAGAATTTTTGCGAGGCATTTTGCCGAGGAAAATTTACGGCCACCGGCTTCCAGACGTTTGGCGCGCGCCAACAGCATTTTGGTGCGCGAGAGCGTCGGTGGCTTGCGCCAGTGGTGTGGCGTATCCACCGGCTGTTGCCCCAGAAAATCATAGACATAATCGAATAAATCAGGGGTGGAAAACATCCCTCCGCAAAATTGATAACCGCGATTGACGATCGCCTCCTCGATTTGAATTGGGTGATAGGGATAATCCTGCAACGCGTTCCAATATTTCGTAATGCGTATCAGTGGCCTGATCAAGCCGCGATTGAATTGATCTGCAAAATCCAAACGGTGTCGAAATTCGCTAGGGTTAATGTGTTGCCAGCCGCTGGTGGTGTCGGACGGGAGTAACCGTCCAATCTAGCCCGTACTAGCGCTTAGATGGGTTGTTTGCTAGCAGCCACCCTTGATTCATACACATCCGACCGCAACGGATTATCCGCAAACAGCGTCTTCCAAAGGTAACCGTCCAATCTAGCCCGTTCTAGCGCTTAGATGGATTGTTTGCTAGCA
>CAKKRP010000140.1 GCA_919902765.1 Gammaproteobacteria bacterium | reverse complement strand
AGCAATAATGCGCCTTGTAGGCCGATCAGGGGGTGGGGTGCGCCGAAGTCGGGAACTGCGCGAGCTATCAGTGGGATATGCGGAGTTGCAGTGGAGTTACTGAGGGGGACTTAGCGTCAGTAAGTTTAGTGTATAGACTCCACATAGCGGACGCTACAGGCGCGCTTATGGTGAATAATCAGAGCGATATGTTGGGCGAAAAGTGCTTTCAAAAGAAAGATAAAGTCATGCCACAGCGCAACTGTTGATTTTCTCACAGGTGCCTTGTGAGGCCGAAGTTGTATTTTAGAATATCATCAGTATCATTCACGTCAATGATTGTATGCTCACACTTTCCATTCCTGTAAATTTTTAGAGTTCTATCGAAAAGTATTCTCCTGCCGTGCTCATTAAATAAAATAACAATTAAATGTTTTACAAAAATAGAATCAGGATGCATAGAATTTAGATAATTAGCAGGCGTGAAGTCAATCCATTCCTGAGAATAGAGACCGAACGCATATTGATTTTTCCATTCGCTATCGGAACATGTCAACCTATTTTAGACACCTAAATTGCAGATAAACTATGTTTCGCTGCGGACAACGTAGGGAAATTGACCGCCGATGCGTCATTGATCTTCCCATCCTCGTGGCGCACAGGATTGATGTAGACGCGCTTCGGTAAGACGTCGTCTGCCCCGAAATTTTCACGTAAAAAAGGCGCAGCCCACTTAACTGAATTGGTGGCCCCTCTCTCTATAACTTCGTCGAATATGCTCATGTTGGGTAGCATCTATTTTTTTATCAGGATCGGAGTTACGCTCGCCGCCATGTTGTTCCTAGCGGGTTGTCTTCGAGAATGATGCCGTGTTGCATTAGTTGGTCACGAATTTCATCCGCACGTTTCCAGTGCATTTCTTTTCGCGCAGTCAAACGTTCCTGTATTAGTTGTTCTATATGTTTGCCAGATAGGCTGCTTTTGTCTATGTACATCCCTTTGAGAGAACGTTCTACATCATTCTGCAGGACGCCTAGAATGTGGCCGAGTTGGCGCATCGCGGCACCAAGGGATTCGCTTTTTTTAATATCCCCAGCCGATTTGGCAATGTTCAAGTCACGCACTATTTCAAACAATACGGCAATGGCTTCGGGAGTGTTGAAGTCGTCATCTAATGCCGCAAAGAATTTTACTTTATACGAATCAGCGGTATTGCCGGATTTCGATTCTGCGATAATTGGTACATCGCGCAATGCAGTATACAAACGATCTAAAGCCTTCTTAGCAGTATCAAGATTTGGTAACGTAAAACTGAGAGGACCTCGATAATGGGAGGTAAGTATGAAATAGCGTAATACTTCTGGGGAGTAATCGTTTAGAATATCTCGTACAGTCACAAAATTCCCAAGAGACTTAGACATTTTGGTGTCATCAATTGTCACATAACCATTATGCATCCAATAGTTGACAAACTTTTCTCCATTAGCGGCTTCAGATTGAGCAATTTCGTTTTCATGATGTGGAAATTTTAAGTCCATTCCGCCTCCATGTATATCAAAATGATTGCCTAGGCAGCAAGTAGACATCGCAGAGCATTCGATTGCCCATCCCGGGCGACCCGGACCCCATGGAGAATGCCAAGCAGGTTCTCCAGTTTTAGCGGCCTTCCAAACCACAAAGTCAAGCGGATCATGTTTGTTTTCATTAATTCCTATACGCGTCCCCACTCGTTCATCATCTAAATTGCGACCAGAAAGTTGTCCGTATTGTGCAAACTGACTGACGTTGAAGTAAATGTCGTTATTGTCGGCGCGATAAGCAGCCCCGTTCTTTAGCAAACGCTGCGTCATGTTAATGATGGCTTCTATATGGTGTGTTGCGCGTGGTTCTGAACTTGGGCGTAATACGTCGAGCATGTCGGAGTCTTTATGCATTTCGTCGATGTAACGTTGTGCAAGACTGTCTATGGATTCGCTGTTTTCTTTGGCACGATTAATGATCTTATCATCTATATCCGTAATATTTCGGACATAGACAACATGCTGTTTCCCATATAACTCACACAAATACCGGTATACTACATCGAATGCCACTAGAACTCGCGCGTGACCAATGTGACAATAGTCATATACGGTCATGCCACACACATACAATCGTACTCGCTGCGGGTCAATTGGCTTAAATATTTCTTTTTGTTTACTCAGACTATTGTATATCCTAAGCATAAATTCGTACTGTATCCTGGTGTGAATGCTAAAAAGCCAAGTTCAACTTAACGTGCCAAAATCCATGCGGATTATTTGTTGTTTTTCCCACTGAGAATCAGGACACTACTAAATATGGTATCCTATAATCCTTGCATTCCGTCAATCGTTGAAGCCGTCTTTATCCGCCAGTTCTTCGTGTTGTTTACGATGTTCAGCCATACCTTTTATCAGCGCGCCGACGATAGTGATCGCGCCCAACAACAAGGCCAACACCAAGGTGCCGTCACCCGCCATTTTTAGCATCGTGACGGTACCGGCATCGACCGGTTCGATTAATTGCAATTGCGATAAATACCCAGGGATATAGAAAAAGCGGCTGAATAGCACGGTGATCATGATGATGCCCATGACCAATTTGACCGTGTGATCTTTCACATACGTTGTGCCGATAGCACCGATTTGGATGCCGAACAAGGAGCCGCCCAAGATGATCATCGCCAAACGGATATCTACCACGCCGTCCAGTGCGTATAAAACCGTGCCGCCCAGGCCCATCACAAACGCGATCACCAATTCGGTCGCCGAGGCCATCAACGCCGGTGCGCCCAGCACGTATATCATCGCAGGGACACCGATAAAGCCACCGACCGCGATGGTCGCCGCCAACATGCCGGTCGCAAAGCCCAGGGGCGCGATAAACAGCACCGATACCCGCGCCTTCACGCTTTGAAAATGCATCATGGTGCCGGGGATGTGTATGGATTGTACCCACTTGGCGAGACGTGTGACTTTATAATTCTTGGCGGCATCGCCGAGTTTGTATAACTTGCGCGCATCGCGTAGCACAAAGCTGCCGACGATGGCCAGAATGACGATAAAAGTAAACGATACATATAAGTTGGAGCCGACATCGCCGTAGATGTTTTTAATATGGGTCATGACGTTTTTGCCCGCCACCATGCCGAACTCCGCGAACGCCCCCATGATGAGGCCGAGTTTGATATCGACTTGGCCATATTTATTGCGCTTGATGGCACCGACCAGGGCCTTGGGAAATTTGTGTGCGATATTGCTGGCGACCG
This sequence comes from Gammaproteobacteria bacterium, assembly GCA_919902765.1. Classification (GTDB taxonomy): domain Bacteria; phylum Pseudomonadota; class Gammaproteobacteria; order S012-40; family S012-40; genus CAKKRP01. The sequence goes on along the minus strand of CAKKRP010000140.1, from coordinate 21,722 downwards.
CGACGATGCCGGGTACGCCCATGGTCATCATCGCCGGAGTGAGCACAAACGCACCGCCTGAACCGATAAAACCGCTGACCATGCCGCCGATAAAACCGACGACGAATAATAAAATGACATTGGTTAAAGATAAATCGATAAAGCTAACGCTATCCAACATAGTCACACCTAAAATTTATTTGCCGCCTTTGTGCTTGGCAGCGGGTTTGAAACCTAGCATGTCCCAGAAATGGCTAGTGAAGGTGCCATGGACATAGGAAAACACCAACGCGATGACGACGGGAACGATGAAATATTCTTTGTGCCCGAGCCGCGTCAGACGCGCCCATTCGATAGTGAGGTCGGAGATGTAAAAAAGCAGGATATAGAGCGCCACACTGAGCGCGCCGAACAGCAAGGCCAATTTCGCGGCCCGCTTATCTTTTATTGCCATAAACGCCTCTATTCATAGCAGAAAAAAAATTGATCCAATAACTCACCTTGCGATGGCCGGATCAGTATTAAACGTATTTGGAGAAAAGATCAATGTTTCTTTAGAGGGGGTATTGGTGATGAAGTCCGGATTTTCCATTCGGCATCGTAGCGATGAGTGCATGGATGCACGAGGTAGGGCAACGCAAGGAGCCGTTGCCGGGCGCGATCAAGGTGTTGAAGATAGGCGAAACAATTTGCACAATACATTATTTTGCATAAGCGATTGCGCCGTACACGTTAAACGCGGTGGATATGTATCTAACCGTGTGAGATTGCAGCTTATTTAGCGCGAAAAACAATCCGGCCCTTGGTCAGATCATAAGGTGTGAGTTGCACCATGACCTTGTCGCCGGTGAGTATGCGAATATAATTTTTACGCATCTTGCCTGAAATGTGCGCGGTGACCATGTGGCCGTTATCCAATTGTACACGGAACATAGTATTCGGCAGGGTCTCGATGACCGTACCTTCCATCTCGATATGATCTTCTCTCGCCATAGTCCCCTTGGATCGGTTTGCGCAATAAGTAGTATGGGCCATTGCCCGCCGGGCATTATACCCAGGTTGCGGCCCGATCTCTAGTGTTACTCTGCAAACGGCGATGGGATTAGGACTTAGCGGCGATAAAACCCATCAAACGGGGGCTTCGCGCGCCTGCCAGCCCTGCGGGGTGAGGATTTCCAAGGGTTGATATTGTGTCTTGTAGTTCATTTTTTCACAGTCTTCTATCCAGTAGCCGAGATACACCCACAACAGGCCTAAGCGCCGCGCCTCTTGGATCTGCCACATGACTGCCAGCACGCCCAGCCCACGTTTGGCGTGCTCAGGCGCGTAAAACGTATACACGGCGGACAGGCCTTGATCGAGCACGTCGGTGCAGGCCACCGCGAGCAAGGTGTTGTTTAAACGGAATTCGACCAGCCAGGTCGCGCACCACGTGCTTTCTAAAAACGAGCGATACTTATTGGGATCGACCTCATCCATGCCGCCACCGGCGTGCCGCCAATGGATGTAGCGTTGGTATAGGGCGTAGTGTTCGCGGCTGAAACGGGCGTCGGTGACGACGACATTGATGTCGGCGTTGTTGCGCCAGGTGCGCCGTTGGGTGCGATTCGGAGTAAAGCCGACGACTGGGATGCGCGCCGAGACGCAGGCATTGCAGTCCCGGCAATCCGGGCAATAGACGTATTCGCCGCTACGTCGAAACCCGCCGTCGATCAAACGGCTGTAGGTGGAGGGATTCATGCTCGAACGCGGGTCGGCAAACACCGTGACGGCCTCGCGGTTGGGTAGGTAGCTACAGCTATGCGGTGGAGTAGCGAAAAATTTTAGCGGTACGGTACGCACATCCATGGACAGTGCCTCAGTTTTGCGGCGCGAAGGTGATCTGCCAAGCGGCTTGTGCCGGGGTGGTACAGAACCGATTGAGCGCGTCGATGAAATCGTGTCTGGCGATTTCGCGTGCGCCCAGACTCACCAAGTGGTCGGTGCGTACCTGGCAATCTACCATCTCAAATCCCCAGGCTTGCAGATGTCGCACCAAGTACCACAGGGCGATCTTAGAGGCATCGTCGCGGCGGCTAAACATCGATTCTCCGAAGAATACCGCACCTATGGCCAAGCCGTATAGGCCGCCGATCAACTCCCGGCCGTGCCATACTTCGACACTATGTGCCCAGCCCAGCCTATGCAGTTCTGTGTAGGCGTCTTGCATTTCCGGCGTTAGCCAGGTGCCATCTTGGCCAGGGCGTGGTGCGGCGCAGGTTTGGATGACTTGGGTAAACGCGCTATCAAAACTCACCCGGTAGGCGGATCGCCGCATGGTTCTGCGTAGGCTGCGTGAGACTTTGATTTCATTAGGAAAAAGCACTAGACGCGGGTCTGGGCTCCACCACAATATGGGTTGGTCGTGGCCATACCAGGGGAAGATGCCTTGCCGATAGGCGGCAAGCAAACGTGAAGAGGTTAAATTGCCACCCACCGCCAGCAAGCCATTGGGCTGGACGAGCGCCCGTTCGACCGGGGGGAAGCCCGTTGCGAGCGGGTCGTCATCTAGCCAAAACGGCGCGGTGAAGTGGCGCATGGGTCGTTAGGACTGGCCGCCGCCGCGTGCCTGGCGCGCGGTCTTATTTTTTGAGGTTATCAAGGTATTTTTCGGCATCGAGGGCCGCCATACACCCTGTTCCGGCAGAGGTAATGGCTTGGCGATAGATATGATCGGCACAATCTCCGGCGGCAAAAATGCCGGGGATGCTGGTCGCCGTGGCGTTGCCTGTACTACCGCTTTTAACGCGTATATAGCCATGATCCAACTCGAGTTGACCTTCAAACAATGCGGTGTTGGGTTGGTGACCGATAGCAATAAATACGCCGGTCAATGCGATATCTTTGGTGGCGTTAGTCTCGATATTTTTGATGCGTATGCCGGTCACGCCGGTGGCGTCGCCGAGTACTTCATCCAAGGTATTAAACCATTCGACGCTGATTTTTCCGGTTTGTGCGCGCGCCAACAATTCGGCAGATAAAATCTTTTCGGATTTAAATTTGTCGCGCCGGTGTACGACCGTGACATGCGCGGCGATGTTGGATAGATACAAGGCCTCTTCAACCGCTGTGTTGCCGCCGCCGATGACGGCGACTTTTTGATTGCGATAGAAAAACCCATCGCAGGTCGCGCAGGCCGACACGCCCTTGCCACGAAATTTTTGTTCCGAGGGCAGGCCCAGATACCGCGCCGAGGCGCCCGTGGCGACGATTAACGCGTCGCAGGTATAAACGCCACCATCGCCGGTGAGCCGGAATGGGCGTTGGGTCAGTTCGGCAGTGTGGATATGGTCGGAAATGATTTCCGTTTTGAAGCGTTCGGCATGTTCGCGCATGCGCTCCATCAGTTCCGGGCCTTGTATGCCTTTGGGATCGCCAGGCCAGTTATCGACATCGGTGGTGGTGGTTAATTGACCGCCTTGCTCTAAACCGGTGATCATCACTGGGCTAAGATTGGCGCGCGCGGCATACACGGCGGCCGCATAGCCGGCGGGGCCAGAGCCTAGAATAATAAGTCGTGCGTGCGTAGTCTTCGTCATGGTCATTTACTCCTGCTCCGGCGTAAAAAATAAATTGCGTTTCAAACTGTACAGGGACGCCGCTTGCATGCGTATTGGTGTTTATTGCGCGCGCTATCGCCCGCCCGCGCGGGCGGCAATTTGACGGTTGAAGGCGTATAATCCCTTGGCTCGACGATCATTCATAGACACCATGTTACGTAAACTTAGTAATCAGGTAAAGGAGTATGCATGAGAATTGGAATTCCGCGCGAAATTAAAACATTAGAAGGGCGTGTAGGGTTGGTGCCAGCGGCCTGCGCCGAATTGATCAAGGCGGGCCATACGGTGTTTGTGGAAACAAATGCCGGAATGTTGAGCGGCTATAGCGACGACAGTTTTCGCAACGTGGGCGTACACATTGCGCGCGATGCGGCGGCGCTGTACGGGCAGGCGGAGTTGATCGTCAAGGTCAAAGAGCCGGTTGCGCCGGAGTTGGATTTATTGCGCCGCGAGCACGTGTTATTCAGCTATTTGCATCTGGCCCCTGCGCCGGCGTTGACACAACGCCTGGTCGATATAGGTTTGACGGCGGTGGCGTTCGAAACCGTCGAGGAAGGGGGATTATTGCCCTTGCTCGCGCCGATGAGCGATATCGCGGGGCGTCTGGCCATCCAAATCGGCGCCAATTTATTACAACATCCGCAAGGCGGGAAGGGGTTGTTATTGGGCGGACTACCGGCCGCCGAGCGCGGCAAGGTTGTCGTGCTCGGCGCGGGGGTGGCGGGGGGGAATGCCGCCAGTATGGCCGCCGATATGGGGGCGAATGTGATCGTATTTGACCCCAAACGCGAAAAGTTAGAACGCGTGCGCGCCTTGGGACGTAACGTCACTGGCTTATATCCGTTTACCGACGATGTCAGAAAGGCGGTGGCGGAGGCCGATTTGGTGGTCGGCGCGGTGTTGGTGACCGGCGAAAAGGCCCCGCATGTGATAGATCGCGCCACCGTCGCGCGCATGGCCAAGGGCAGTGTGATCGTGGATATCTCGGTGGATCAAGGCGGTTGTGTCGAGACTACGCGGGCTACGACCTATGCCGATCCGACCTATGTGGTGGATGGCGTGACCCATTTTTGCGTCACCAATATGCCGGGCGCGGTGCCGCGTTCGGCGTCGCAGGCCTTGTCGGCGGCCTTGATCCCCTATGTGCGGCGTCTCGCCGAGCCCCAGTGGCAGGATCATGCGGGATTGCGTTTAGGCATTAACATCGAGCACGGACAGATTGTACACAGTGGTTTGCGGCGTAGTTTGGGGCTATAAACCTGCGCCGGGGTGCCCGAATGCGGCCCCTGCGCCTGCATACCGCACAGGCGCGTTAGATTTGGTGTAAAATCTCCCTAGACATTGAGGCAGGTAAACGCTTGGCACGAGCATCACAGAAATCCTCGGACGCGCAACCCGCGCGACATCACCGGCGCTTGCGCGAGGCCTTGAGTGTGTTGGGCATTGCCGTGGCGGTGTTTTGGCTGGCCGCGATGGTCAGCTTCAATGCCGCCGATCCCTCGTGGTCGCATAGCAGCCGCACCGATCACATCGCCAACTGGGGCGGCGCGGTGGGTGCCTGGATCTCCGATATCTTATTTTTTATTTTTGGGCGTGTGGCCTACCTGTTCCCATTCATCGCGATCTTCGCGTTATGGCGAGTCCTACGCGCCGCGCCGCCGGCCAACGCCCCGCCCGTTGATCATATGCATAAATATGTCTTGTGCGGCGGCGCGCTATTCAGCCTGATTGGATTTTGCGGGGTGGCTGCGTTGCTATTTACGGGTACTACCTCGGCGTTTCCTTATGCGGGTGGCGGCCTGTTAGGCGCGGCTATCGGCAATTGGGCGGTCGAGGCGTTGAATTATTCCGGCGCAGGCCTATTTGTCGCGGCCTTGAGCATGATAGGCGCGAGCCTGGTCAGCGATATTTCGTGGTGGCGCATCAGTGAAACCTTGGGCCGGCGTATCGTCGAACAAATGCGGCGCATGGTAGAGCGCTATAAACATCGTGGCGTGCCCACGTTGACAGAAACACCTGGGCATCCGGCACTTGTGCCCACGTTGCCGGTGCAGGCGGTAAGACAAGAAAAACCCCGCCTGCCCGAGCGCGTGCCGCCCACAATTGAGGTCGCGAAACAAGCGCCGCAAGGCCAACGCGTCGAGAAAGAAAAGCAAATTCCGTTGTTTACCGAGCGGGTGCAAAGCGGCGATTTGCCGCCCCTCAATATCCTCGATGCGCCTGAACCTCGGCGCGCCGGTGTGTCGCAAACCGCGTTGGATTCGACGGCGCGTTTGGTGGAAATAAAATTGCGCGATTTCGGCATTTCGGTGAATGTCGTCGCGGTGATTGCGGGGCCGGTCATCACGCGTTATGAATTAGAACTCGCGGCGGGCACCAAGGCCAGTCAAGTCACCAATCTTGCCAGGGATCTTGCGCGTAGCCTGTCAGTGATCAGCGTGCGCGTGGTCGAAGTCATCGCCGGTAAATCCGTCATCGGCGTGGAAATTCCCAACGCGCAGCGTGAAATCGTGCGCCTGTCCGAGGTGTTGCGTTCGCAACCCTTCGAGGCGGCGGCCTCGCCGTTGACCATCGCCTTGGGTAAAGATATCGCGGGGCTGCCGGTGGTCGCGGACCTCGGGCGTATGCCGCATTTGCTGGTCGCGGGCACTACCGGTTCGGGTAAATCCGTGGCGGTGAACGCGATGATATTGAGCCTGCTCTACAACGCTTCACCCAAAGACGTGCGCCTGATCATGGTCGATCCAAAAATGCTGGAATTGTCGATCTATGAAGGGATTCCGCATTTGTTGGCCCCGGTCGTCACCGACATGAAAGACGCAGCCAACGCCTTGCGTTGGTGTGTGGTGGAAATGGACAGGCGTTACAAAGTAATGTCGGCCTTAGGGGTACGTCAATTGTCCGGTTATAACAAAAAAATCGAAGACGCCGAAAAGGCCGGCACGCCCATCGTCGATCCCTTTTATCCGCTGAAAGATGCGACGCTGCCACCCAACTTGGAACATCTGCCCTACATTGTCGTCGTCATCGACGAGTTGGCCGATTTAATGATGTTGGTGGGCAAAAAGGTCGAGGAATTGATCGCGCGCTTGGCGCAAAAGGCGCGCGCAGCGGGTATCCATTTGGTGTTGGCGACGCAACGCCCCTCGGTGGATGTGATCACCGGTTTGATTAAAGCCAATATTCCTACACGCGTCGCGTTTCAAGTGTCGTCGCGCATCGATTCGCGCACCATCATCGACCAGATGGGCGCCGAACAATTATTAGGACACGGCGATATGTTGTTCCTGCCGCCCGGCACCGGCGTGCCGATGCGCGTGCATGGGGCTTATGTCGCCGATCAAGAAGTGCATAAAACGGTGAATTTTTTGAAGCAACAAGGCGGGCCGCAATACCTCGAAGAGGTATTGAATCCGGTCAGCGCCAGCGATGAATTCAGCTTAGACGGTGCCGGCAACGAAGAATCCGATGAGTTATATGACGACGCCGTGCGCTTTGTCACTGAGACGCGGCGCGCATCCATTTCGTCGGTGCAGCGGCGCTTTAAAGTCGGCTACAATCGCGCCGCGCGCATGATCGAAGTCATGGAACGTTCCGGCGTCGTGGGGCCGGTGCAGTCCAACGGCAGCCGCGAGGTGATCGCACCGCCGCCGCCGGAAACGGTTAAATAGCGGATCGGTTTTCGGTGCGCGCAAACCCCTCCCGGCCTCCCCTTGTCAGGGGATGAGTGGGTGTCCCTTCCTTGTCAGGGGAGGAGGTCGTGTCCCTCCCCCCCAGGCAAGTGGGAAAGTTGTTTGCACGTAACGTTGGGATATTGTTCGAATTTGTCAAAACCGCTTGCTTTGCTTAATGGCATTGATAATGTCGTAAATTATAGAGAGAGATGATGAATAAATTTTTTGCATTCTTATTTTGCGCGAGCGTCACCTTCCCGGTGTACGCCGACGATCTACAACAATTCTTCCATGACTTGCGTACCTTGCACGGAGAGTTCACGCAACGTGTAGCGGCCGCCGCGCTCAAATCCCCGCGCCTGACGCATGGTGTTTTTGCGGTCATGCGACCCGGCAAGTTTCGTTGGGAATATAACAAACCGTATCAACAACAATTGGTTTCGGATGGCAAAAATATTTGGATTTATGATGTCGATTTGGAGCAAGTGACCGTAAAAAAATGGAGCGCAGCGGTGAGTGATACGCCCGCCCAATTGCTGGCGGGCGACGGGGCGCTGGAAAAAAGTTTTACGGTTAAATCACTCCCTGTGGCGAATGGTGAAATCGGATATGAATTGACGCCCAATAAAACAGATACGGGGTTTAGCGCCATCAAGCTTGTGTTTGCAAAACATGAGTTAAAAAAAATGATCTTACAAGACGCGTTGGGGCAGGTGACGACGCTGGAATTCGCGCATTTACAGCGTAATGCCGCCGTGGATAGTAAACAGTTTCAATTCACACCTCCCAAGGGTGTGGATGTGTTAGAGGGGCAGTAGGGTGCATTTAAATGAATCCGTGTATATTCGGGTGTACTTGTGTTTTCAATAGATTGATTGAATAGGTGAATTCAACATGGATTTCACAGGTTTTATCTTGCAAATTCTTCCGTGGTGGGCTGTCGGAGTTGTGCTGCTGTTTGCAACCAGCGTCTTCGTTTGGCAATTCTTTCGGCAATTCTTTTCCCCCTCGCGGCGCTTGCACAATGAACTTGATGCCGCGATTCGGAAAGTAGGCGAGATCAAACAACGGCTGAGCGATACCCCCATTATTGATCTTGATGAAATTCAGAAGGTGATGGTCACGGATGAACTGAGACATCTGTGGCGCGAATACGCTGAAACGCTACACCCGCAAAAGAAGCAAGATGAATCCGGGCAACTGAAAATTATCCGTTACCGTGCAACTGCAATGGCCGAGGTGTTTTTTTCCGAACAGGCCTTGGTGGAAACGCCGCTCAAGACGGCATTCTATAAACACCTGCCCGGCATCCTGACCGGCCTGGGCATCATCGGAACATTCTCCGGCCTGATTTATGGTCTGAATGGATTTCAGGTCACCGATGACCCCAATGCTGTTCGCGCCTCCCTCGGCACACTGATTCAAGGTGTGGGGCACGCCTTCATTGTTTCGGCTATTGCCATCTTTTTGGCGATGCTCTGCACCTGGTGGACGAACCGCGAGTTGACCTTGCGCTACAGGCAGGTGGAACAGCTTTGTCAGTTGATCGACAGCTTCTTTGATGCCGGCGCAGGTGAAGAATATCTAGCGCGGCTGGTAGAAGCATCCGAGACATCGGCGACGCAGTCCATCCAGCTTAAAGATGCGCTGGTGACCGACCTGAAACAGATTTTGACCGAATTGACCGAGAGGCAAATCAGGGAAATGTCTTCTGGGATCGGGCAATCTTTTGCCGACGGTATGCGCGAACCCATGGAGCGAATTTCAAGAGCGGTTGAGGGAGTGGGCGCGAATCAGGGCGATGCCGTTAACCGAATGTTAACGGATGTGCTGAGTAATTTTTCCACGCGGATGGAGGAAATGTTCGGCGGCCAGTTGCGCGGTATGAGCGACTTGTTGACCAAGACGGCGCAAGCGATGCAGGCAACGGCCACTCGCTTTGACCAGCTTTCTTCCAATATGAGTACGGTTGGACAAAATGCTGCCGAAGCAATGGCCGAGCGACTTAAGCAATCCATTACATCAATGGAAGCCCGCCAAAGCGTACTTAACAAGCAAATGGGTGAATTCGTCGAGCAAATTCGCACGATGGTCAACCAATCGCAAACTGAATCCGCGCAGAAATTGCAGGAAACTGTGGGTAAACTTGGCGAGCAAGTGGCGGGCATGATCGGACAGCTTCAAGAGTCTTCACGGGAGCACACCACTAACCAAGCTCTTGCAGTGACTAATCTTTCCGGACACGTGGAAGCGCTCATCGCTCAATTAGTGAAAACAAGTGGAGACTTGTCATCCAATGTCTCGGCTCTGTCTTCGGTGACTACCAGTGCCATCGACCGCATGAATTCAGGTGCTGAAACTTTAGTGATTGCGGCAGACGATTTTGCCAAGGCGGGGCAAGGTGTCGCCGGAACCATGAACGCCTCCGCCGATGCGACCGAGAAGATACAGTCTTCCGCACAATCGTTAAGCTCTACAACAGCAGCCGTTCAACAGATGTTTGCCGATTACCGGCGCACCAGCGATGCATTGGCGGCTATGTTGGCTGAACTCAAGGCAACGGTAGAAGCCGCCAAGAGAGAAGCGGGTATGACGACTCAACTTGTCAGCCAGCTTAAGGCCGCCGCCGAACAGCTTGGACAGGCGCAGCAGCAAGCAGATTCTTATCTGCAGGGCATTAACAGGGTACTCACGGAAACCCACCAGAGTTTTGCTAATGAAGTTGTGAAAACATTAAAAGAAGGTAACAGCCAGTTTCAGCGAGAGTTGTCGCAGGCGGTTGGACTGTTACATGGTAGCATCCAGGATCTGGGTGAAGTCCTTGAAGACCTACCGAGCAGGGAGGTCTGATAGGTCGTGATAGGGCTTAAACTTCCCGTTCGTAAGCGCGCCCGAGATGAAGGGGAAAAACCTTTTTGGATTTCATTTGCGGATTTGATGACGGCGTTGATGGTTCTGTTTTTGGTTTCCGTTACAGTGGCGTTATTTGCAGTGACGCAAAAGCCCGATGAGGTGGCTAAACAGCAAATGCAACGGGAGCGTGATATTCAGGATTTGTTGAGCCGAATTGCTGAAGCGGCCAAGGCGTACACCGGCGTTGTGGTGCGTGGGCACTCCATTGATTTTGGCCCGCGCGCCCTCTTTGCAACCAATAGCTCAGCGTTGTCTGCAGATCAGTCCGCCACTCTACGTGGTTTTGTGCCTAAAATGCTAACTGTAGTACGCGATCCGTTGGGTCAAAAATGGCTCAAGCGCGTTGTGGTCGAAGGTTTTGCCGATCAACGAGGAACTTATCTACACAACCTCAATTTAAGCCTGCAACGTTCCGAACGTGTGCTCTGTGTATTGTTGGCGTCGCCAAAATTTGAACCTAACGCCCTGGTTGATGTAGACAGATTAATGATTCGGGAGTTGTTTTTGGTGGGAGGTTCCTCGTTCAATGCGCTGAAGTCGAGTCTTGAAGAAAGTCGCCGCATTGAGTTGAAGTTGGAATTCCTGGAGCTTGGTGAAAGTCGCCTAATACCGCGCGATGCGCCGTTGGACGACGCAACTTGTCCACTGGATTTGTGATGAACGAACTTATCCAACTCCAATCGTCGCTGGCGCAAATATTTCGAGATGGACTGCGTAATCCTGGGAGTTGGGAAAATCCGCAGGCAGTCAAGGATATAAAAGATTTAAACGGAACATTAAATGGTGTACCGTCTGCACCCTCTAGTGACTCTATTGAAACTATTGTCCTAAAATACCGCCGCACGCAAAGTGTGGCAAGCTTCCGTGAACTGAAATATGTCTGCTACGGTGCAGCGATGAAAATGCAAGATGGCTGGTGTTTGTTGGGCAATGAGAGGTGGCGCGACAAATTGTTTGCCGATGTTGATCAATTGGATGAACCACGGAGGCGTTTCAAATGCTTTCAGGCATTGTTGAGCAGCTATTTCGCCTTCGCACCTCATGATGAACAGCCAACAGACCGAGCCGGATGGATCAAACTGCGCAGTAGGCTCGCGATCCACAGGTATCAATTCGAGCGCAATGTTACGAATTGGAAGCTACGGTTGCCGGAGTGGTTTGGTGTATTATCAAAGCATTCGAACTTGCTAACTGAAGCGCCATGCGATCGCTATGGATCAGACTTATTGCGTGGTGACAGCGCCAGGATTGAGGAGGTAAGAAAGGGACTGAGTATTCCCAGCAATTCTTGGGTCATGGAAGAGGCGATTCTTGCGCCGATGAAGTCAGCAGCAGCTTGGAGCGATGATACCTTCAAAACACACCTCGACCCATTGCTCAGGCTGGCGCTGGGGCACACGGAAATGAAGGTTTCCGATCTTCTCAAACGCCGCGCGATTGCACTGTTGATTAGCCGCTACGCCCGCTGTGAGGGTAAGCAGGAACATCCAGCGTTGCGTGATACAGCGGTGTCTATTATTGGTAATCCATGGTTGAAAAAAAAGCAATGGGATGCGTGGGTCAAGAAGAATGATGGGCAGCCAGACGATGAGGCCCGCGATTTGGTTAATAGCTGGCTCAAGCAGCGGTTAATAAAAGATTTTTTCGATGTACTTAGTGAAGATGGACGGGCGGATCAGCGACGTCTCAACTATTGGTTGCGCTTTGAAACGGAAATTGAAGACCTTTGGTTGGCTCTTGGGCCGGATGCCACGAGTGACAGGAGTAAGCCATTTCAGGATTTGCGCGAAAGAGCGGTGGGTCGTTTACTCAGGCTCGAAAATCCTGGCCAATCAAACAATAATGCCTTCATTATGCGCATGGGTGACTGGTTGATCGTTGAGTTTGGGATAACTGGAAACGCTTGCTATGTTTATCCGCTCACCCCAGCCCCCTTTGCTTTACACGGGAAGACAGTCTCTCTTTATAAACTCAAGAATAAGAACCTAGGAGAAGCGCACAACCATATTGCCAAAGGATGGGAGAGCAATTTTGACCGGGCGATTTGTTCAAAAATCGGATACAAACCGGGGAAAGATATGCCGAGGCCGCGTCTTCAAGTAGAACAGCCTAGAGGGGGCTATGCGGCTTCGTCCAATTCTCCAGATGCCAACAGCAAGGGGTTGAACGAAACGGAGTTCTGGAGGCAAGTTAGGCAATATTCGTTGCCGACAGATGACAAGCGGGATAAAGGTGGTGCGCTTTGGGTGAATATTGAGCAATCACGATATCCGACGATTGACCAATGGCTTGAAAGTCTAGGCTTCAAGTATAGGCCCGGACGCGGTTGGTGGAGGGAATAAGAATGGTCTGGCCTTTCAAGCCTGCAAGCGCGGAGAGTTCTGCCACTTCCAGGCAAGCGACACTACACACCGAATACCACGAAACGGGCGTTGTATTTTCAGTCATGCCCGCAGATTGGCTTAATGCCCCGTATAGCTATAGTGCGCAAAGCGATCAGATGGCGTTACTGGCGCAACTGGCAGAAGAAGGTTTCGCCGAACCAGACGGCGATGCGCTATGTCTGCCATGGGATTCGCTGTATCAACTGCTGGCGATAGAGGACTATCGAGACAGTTTCTCATTACTTGGCTTGCCGCCGCTTGAGGTATGGCGACCGAAGCTGGAGAGCCGGGGCGGGCTAACTGACGCCGGTTTCTCGATCATATTGGCCGGATGGGTTGACTCAAATAACTGCCCAGTGCAAGGCAATGCAGACATCAAAGGGGCGGTGCTGAAGTGTGGTCAACGTGAAATTTTGTTGCCTGAAGCCGCATGGAAAACTGTGCGAGCGCTGGGCGAATTTCACCGCAGGCCGCAGGAACAGTGCAATGCTGATAGCAACCGCCGTGTTTGGGCAAACATACGCCGCCATGCGCTGGCTGCCAAGGCTGATCTTTCGGATTTCCTGCATAAAACGGTTGTGTTGACTCCTGAACGGTTGAATATAGTGTTGCGTAAGACGCCGTTTGGCGATAGCAAGACTGTGGAGGTGATCCCGGAATTTGAAGGACAACCTGGAAGTTGGCTGGAGCGATTCGATAGCAACAACACCGTGCTGGAGCTTTACCAAATTCCAGATGGCGCAGGATTGAGCCATGTTCTTCTTTCGCCCGAGGCGCAAACCGTGTTGCGCGAGATTAAGCGGATGCCGGGGCGGCGCGTAGCAGGCGAGCGTGCTGAAGCATTTCTGCGCAACCCGATTGCTGTACTGGGGCCGGATGCCGCCAAGGTTCTCGACCCGGAGCAATTTGAACAAGCGAGAGAAAACGCAGGAATCTCTTATGCCAGGTTTACCGCCAGGGTGGAGCGCGATGCGGGGGGCTTTCCGGTTGATTGCGCGCTGTTGGTGGAAGAATCTATAGCCGGTGACATACGCAGCGAAACCTTGCCCCTTGCGGGCGAGGATGAGTTGCTGAAATTTATCGAAAAGCTGAAGGGGCGGATAGTACAAGGGGCGCAGTGCTGTTTCTGGGAAGGCTACGATCTCGAAATTTTGGGCGATACGCCCGATCAGCTTTTGCTGCTGGAGTCTGTGTTGCGCGACTTGCGCCGCAAACAGTGGCTCAGCACTGCCGAAGTATTTGACCTAACGCGCTATGCTGCTGGGAAGATCGAGGGCATAGGCGAAGAGCGGCCTTATTATTCCGTGTTCATTGCACGCAAAAATGATGATTCTGGCTGGTTCCCGGATAACATCGTGTGCGGTTTCAGTTTTGTACCGGAAGGGGAAACAGCGCCGGTTGATCTGCCACTTATCGAAGCCGGATTAAAAAAATTCCAACGTGAGTGTGAGCAGGCGAAGTCGGAAAAACAGGCAAGCTTTGATTATCCCGGCTGCCCGAAGCCTATTCCTGTCGCCGAAGCAGAGCAGATGATTTCCATCATCGGCGAAGCAGCGCAAGAAGTTGGCGCTGGCAAGATGCCAAAGATTGCGCGAGATCGGAAGCCGCGCACCGGGTTAATCCTCAAGCCGAATATTGTACAGGTTGATTATGAAGAACGGCGCGGGGTGCTTGCCATGCCATCAGGCAGGCAAGCCAAGTTGCCGGGCTCGCTGAAAGTCGGGACTGAACTCAAGGATCACCAATTTTCTGGTGTTGCATGGTTGCAGCATCTGTGGAGCCTATCTCCACAGGTATGTCGTGGAGCGCTATTGGCCGATGATATGGGGCTGGGCAAGACACTGCAATTGCTGACTTTCATTGCCGCCTGTCTGGAGGAAAGTCCTGCGGCAGATCCATTTCTTATTGTTGCGCCTGTGTCGCTACTGGAAAATTGGCGGGAAGAAATGGAGAAATTCTTCAAGCCTGGAACCTTCCCATTGCTGACGCTTTATGGGAGCGATCTTACCCAGTTGCGTGCGCCTAGAGATGGCATGGACGATGAGTTGCTTGGAATCAAATTACTGCGCCGTGACTGGTTAGGCAACGCCAAGGTCGTGTTGACGACCTATGAAACAATGCGCGATTTGGAATTTACGCTGGCAGCGCAAAAATGGTCGGCGGTGATCTGCGACGAGGCGCAGAAAATCAAGAATCCCAATGCGATGATGACGCGGGCGGCCAAGAAGCAAAATGTCCGCTTCAAAATCGCTTGCACTGGCACACCGGTCGAAAATAGTTTGGCTGATCTTTGGTGTTTATTCGACTTTATTCAGCCGGGGCTATTGGGGGCACTCAACGAGTTCGGTTCAACCTACCGCAAGCCAATTGAAGCGGAGACCGAGGAACAGAAACAGCGCGTGGAGGAATTGCGCTCCATCATTGAGCCGCAATTGCTGAGGCGCATCAAGGCCGATGTTGCCAAAGACCTCCCAAAAAAAACCATTGTTGAAACTTGCCTCAATCTGCCGATTTCCGAACGCCAGCGCAATTATTATGCGAATTCCATTGCGCTGCACCGCAAGCAGTCTGCTGAAGATGTCGGATCGAAAAATCATCTTGGATTGCTGCTTTATCTGCGTCGTCTTTGTGCTGACCCGCAGCCGAGGGGCCAACTTTCTAATCCATCAATACCGATGTCTGAAATCGAGTGCCACTCGCCAAAAATGAAATGGCTGATGACGGAATTGGAAAAGATCAAGGCACGAAACGACAAGGTAATTATTTTTTGCGAGTTGCGCGACGTGCAGCGGTTGTTGCAACGAGCAATTTCTGAGCGGTTCGAGTTCGCGCCAGCAATCATCAATGGCGACACCTCAACCAACAGCAAAAGCGCGGTAAGCCGCCAGAAACAGATTCGCAGATTTCAGGAAAAATCGGGGTTTGGAGTAATTATCTTGTCGCCGTTGGCGGCAGGATTTGGACTCAATATCCAGGCTGCTAATCATGTGATTCACTTTACCCGAACTTGGAACCCAGCCAAAGAGGATCAAGCCACAGATCGAGCCTATCGCATCGGTCAGAGTAAAGAGGTTTTCGTTTATTGCCCGACTGTTGTAGCTGAAGATTTCAGAACTTTTGATTCTAAACTTAATTTGTTGCTGGAATGGAAACGGGGGTTGTCCGGTGACATGCTCAATGGTGTCGGCGACTTGTCTCAGAATGATTTTGGTGACTTGGAGGCGCCGGGTGGTGCTACTGTATTTGATAACACGCTCATCACAGTAGCAGACACTGCCGCGATGACGGGGGATGCATTTGAGAGTTTATGTGCTGTGTTATGGAGCAAGCTTGGTTACAAAACATATAAAGCGGGAGGAACTGGTAATGGTGGTGTGGATATTGTGGCGTTTAGCGGGAATAAAGGAGTATTGATTCAGTGTAAAACTTCATCCATCGAGGGACAGGCTCTTGGATGGGATGCAATCAAGGAGGTGGCTGCTGGCGCGGCCGCTTATGAGGCGAAACATGCGGGAGTGGTGTTTAAAAAGGTGGCAGTAACAAATCAGTTTTTTAATGGCGCAGCAAAAGTGCAGGCGGCTTTAAATAGTGTTGAATTATTTGATCATCATTCTTTAAAAAATTTATTGGAAAAATATCCTGTGAGGCGGAGCTTGATTCAGTTAAATCCCCACCACATTACTTTCTCGGAAGCATAACATGAACGAAAGTTAGTGACGCCGCCATGAAACCACACCGCGACCTCTTCGATACGCCGCTAGATCTCCAACGCCCGCTGGCGGATCGTATGCGCCCGCGCAACTTAGACGAATTTTACGGGCAAGCGCATTTGCTGGCCGAGGGTAAACCGCTACGTATCGCCGTGGAATCCGGGCGTCTACATTCGATGATCTTGTGGGGGCCGCCGGGCACCGGCAAGACCACGCTGGCGCGCATGATCGCGCAACACGCGCAGGCGCAATTTTTAACGCTTTCGGCGGTGTTGGCGGGCATCAAGGACATCCGCGAGGCGGTCGCCAATGCACAGACTTATCGTCGAGTTGAAGGGCGCGGCACCGTGTTGTTTGTCGATGAGGTGCATCGTTTTAACAAATCCCAACAAGACGCGTTTTTACCGTTTGTCGAAGACGGTACGTTTATTTTTATCGGGGCCACCACCGAAAATCCTTCATTTGAATTGAATAACGCGTTGTTGTCGCGTACCCGGGTGTATGTGTTGAAGGCCTTGCAGGCGGACGACATTGTTAATATTCTAAATCACGCGCTGGCCGATGCCGAGCGCGGGCTAGGTGCGCACACGCTGCGATTTCCCGATGGGGCCTTGCAGCGCCTCGCCGAGGCCGCCGACGGCGATGCGCGTCGCGCGTTAAATTTGTTGGAAATCGCCGCTGATCTCGCCGACGATGTGGGTGCGCAACGCGTGGTCAGCGCAATCGTTTTAGACGATATTCTGAAAGGCGGCGTGCGACGTTTTGATAAAGGCGGCGATATTTTTTATGACCAAATTTCCGCCTTGCACAAATCCGTGCGCGGTTCCGCACCCGATGCCGCGCTGTATTGGTTGGCGCGCATGTTGGATGGCGGCTGCGATCCGTTATATATCGCGCGCCGCGTGGTGCGCATGGCCAGCGAAGACATCGGCAATGCCGACCCGCGCGCGTTGGAGATGACATTAAACGCGTGGGATGTACAGGAACGCCTGGGTAGCCCGGAAGGCGAGCTGGCCATCGCGCAGGCCGTGGTGTATCTCGCCTGCGTGCCCAAGAGCAACGCGGTTTACACCGCCTTCGGCGCAGCCAAAAAAGACGCGCGCGACTTCGGCAGTTTGGAGGTGCCGTTACACATCCGCAACGCGCCGACCAAGTTGATGCGCGAACTCGATTACGGCAAGGATTACCGCTACGCGCACGATGAGCAAGAGGCGTATGCCGCAGGTGAAAATTATCTGCCAAAAGAATTGCAAGGACGGCAATATTATTGCCCGACAACGTTTGGTCTGGAGCAGAAAATTGCGGAACGGTTGGCGCGCTTGCGCGAATTGGATCAATCACGTGCGCGGGAAAATAAAAAATGATGCGGTGGCGGGAGGCTAAATGTATCAAATAATGGCCATTGCGGGCGGCGGTGCCGTCGGGGCCTTATTGCGATTTTGGGTGTCGCGTATGGTGCATGCATGGACGGGCCACGGCTTTCCCTACGGCACCTTTGTCATCAACATCAGCGGTTCGTTGATGATGGGTTTTTTCTACGTGTTGCTCGCCGAACGCACGGGCATTGCGCCGGAGTGGCGGGCCGTCATTTTGGTCGGCTTTTTAGGCGCATTTACGACGTTTTCCACCTTTTCTCTAGAGGCGTTGACGCTCATCACCGGCGGGGAACTACCCAAGGCGATGCTCTATGTGGTCTCCAGTGTGGTGTGGTGTCTCGTCGCTGTGTGGCTGGGTATGTGGGTGGGGCGTCAGTTGTGAGGCGCGTGGCAAACGGGAATCGTGTTAAAATCTTGTGTTGAGGTGATGTGTGAATATGCCGCCGTTAGATGAAGAAGGTTATTTGATCGATCCCGAGGCATGGACTGAAGAACTTGCGCAAGAATTCGCGCGCCAGGAAAATATTACGCTGATGGATGATCATTGGTATGTGTTGCGTTTTATGCGCGAATATTATGCAGAACATCAAGTGGCCGTGGATGCGCGGCATGTGATCAAACAAATCGCGGAAAAATATGGCCCGGGGTCGCGCAATATGTTGTTTGAGTTATTTCCGTATGGCTATGTGAAACAGGCCTGCAAGATCGCCGGCATGAAACGCCCGCGTGCCTGGAGCACAGGTTAACTGCGAGGAGAAACCGTTATGAACACCGCACAAGTCACCGTAGTGCGCCTCTATATCACCGATGGCGAGGCGCAACTCAACAAAGTGTTGTCGCTGCTGCGTACCCAAGAACATGTGCGCGGCGTAACGGTGTTTCGCGGCATCGCGGGGTTCGGCCCCTCTGGTAAAATGCACGCCTCGGTGCCACCGGAGCTGTCCTTGCAATTGCCGTTGGTCATCGAATATTTCGATACCCCGGCAAAGGTGGAATCCACCTTGAATCATGTAGGCGCGCTGATCAAGCCAGGTCACGTGGTCTATTGGAATGCACAAACGAATTTGTAAAGTGAAGGAATTTCTATGTTAGATGTGAATTTATTAAGACGCGATGTACAGCATGTCGCAACCCATTTGGCGCGGCGTGGCGTGCAATTCGATATTGCGCAGTGGACGACGCTGGAAGAGCGCCGCAAGGGTTTGCAAACGCGCACGCAAGAATTGCAAAACGAGCGCAATGTGCGCTCCAAACATATCGGTCAGGCCAAGGCCAAGGGCGAAGATGTCGCGCCGCTGATGCAACAAGTCGCGGGGCTGGGCGATGAATTAAAACGCCTTGAGACCGAATTGGCCGCGTTGCAGATTCAAATTGCGGATTTCACCTTGTCGGTGCCCAATCTGCCACACGCCAGCGTGCCTGACGGCAAATCCGAAAATGATAATGTCGAGGTGCGCCGTTGGGGCACGCCGCGTCAATTTGAATATACACCGCGCGATCACGTAGACGTAGGCGCATTTTTGGGTTTAATGGATGCCGAAGCCGCCGCGAAAATTTCCGGTGCGCGTTTTACGGTGTTATCGGGCGATTTGGCGCGTATGCATCGTGCATTGATTCAATTTATGTTGGATATGCACACGCGTGAACACGGTTATATCGAACAATATGTACCGTATTTGGTGAACGCCGACAGCCTGCGCGGCACCGGTCAGTTGCCGAAATTCGAGGCGGATTTATTCAAAACCGCGCACGGCGAAGACGGCAAACAAACCTTGTATTTGATCCCCACCGCCGAGGTGCCGGTCACCAATCTGGTGCGCGACACGATTATAGATGCCGCCAAATTGCCGCTCAAAATGGTCGCGCATACGCCGTGTTTCCGCAGCGAGGCGGGGTCGTATGGGCGTGATACGCGCGGCATGATACGCCAACATCAATTCGAGAAAGTCGAGTTGGTGCAGATTGTGACGCCTGAAACATCTTATGCGGCGCTGGAGGAATTGTTAGGCCATGCCGAGAAGATTTTGCAAAAATTGGAATTGCCTTATCGCGTGACTGCTCTGTGCAGCGGCGACATGGGATTCAGCGCGGCTAAAACGTATGACTTGGAGGTATGGTTGCCCGGCCAGCAAAAATACCGCGAGATCTCGTCGTGCAGCAATTTTGAAGATTTTCAAGCGCGGCGCATGTTGGCGCGTTTCCGCAATCCCGCGACGCAAAAACCCGAATTGGTGCATACGCTGAACGGTTCCGGTTTAGCGGTCGGCCGCACGCTGGTCGCAATCATGGAAAATTATCAAAACGGTGATGGCTCGATCACCGTGCCCGAGGTCTTGCGCGGGTATATGGGCGGCGCGGCGCGTGTGAATAAAATGTGAAGGGAACCTCTAAAAATTCACTGAAGCCGCGCTGGCGGCGTTGAGAAGTGGCTCAAATTGCGGGGCCGCGTAGCGGTAAACTGCGTGTAAACTGCGCATTTTCGCCACTTTTCGCCTTGCCATCATCGTCTTGATTGAATTTTTAGAGGTTCCCTGAATACATAAAACCATCATTTGTAGGATGCGGTTCGCTAAAAGCTCATCACATCCTACATAATCTATCGGAACAATAATGGAAAACTTACACGCACGCGCCTACGCCTGTTTGATGGCGGCGGAGGTCGCCGAAAAAATCGCGCTGACGCAACACACCGCGCAAGATTGGCGCGCGGGCGTGCTGAGTTTGCACGATGAAACATCTCCAATCGCGGTGCCGGTGCCGGGCCGCCCCGCGCGCCCGGAATTGGTGCCGCCGCGTGGCCTAAAAAAACGCAGCATACACACGCCGCATGGCTATGGCGCGCTGTTGCATTCCATTGCGCACATCGAATTCAACGCAATCAATCTGGCTTGGGATGTGGTATATCGCTTTCGGGGTTTACCTAAAAAATATTACGACGATTGGGTGCGCGTCGCCGCCGAAGAGGCCTATCATTTTGGATTGCTGCAAGCGCGTTTGCAGGCCTTTGGGTTTAACTACGGCGATTTCCCCGCCCACAACGGCCTGTGGGAAACCGCCGTCGAGACCGCGCATGATTTGATGTTGCGCATGATCTTAGTGCCGCGCTCCTTGGAGGCCAGGGGCCTGGACGTGACGCCGCAGATTGTGGAAAAAATCGAGGCCGCAGGCGACACAGAAACCGTCGCAGTGCTGGCGATTATTTTGCGCGATGAGATCACCCACGTCGCAGCGGGCACGCGTTGGTTTAATTATTTATGCGCGCAACGCGGCGTAGACCCGTTGCAAACCTTTGGTGAGGGCATCCTGCGTTTGCGCGGCACGGTGAAGGGCCCTTTTAACCATTCGGCGCGGCTGGCGGCGGGGTTTAGCGCGCAGGAAATGACGTTGCTGGAAAATCTGCCAAGCTAGACGTGGTGCGGTTGGAATGTGAATCCACCCTATTTACCGCTAGGTGGGCCAATGCGGCGGGTGGTACGTATTTTTTCACGGTTAATCTGGCAGAACGCCAATCCGATTTGTAGGTGCGCCATATCGACGAATTGGAAATTTGGGGACAGACCACGATTACCCCTCAAGCCGTTTGCGCAACACCGCTGAAGATAGCATGAATATGAGTAATCGTGGTCTGTCCACTTGTTTTTACTTGCTACAAATACGCAGCCGGTATGGCATCCACGCCTTCCGAGAGCGGCACCAAGGTGTTCACCAAACAGATCACGCCACCATGTCCAACGGGAACCTTGAGATTTTTTAGCACGTCGAATCCCTTGAATCCGAGATTTTGGATAGATGCGGTTTTTTTTATTTCGATGGGGTACAGCGTCTCATTTTCCTCGATCAGCAAATCGATCTCGCGTTGTTCCTTGTCGCGGTAGAAAGAGAGACGCGGCGTCCGGCCATGGTGCAGGTAGGATTTAATAATTTCTGAAATGACCCAGGTTTCCAGCAACGCCCCAGACATCGCCCCGCGTTCCAATACCTCGGGCGTGAGCCATCCCACGAGGAAGGCGCACAATCCCGTATCCATGAAATACAACGTAACCGTCCAATCTAGCCCGTTCTAGCGCTTAGATGGATTGTTTGCTAG
>CAKKRP010000139.1 GCA_919902765.1 Gammaproteobacteria bacterium | reverse complement strand
AAAAAAACATACAATTAGAACACTGTCAACTACAATTTAATGGGACAGCCCTGTAGCGTAGGGCTCAAGCCGTAGAATGATATCATCGCTAGTGATAGGATTGTCCGATTTAGAATCAGGGCGAGAGGTTGCGCTGCCGGAAGCGAAGCATCGCTTAGGATTGAAGTGATATCGCATTGATGGCGATTAGTTTTGCCGAAGTCGCGATTTCCGATTTGGAAAATATTCGCACCTGGTATGCAGAGCAGGGCGTGGCGTAGCTAGCGAGTTTTGCGTGTTGCGCAAGAGTGACGATTTTGCAGGTACGAAATATGAGCGATATGGAGTGCGGTTGGAAGGTGAATTCACCTATCGCTTGGTGAGAGCGGGGCCGCGCCGCGTTCTCGTTCTATGGCCATCACTTTGCAAGTGACAGGTTAATCGATAAATATGGTAGCTCCGATTCCGCAAATTAAACCCGCGCGTTGTCTGTTGGTGCAAGTATCTGTGCCTGGAGAAAATCGCTTTCCGTTCAAAGCGCCTTGCATGACCGTCTATTTTGCGGGGAAGCTTGGCCGCCCATATCACATGCAAATCAATTTCTTGGAGACATTACCGGCACTTTAAATCAGACGATGCGGATAGCTTGCTTTTGTGTTATCGCTACTAATCGCGGAGCAGACATCATGGATGAGGATTTTTACACTGAATTTTGGGTTAATTTAATACCGGCCGGATTGTTGGTTACTGACGACCGCGCGCGTATTCTTCGCTTCAATGATCTCGCAAAAACGTTTGTAGCGTTGATCGACAAACCAGTTTGGCGGGCGGGCGGTGGAGTTTGTCCAGCGCTGGGAATTGAGACGACCGCCCGTTTAATTTTAGAGAAAATACTAAAAACTACAGATTCCGATCGCTGGATATATGCTTTGTATAATAGTGAAAATCATTGCATGCTCGACATCTCCTGCGTGAAATTACCCGCTGCACCGGGTGCAGGTAATTTTTGCGTGCTACTGCATAACAGAAGTTGCCCGGTGACACCTTCGCTGGAAAGGCTTAGGCAACTCTACGCAATGACTCAAATGGAAGGCAAAATTACGCTGAACATTGTGGCGGGTTTAAGCGTCGGCGAGATCGCTTCGCAACTATTTGTGCAGGAAAATACCGTCAGGGCGCACCTCAAACATATTTATGAAAAAGTCGGTGCCCGTGGCCAAAGTGATTTGGTGCGGCAAGTGATAGGCAATTTGTTGTTGTGTATTCCTTTGGATGTGCCGAGGTGTAGCTCTGTTGTAGAGCAGGTACAACAAAGAAATGTCTCGTTCTTACCCAAATGAGCAACGCGAATCGCGCATCGTTGTGTTTCAATTGTAGGCGGTCAATTTTCTGCCAATAGGAGGCGTTTTATGTTTAGGATAACTTTCAGACGGATGTTGCTTGGCTTTTTTGCATTCATGTCTTTGCTTGGAGGCGCGGTCTACGCGACGCACCTCACCAGTTATTGGAGCAGTTTCACATCGGAGGAATATCCGCCGTTGACGTCGTCAAATGGTTATTTGATAGACGGCTTTTTTTGTTCCGGCGGTTATTGTGACAACACTTATATCCGCAATCGCCTGGTTAATCGAAACTATGGACATAGCTATTGGACCTCATTTTTTTCGGAGGAAGCGACCAACAATCGGATATGCAGCGGAGCCAACGAGTTTGTAACCGGTGTCGCGTGCAAAGGGTCCTATTGCGACAATGTCTCCCTCCAATGCACGGCGCTGACCAACGGAAATCACAACTCCGGCAATTGTCAGTGGACACCCTCATTTTCCGAAGAGGAAGGGTCCCAATATCTTCCGGCGGGCTACTATGCGGTCGGAATGCAATGTCTCGGGTCATACTGCGATAACAAGCGTATCTGGGCCTGCCGGCTTGAATGATGTTGTACGTTAGATTGATATCGGGAGGGCGCGCGTACTATATTGCAAGTACGTTGCGCCCCTGTTTGTTGTCGAGCGGAGTGGGGTGGGTTTATGAAGATGAAAATGGTCGTGTTTGTTTGCATTGGGCTGACAGGAGTTATTGTAGGATTGGCGCTTGCATGGCGCGGCGATTCGTCGCTATCGGTATCCAATAGGATAGACAACGGTCGTTTGATGGACACCAAGGTGATCGCATCGCCGGCTAAGAATTTAGATGGGTATGGCGATGCCAGCAGCCAACAGGCCAAACAACTGCAAACGCAAATTCAGTTATTAGAACAGCAGAATCGGCAATTGCGCGCACAATTCGCCGCCACCGCCACCGCAGAAGGCGAGCGGCTTGCCACGTCCAATACCCATAAAATGTCATCGACGGACGATGGGGCGGCGAGCAATCCTCTCCTTCATGAAGTGATGGAATATGAAGCGCAATTGCAGTCTGAGTCGATGGACACGACCTGGGCGAGGGAAACGAATAAGGCGATTGAACGGTCTCTGCAAAATGAAAAGCTATCCGATGTCAGCATTGTGGGGTTTGAGTGTCGCACGACGATTTGTCGCGCCGAATTGGTGGTAAGCAATGCCCTACAGGCGGATCGGGCTGAGGCGGTATTTAACTCCGATGTGGGCGGTTCTTTTAGCGGGCGGATCGAGACGCGCAAGATCGCTACACCACCAGGCGAGGGGCTGCGGCTGTATTTCTTTCTGATCAGGAACGGCTACCGGTTGCGTGAGGGATAATCGCAAAAACTTCAATCCAAATCCCGCACCAACGCCGCGCGTTGCGCCTCGGTCACAGATGAGACCACGTAATGATAATTAGGATGTTCGATGCCCATAGCGATCCCCGCACCTTCCTTCGCCGCAACGACCATGGCGGGCGACAATTCAAAGCGTAAAAAATGCACCGCAGAGGTTTTTTCTTCGGTGTTACGATCTAAATCCTCGTCTGCAATCGCCATTACGCGCGGAAAACCGATGACCTGCACCCACACGTTTTGTTCGATACCGACCAATCCGGCCAACGCGATGCGGCGTTGTTCCACGTCTTCATATTCGAGCATAAACGTGGCCTTCCAATTGCGACCATCCGGGATCAACGGATTATAGACTGCGATTTCGTTGTCGATTTCGGCGGATTCAAAGATGCGTTCGGCGCGCAACATTTCTTGAACTTGGTATTGAATGGTCGTGTAATCTTCAAAATACAATGTCGCATGCGGGCCGATGGCGACGCGCCGTGCCTGCTTGTGTTGCATCACATGCGTGCGTATGGCGCTGCGTTGCGCGCTGTATTGCTCCAATGACATTAACTCGTTGCGTGTGACTTTACGCATGGTATTACCTCGCTAAACACTCTGCTGTCGCGCCAGCGCTAAATCGCGTAGGCCTGACGCAATAATTGTAACGGATGTTCCGGTACGCGCTCATCGCGCAGGCCGTTGGCGATTTGATGCCCCGCCATCGGGCAATCGCTGCCGTAATGATCGACTTGCGATTGCAACACCTTGTTGACCACGGGTTTGCAAATTTTCATCGATGCCTCGTGAAATTCCTTTTTAACCGCATAGGTGCCGTCGTGTCCTGAACAACGTTCAATAGAAATAATCTCAGTGTTCGGTACCAGTTCTAACACTTCGCGAGTCTTTGCGCCGATATTTTGCACGCGCTGGTGACAGGCCGCGTGGTAGGCGACCTTGCCCAAGGGTTTTTTGAAATCGGTTTTTAACAATCCGGCCTTGTGGCGCAGCATTAAATATTCAAACGGATCGAAGATGCCCGTGCGCACCTTTTGCACCTCCGCGTCATTCGGAAACATCAAAGGCAGTTCTTGTTTAAACATTAACACACACGATGGAATGGGTGCGATGATGTCCCAACCTTCGTCTATCATGCGCGCCAACACCGGAATATTCGCCTCTTTAGCGGCGGCGACGGCGGCCATATCGCCCAATTCCAATTTCGGCATGCCGCAACATTGTTCTTGCGGCGCTAAGGTGACCGGGATGCCGTTGTGTTCGAGGATGGCGACCATATCGGCGCCGATTTGCGGCGCGTTGTAATTGCCATAACAAGTCGCAAATAACGCGACCTTGCCGCGTGTGCGCCCGGCGGGTGCGGCGACGACGGTCGAACGATGATTGTGCAGCGTTTTACGCAAGGTATTGCTGTGATATTCGGGTAACACTGCATCGGCATGGATGCCCAAAAGGCCTTCCATGATCTGACGCAGGGGTTTAGTGCGATTGACCGCATTGACGGTTTGCGCGACCACCGGGATGCTGGCCAGTTTGCCTATCGCATCGGTGTTGGTGAGCAAACGGTCGCGCATTTTGGTCTCGCCGTTTTTAAATTTCTGCGCCTTGGCGCGCAACATCAAATGCGGAAAATCTAAATTCCATTCGTGCGGCGGCACGTACGGGCATTTGGTCATAAAGCACAGGTCGCACAAATAACAATGATCGACCACTTGCCAAAAATCTTTTTTATCTACGCCATCGACCTCCATGCTGGGTGAGTTATCGACGAGATCAAACAATTTAGGGAATGATTCACACAGGCTTACGCAACGGCGACAACCATGACAAATATCGAACACGCGCTCCATTTCGGTGAATAGCGATTTTTCGTCGTAAAAATCTTTGGATCGCCAGTCGATAGGGTGGCGCGTCGGGGCATCCAGGCTGCCTTCGCGTTTGCCGTGTGTTGCGTCGCTCATGATGCTCGGTGCTCCGGCTATAAAATAATACAAATAAAACAAACGGGGCCAATCATACACGGCCCCGTTGCAGATTATATTATTTTAATTCTTCCAGCGCCTTCTTGAAACGATTGGCGTGTGAACGCTCGGCCTTGGCCAAGGTCTCAAACCAATCGGCGATTTCGTCAAAACCTTCGCTACGCGCGGTCTTGGCCATGCCGGGGTACATATCGGTGTATTCGTGCGTCTCACCGGCGATCGCGCTTTTTAGGTTGTTGGATGTGGAACCGATAGGCAAGCCCGTTGCGGGGTCGCCGCACTGTTCCAGATATTCCAAATGGCCGTGCGCGTGGCCGGTTTCGCCCTCGGCGGTGGAGCGGAAAACGGCCGATACGTCGTTATAACCTTCGACATCGGCCTTGGCTGCGAAATACAAATAACGGCGATTGGCTTGCGATTCACCAGCAAATGCATCTTTTAAATGTTGCTCAGTCTTGCTACCTTTGAGCGCTGCCATACAAGTTCTCCTCCTAAATCTAGGTGAATGGGAAATTACCGACCCATTAACTATCGAACATTCCGGTCGATTATTCAAATAGATATAAGTTATTCACTTGATAGCGTTTAGCTATCAAGTTACGGGAGTTGGAATGTTTTGCTTATAAACGAGGGCGCTACGCTCCGGCGATAGTCGAAACCGGCGCCAATTGACCATGCAGCGCGGTCTTTTTTGCCACAAAGAGGAAGATAAATGTAAAACTCAGCAGCGCCAGTCCCCAGCTAAGCCATATCGACCCACCTGCGGCGGCAGGCACATAGCCCGCGCCGAAGGCCACTAGCGCCACTACCAGGCTATAGGGCAACTGGGTTTTTACGTGGTCTATATGGTCGCACGCGCTGGCGATAGAGCTCATAATGGTCGTGTCCGAGACCGGCGAGCAGTGGTCGCCGAAGATCGCACCGTCGAGCACCGCCCCCAAGCAGATGATCGTAATGAGTCCGTAGTGATTGCCGTCCAAGGTGTAGGCCAGCGGCACCACGATGGGAATCAGCAAAGACATCGTGCCCCAACTGGTGCCTATGCCGAAGGAAATCGCCGCGCCTAAGGCGAACACCAATGCCGGATACCATTGCGGCGCTATCGAATCGCCCACGCTGTGAACCAAAAAATCGCCCAAATGTGTGGCGTCAAAGCCCTGTTTGAGCGCCCACGCCAGCACCAATATGCCCATCGGCAATAACGCATTGCGCGCGCCGCCCCGCGCGGCCGTCCACAATAACGCGGGGGGGATGCGCGCGACGCGCAGTGCAAAATAACAGGCGCTCACCAGGCCGGTGGTGGTGGCGCTTAGCAACACCACGGAGTTGCTGGAATGCGCCAGCACTTCGCGCCACGCCGATAGACGCCACAGGCTGGACAGGTCCTGCGCGGCGATTGCGAATCCGCCGCCGGACAACCACAAGCCCACCACAAAGACCGTCAACAACAACACCAACGGCACCACCGCAGTGCGTGCATAAGGCCGGGCCTGTGGATGTGCCTTATCCAAAGTGTAAGCGGAGGAGGTTAGGGGTTGCGCGCCGGGGGCGATCAATTGCCCGCTTAGCCGGCTGCGTTTTTCGGCGCGTAACATCGGGCCGAAATCGCGTTGCGAGGCGATGGCGATAAACATAAATAACAGCAAGAACAAACAATAAAAACGATAACTCATCGCATCGAAAAACATCTCGTATCCGTTTAATCCGAAATTCAAATCTTTGGAGACGCGTTCAAATAAACCGACTTCAAACGCGATCCACGTGCTGACTACCGCCAGGCCGGCCACCGGCGCGCTGGTGGCGTCAACTAGAAACGCAAGTTTTTCACGGCTAATACGGTGACGGTCGGATAACGGACGCATCGCCGCGCCGACGATCATGGTGCTGGCGTAATCGTCGATGAATACGCTGATGCCGAGCAAAAAGGTGACGAATTGCGTAGATCGCGGACCCTTGGCGTAACGTTCTAAATGCTGTGCGACACCGATTAACCCGCCCGCCAAAATAATAATCGACGACATGGTGAGGATCAGCATCACGAACACCGCGACGCGCCAGCTCCACGGGTCGCTGACCACTTTGAAGATCGCGCCGCTGACAAACGTCGTGCTGTGCCAAGCGAGTTCCAGCGGCCCCGCGCCTTGCGCGTAGGCGACCACGATGCCTGCGGCGATTAATGATGAAATCATACTCAGTGCGAGTTGGCGCGTGAGTACTGCTAAGGCCATGGCGAGCAAGGGCGGGATGAGGCTATACCACGCCCCCACGCGCGCAAAATCGCCGCCGGGTGCGGCGTGGTAGGCGAAGGCGAGCAGTCCGCCGCAGCTCGCGATGACCAGGATGGGCGCGAAAAGTCTTGCCAGCATGGCGTTATCCTTAACGAGGATTGAGAGGGCGGCTATTCCTTTGAGAACAGACGCGCCAACTCATTCTTACGCATACGCAATGCCACACTGCGTGCGGTATCACCACGCTTATTGCGTATGCCCACCGGCACCCCGGCATTGATAAGCATGCCCACCAGTCCAGGGTTGCCGGTTTCCAGCGCGACATGCAGGGCGGTGTCGCCGTACCGATTGCGCACATCGAGTGCGGCGCCCCGCGCGCCTAGGGCGCGCACGCAGTCGGTACAGCCGCGCGCGGCCGCCAGCATTAAGGGTGTATTGCCGTGTTCGCTGAGCGCATTGACGTTCGCATTGCGCCCTAATACCGCGTTGAGTGCGTACAAATTGCCGAATCGCGCCGCCGTGTGTAGTAAGGTCATACCGGTTTTGTCGCGTAATTCGATATTGGCGCCGGGGAGTAAGATATCCAAAATATCGCGATGCCCATACGCGACGGCAAACCACACGGCGGGCCGCCCTTGATTATCGACCGCCGCAGTATTGGCACCTAGGGACACTAAGGCCTGCGCCACCGCTAAGTTGCCCTGGCGCACCGCCGTCATCAAGGGGATTATGCCCAAGGTGTTGGCCGTGTTGATGTTGACGCGCGCACCCGCGAGGATGCGTACGGCATTGGCGTTATTCCAGTAGACGGCCAGAAATAACGGGCTATTGCCCTTGCGATCGACGGTTTGCACATCCGCGCCACGGCTTACCAAATATTGCAGGGTGTCGGGGTAACCCCCTTTGATGGCCCAAGCGATGGCGCTATGGCCACGGTTATCGCGTGCATTCAAATCAGCACGCGCCTGCAATAACAACTCACACACCGCAGTATGTCCCATCCACGCGGCATACATCAACGCGGTAGTCTGGTCTTCGTCGCGGCTGTCCACCGGGTCGCCGCGCGCCAACAACGCCTGTACATCAGCGCCATTGCCGGCAAAACTCGCGTGATGTAGATGCGACCAAGAATCAAACGGGCGCACTGCGTCATTCACGGCGGGGAATAAGGTGCCCGGTAGCGGCAATTCGTCGATTGCGGCAACGTGCGCGGAGTAGAGTGTGAACGCCGCAACCAGCAACCGGGATCGCACTATAAGTTTCATGGGAGAGTGGCCTTTTCCATGTTTTTACCTTATACCTTAAATATAGGGATGGCAACATAGGGACAATTCATTATAATATCATAGAATCATTCTAAGGCTGGGTTGTGAGCATTCAGTAACAGATAATAAACGCATGGTATACAGTCCGTGCCTGATGAGTAGTAGTAGTAGTAAGACGAGTGGGGTGTTGATGAAAATATTACACAAGATCAATCGCTTAATATTTGTGCTCTGGGCCAGTCTCGCAGCCGTCGCGCCGGTCGTTGCCGGTGATGTAGAAGACGCCTATGCGGCCTACGATGCCAACGATTTTCTAGAAGCGGCGACCTTGGTGCGGCCGTTGGCGCGTGAAGGGGTGGCGGATGCCGAATACCTCTATGGACGCATGTTCGAGCGTGGCGAAGGCGTAGTCAAAGATATCCAACAGGCGAAGACCCTCTACGAATCGGCCGCGCGGCATGGCCACGCCAAGGCCAAGCAGCGCCTGGTAGAACTTGCTAAGGCAGCGCCAGCCACCTCCGGCGGTGGCAGGAACAATGTCCCACCCCCGGCGTCCTCCGCCGTAGCGGCGCGCGCGCCCATCGAATCGGTCACGGCCAGCCTTTCAGCCGATCCGCCGCGCCCACTGCAACGGGACGAGGCGCGCGGCGAAGAGCCTCATAACGCCGCCCCGGCGGCCCCGTTACGTCCGCGTGGTGAAGAAAGCGTCGCGTTAAACTGGTATCTGGATTCCGCTAATCGTGGCGACCCCGACGCGCAGTATAATTTAGGTGTGTTGTATGAATCCGGGTTGGGCGTAGCGGTCAACGAGATGGAGGCCGCGCGCTGGTATCGTGAGGCAGTGCCCGCTAAACATGACGGCGCTCAATTGCGCTTGGGCTTGATCCTGCTCGCGCGTGGGGACAATAGCGCGCTTAACGAAGGGAATAAATTATTGCGCGCCTCCGCCGGTGGCGGGAATAAAATCGCCGAGCGCTTAGTGCAAGATATCCTCGATCCCCAGCGTCCAGGCAACGATGCCCAGGCGACCATTGCACGCAATCTGCGCGAAGCCCTGTTGCAAGGTGAGACGCGCGCCTTGGCCTTGCTACGCGATCCTAATGCGTTAACGGCGTCTAGCGGCGCGACGCGTAATGCGGTGCAAGGCGAAGCGCGTACGTTTGGCGACGAGCGCGTGGCCTCATTCGCCGCCAATGGGCAGTCCAACGTCCCTCCGGCACGACGTTTTGATGAAGGTAACGGCTTAAGCAATGAATCGCGCACGCTGCGCGAGCGGCAGTCCAAGGCCCCCTTTCTATCCGATCCGGTAGACGGCCAGCCGCCGCGTTTAGTGGATGGGTCCAATGGCAGTCAAGTGGTGTTCCCGCCCTCTATGGCCAGTGGCACAGTGCCGCCGCCACCGACGGGGCTGGCGCGCGAATCCGGCGAAACCGATAACGTAGCGGCGGTGCGTCTCGCGGCAAGCCAAGGCCAGGGCGATGCGCAATTTCAGCTCGGCGTACAACTATTGTCCGGCAAAGGCGTGCGTCGCGATGAGACCGAGGGTTGGCAGTGGATACGCAAGGCCGCCAGCCAACAGCATGAGGCGGCGAAAATTTTTGTCAGATTAATAGATGTCAGCAGTGGCGTGGCGGCCACGCAGAGCCGCGCCGTGAGTTGGCTGCTCGACGGCGCTCGTCAAGGCGATTCCGAGGCCATGGTGCAGTTGGCCGATGTGTATGATGCGGGCCGGGGCGTGCCGCAAGATCCCTCCTTGGCAGCGGACTGGTTTCGCGTTGCCGCCGCCCTAGGGCATCCTAGCGCGCTACGCCGCGTGGCCGGTGGCGGAGCCGGAGCCGGTGACGCCTCAGACGCGTCCGCCAATCCCTTTGCGGTGCAGCCCCGGAGTAACCAGGCGGCCAGTGGCGATTGGTTGTGGATACTGCTGACCGCCGCCGCCGCCATTGCGGTTTTGGTAATGTTGTTCCGTAGCCCGACGGCCAATTTTGATATGGGTAGACTGGCCGTCCCGCCAATGGGCGGTGCGGCACGGCGCTTGTTTGGCGGAGGGTTGGCGCCCACGCAGATGCATGTGAACGATGTGCAGATTTTGCAGGATTTATGGGCACCGGAGCCCGCCCGGCCAGCGATGCCAGCGTCGGCGGAGGCCCCGCCTAAGCGTCCCCGGCCCGCTGCAAGCGCGCCAAGTCCGCAAGATCCACAAGAAAAAACGCCTATGAACGGCGGCGTAGAGGTGACTTCTTCAATGGTGGACTTGACAGCAGCGCCCGTCACGCCGCCCACGCCACCGCCCGCCCCTGCGCCCAAAACAGCGGTACCGCCAGGCCCTACCCCCGAGCAAATTACAGTGGCCAAGGGGGTTGTAGATATTTCTGAGTTACCGGCGATCCCCCCTGGATTCGAGATTTGTCCGGAAACCGGCACGTTGGTCATGAAGGCCCCCATTATAGATTTGGACGCGCTGGCGGCGCAAGCCAAAATGGCGGTGGCCCTTGTTCCCCCTCCAGTAGTAGTAGAGACAGCACCGGCCAAACCGATACGCACGAGTGTTGCCGACTCGCGCCTGCCTGGCGACCGCTTGCTGACGGTAGAGCCTGATGATATTACTACGCGTAGCGTGGCGCGTGCGCAACGTACGCGTGAGCGTGTGAGTTTTGATCAGTTTGCCGACATACCGATCGGTATGGGCGGGGCGCAGCATGTTACTCCACATACACATACGCCGCCTGCGGTAGCGATAGAAGAGGCGGTGCAGGCCGAACCGCTAGAACCGCATGCGGTGCTGGATAATTTAATTACCTTGCCGGAAGAAACCGGTGAAGGCGGCGGTGCCGTGCCGTTTAATGTAGGGATGATGTTTTATCGCGGTCAAGGCGCGCCCAAAAACGACAAAATGGCCTTCCGTTGGTTGTTGAAAGCGGCCGAGCTAGGTCATGCGGAAGCCCAGCATCGCATCGGTGAAATGTATATGCATGGCGCCGGTGTAGAGCAAAATCGCTTATTGGCGCTCAAGTGGATACGCAAGGCCGCCGCCGCCGCGTATTCGCCTGCGATACAGGCCTTGGAAGATCGCAAACCTAAGGTGTTGTCATAACGCTATAAACGACCGCGCATCGTTGCCTCGCGCGGTCTCTCGGCGGTTAAGGCGTTCCATATTTTGTTTCAATATTTATCCCGATCTTTTTCAAGAATGGTGTAGGTAAGATACCACCGGCGCTGATAATGACCGCTTGATTGGGGATTTCCATGGTCGTATTGGCCAGCTTAATCAATGCGGTATTGACGCGGATTTCGGTAATATCGGATTTGAGCAACAATTGCAAGCGGTTGGCCGCCACCAGCGCGTCCACCTTGTGGCGATTTTTTTCGGCGGCGCGATTAAAACTATCGCCGCGATAAGACAACGTGACGGTGGTGCCAGGCTCTTCGGCGATACTCGTTGCCGCTTCCAACGCACTGTTTCCGCCACCCACGACCAATACATGTTGATTGCGGTATTGCTCGGGGTCGATCAACGAATAGACCACCTTGGGCAGATTTTCGCCCGGAACGTCCAATTTGCGCGGCGTGCCACGGCGTCCGATCGCCAACAAAACGGTTTTTGCGTGATAGGTGTTTTTATTGGTGGTGACGGTATAACCGCCGCCGGGGTTTTTGGTGACACCTTCCATGCGCTCTTGATATTGGATGCGTATGCCGGTCTTTTTTTCCACCGATTGCCAAAACTGCAACAGCGTTTCTTTATTTGTTTCGGTCATTTTGACCTGGCCGACGATGGGCAACATGACGGGTCGCGTCATTACCACTTTGCCGCGTGGAAAATTGAAAACAGTGCCGCCCAAACTGTCTTGTTCGATGGTGACATATTTCAAACCGGCCTCATGGGCGCCTAGCGTCGCGGAAAACCCTGAAGGCCCGGCACCCACGATCAACACATCGACCGGCGCTTGCACATTGCCGCTACGGATCGCGCTTTTGATTGCCTCCATTGCTTGTCGGCCTTGTTCAACGGCATTGCGTATCAGCCCCATACCGCCTAATTCTCCGGCGATGAACACATTCGGCAGGCTGGTTTCAAAGTTCGGGTTGAGGATGGGGATTTCCACGCCGCGTTTGGCCGTGCCGAAGACCAGCGATATCGCGTCTAACGGACAGGCGGTCTTGCATGCACCATGGCCTATGCAGTGCGTAGGGTTGATTAAATGCGCATGGTTGTTGATCAGGCCTAAGACATCGCCTTCCGGGCAGGCATCTACGCACGCGCCGCAGCCGATACACAAATTGCTATCGATGAGCGGATGCAGCGACGCGGGCTCGGTAAGGCCCGCCTTTTTCACCTTTACGAAGGTCGATAGGCTTGCCTCGGTAGCGGTATTGCGCGAACGCGTCAATAAAAATGTAAACAATAGCATCGGCAGCCCGTAAATCAGGATGCTATCGATATTATCCACCACGCCGGAAACTAATCCCTGAAAAAAATTCGCCCCTGCTTGTACACTACTCATGGGGATACTCCTCCAAACTACTACTCATAAGCGCTATCTTACCATGTCCAAACGTTGGATGCGGAGTGTCTAAGTCCAACGACTCCGTCGCTTATTTGCGCCGCACCGCCTAATACCCGGGGCATGAAATAAAGCGAGATTTTTGCTGATTCCGTAGTCCATCGTAGTCCCGGCCGCAATGGAACATAGTAGTGGTCAATAGCGTTCCATAGTGTGTTAACAACGGGTTAAGCTATCCTTTCTAATCTCGCAAAATAAGGCACTAAATTCCCTAGAAATGTCATAAGGGATAATTATGCGGCAGGATGCGGGGTGCTAGGGTATAATGAGCCAACGTAGGCGTTAGGGCGCAGAAAATGCGCTAATACCGCCGCAATTTAGCGGTTGTGGCGGCAGTAAACAGTTCAGGGAACCTCTAAAAATTCAATCAAGCCGATACCCAGAGGGCACCAGTGATGGCAAGGCGAAAAGTGGCGAATACCGCTCGCGGCTCCGCATTTTGAGCGCGCTTGCAACGCGGCAAGCGCGGCTTCAGTGAATTTTTAGAGGTTCCCCCTTAAGTATATGTCGGCAAAAGGAAACACATCAGATGAGTGAAGCGCCTCCCCCCAGTCGTCCACCCGTGACCGCGCGCATGGAAGCATCGAGCAGCGGTGGCGGGCCGATCCGTTTCGAAGACATCGCGCCCGACGTAGTGGTGCGCGCCAATAACTCGCGTTTTCAGCGTGAGACGCAGTTGGTCGGTTCCATGCTCGCCGTGATTATGCTGGCGGTGATCGTGACCTGGGGCGGCTGGGACAACGAGACGCTGGCCTACGAAGAAGACCTCATCTATAACTTGGGATTGCTGGGCGGCCTGATGATGTTGGGCCAATTTTTATACATGATGCGTAAACATATCCCGGGCATGCGTAACTGGGGCTCGATCAAACAGTGGTTTAATGTCCATATGGCCACCGGTATCGTGGCGCCGCTGGTCATCGTGATACACACGCGTTTTACTATCGAATCCATCAACGGCGGGGTGGCGTTTTTCGCCATGTTAATGGTTGTCGTTAGCGGTATCGTCGGGCGCTATTTGTTGAGCAAGGTCAATTTTGATTATGCGACCGAACGCATGGCGTTGAAACAAATTCATGAACGCTTTGCGCAAGAGATATTGCAAAAAAATACCGGCGTCGCCACGGCGTTGGAGCAGAGTTTGAAAATGTTTACCGTGTATGCGATGGCGACGCCTGGTTCGGTGCTGAACGCGTTCTTTCGCTTGATGGCGATGGGTTGGTATGGGCGCATCGCGTTACGTCAAATGGCCGTCATTATTATGGGCGCCGGCGTGCCGGGGCAGCGTTCGATGATGCATGATGGCGGCGGGCTGGCGTATCAGATCGCGTTGATGCGCGGTTATGTCCAGGCCTTGACGCGTGTGGGTCGTTATAATGCGTATAAAAAATTATTTTCGTTCTGGCGGGTCGGGCACGTGCCGGTGTTGTATTTATTGTTGCTTAGCGGTTTGGCGCATGTATTGGCCGTACACATGTATTGAATTCAGGTTTTGTAACGTCGCGAGTACACCCGCCGGGCGTATTTGAAATAGGATTGTATTCTTAAATTTTTTTACATTGGGTTGCGCGTGCGACGTATTTGGTTGTTATGTCTGATAGTCATGGGGTGTGCGTGGGCGAGTGGCGCGTCGGCCGCGCCGTTAGAGCGTTTTGAGCGTTTGGTGATGCCCGGTAAGCTCACGCAAGGGCATGCCAAGCTAGAAAAAGATTGTAATAATTGCCATAAATCCTTTGAAAAAGGCGCGCAAAATAAGCTATGCGCCGATTGCCACAAAGAGGCGGGTAAGGACGTACGCGAGCAAACGGGGTTTCACGGCAAGGTGCAGGACGTGAAGACCTTGTTGTGCAGCGCCTGTCACCCTGACCATCGTGGGCGTGAAGAAAATATCATGCCGATGGATGTCGATAATTTCGATCATGACAAAAGCGATTTTCCGTTGCGCGGGACGCATGAGCGTGTGGTGTGCAATGAATGCCACAAGGCCGGTCAACTCTACCGTAAGGCGCAATCGGTGTGCGGCGAGTGTCATAAAAATGATGACGCGCACAATGGCCGTCTAGGTAAAGATTGCGCGCAATGCCATACTCAATTGGTTTGGGGGATGTCGCGCTACGATCACGAAAAGACCAAGTTTCCGCTAAAAAACACCCATAGAAGCGTGGCCTGCGCGGCTTGTCATGTCAACCAACGTTATAAGAACACCCCTAAGGGTTGCGTGACGTGTCATTTCAGCAATGATATACACGAGGAAAAAAATGGCACGAAATGCCAAGAATGTCATACTGAAAATGGCTGGGCATTGGTCAAATTCGATCACGACAAGGACACTAAATATCTGTTGGAAGGCCGTCACGCGACGGTAGAGTGTCAAAGTTGCCATAAGGGCGATGTGTATAAAAAAATCAACAACCACAAATCGTGCAATATCTGCCACAAGCTGGAAGACGCGCATAACGCGTTATTCGGCGAAAAATGCGAAGCGTGTCACGTGCCTAAATCGTGGTCGCGCCCGGTGTTCAATCACACCACCAAGACTAAATATCCGCTCCAGGGTAAACATCGCGATGTGGCGTGCAATATATGTCATCGCGGCGATGTGTATGCCAAATTGGAAAAGACATGTATAGGCTGTCACCGCAAAGACGATGCGCATCTCAATCAAGAGGGCGAGAAATGCGATAAATGTCACGACGAATCGGGTTGGGACAATAAAGTGATCTTCGATCACGGGTTGACGCGCTTCCCGTTGTTGGGCGCGCATACCACGATAACCTGCGAAGATTGTCATTTTAGCACCGCCTTTAAATCGACCGAGTTCAAATGCGGCGCTTGTCATGAGGCGGACGACGCTAAATCCCATAAAAAACGTTTAGGGCAAAATTGTGGCTTATGCCATGCGTCGGCGAATTGGAAGGCGTGGCTGTTTAATCACGATAAGCAGACCGAATACCCGTTGACGGGTAAGCATAAGGGGCTCAATTGCCATAGCTGCCACAAAGAGCCGGTGAAAGACAAAATCAAGCTGGGTAAGGCCTGTATCATCTGCCATGAATCCGACGATATACACCACGGTTCATTCGGCCATAATTGCGAGCGCTGCCACAATACGGAGTCCTTTAAGCAGGTGCAATTGCAGCATCGGTAACCTTAGCGATTGAGGCCACCGTCGGCGTGGGCGGCCGGTTCATGGCGATTTAAGGATGAATGCGTAAAACGTATAAGGGCGTAAACCGACTTCTTGTAGAGTCGTGAGTTCCTCAAGCGGCGACTAGAACATGCGCTTGATATCCATAGTTGGTGTGAGCCACGGGTGGTTGTTTTGCCGCTATGCAAGTAGGGTGTGTGTAAGAATTTATGGGGCTAGGACGGGGTCTGTTACAAAAACTCCTTATGGGGTGCGCGCTGTTTCCGGCTTGGGCGATGGCAGGAGAAATCCTGCAATCCGCCCAGGTCGAGGAGCAGGGCGATATCATGGTGTTTCGCGCCGAATTCGCGACGGCGCTCGAATATGTCAAACATTTCCCCTCAGTGCGTGGGAAAATCCTACAAATTCAATTACATGCCGTTGGCACCGAAATTTCCGAGGCGGGCCTCCAGCGACGCGAGACCTTGCAACCTCAAAGTACTTCAGGCTTAGTCACAGAAGTCATCTACGAAGGCAATGTGAAGGGCGGGCCATTTTTGGTGTTGCGTTTCGATAGCATCGTCTCGTTTAAAATCAAGGAAGGGCGCGGCAAGATATTAGAAGTGAGGTTGGAGCGGGAGCGCGAGGCCGGTCAGGCGGCCAGCGCGATTCCAGGGGTGATCAATGCCAACGCGGACGACCTGGCCCTCGCGCAATTGCTGGAGCAAGGCCGCCGCGATTTATTGGAAGGCCGCTATAACGAGGCGATTTTTCGCTTCAGCCAAATCATCCAACGTCCGGGTAACCCTGCGGTGCGCGATGCCAAGGAGTATCTGGGCGTCGCCCGCGAACGTTTAGGTCAATACGATCTGGCCAAAAGCGAATATGAAGACTATATCAAAGCCTATCCCGATGACGACCGCACCCGCACCGTGCAGCAGCGCTTGATGTCGGTTAAATCGCGGAATGTCCAGGCGGCGGAATTGCGCCAAGTGCGCGATGTCGCGCGTAGCGCCGATGCGGCGCCCGCGCAAACCGATGTGTTCGGGCGCGTCTCCAGCATGTATTTGGGCGGCGTGGCGGTCAATCGCGGCGAATCCAATTTGGCCTTGAATTCATTCAACACCTATTTCGATGTGACGGGGCGTACCCGCACGCTCGATCATGAAAGTCGCACCTTGTTTAGCGGCAGCGCCGATTACGATAGGCATCACAAGGATTACGTGACCAGCGAGGTGGGGGTGCGCCAGCTATATCGTATACGTACCGTGCAGTATGAATATCGCGGGCGGCGCAATGGCTTGGACGTGGGTTTCGGCCGTCAATCGACCAATCGGGGGGGCGTGTTAGGTCGCTATGATGGGGCCTATGTGGGGTATAAAGTAGCGCCCAAAGTACAAGCGACGCTCGTGGCGGGATTGCCTGTCGATTATTTAGAGACCATGCAACTGGCGACTAATAATCGGATGGCCGGTGTGGCGCTGGAATTTCCCGAATTGGTGCCGAATTTGAACTGGGGCGTGTTCGCGATGCAACAGGAAATCGAAAAAATGTTGGACAGGCGCGCGCTGGGGGCGGACGTGCGCTATTTCGCGAATAAACATACCTTTTTCAGCTTTGCGGACTACGATGTTTCATATAAGGTGTTGAATAATATTACCGCTCATTATGGCTTGCAGTTCAATCCAATATCGAATATCAGCGTGCATGTGGATAGTCGCCGTACGCCATACACATTGACCAGCAACGCGGCCTATGGATTGAATAACTTGCAAGACCCGAATATGGTGAGCAACGGCAACACTATCGAAAAAAACATTAAGCAAATTAACAAAGATTTAGGTTTGCCCGATGAATTTCCGTTGACGGCGGAACAGATTATTTATTTAAAAAATAACCCGACAATCGCCTCGTTGCGCGCGCTTGGCATCCCTGAGGATGTCATCCGCGAACGTGCGCGACGCAATAGCGGCCAATCCACCATGGTGACGCTGGGGTTGACGCGCGATTTACCCGAGCTGGGGCCGGATTATCAATTTAATATGTCGGCCAGTTATTCCAATTATATCAGCGTGCCCACGCAACGGCGCGCAGTGGTTGCGGAACAAGGTGTTAACGCGGGCGAGATCGTCTGGGATTACACTACAACGCGCGACTATAGCGTGTATTCGCAATTGATGGTGCGCAATTTGTGGATGGCGCGCGACATGGAAACCGTTAATGTGCGTGCGTCGTTGGGCGATGATTATAGACGCTTTTCAATAGGCGTCAATAGCCGGCTGCCGTATCAAGCGGACTGGAATTTCGATGTGCGTATGCGCATCGATTTAACCGTGGACCAGAACCAGGATAATGAGTTCAGATATGCGCCATCGACGCATGCGGAATATCGCGTGACGAATAAATTGTCGGTCGAAGCCGAGGCCTTGGTTGAGCTGACGCAGGGCATTGCCGAGCGGGGAAATTCTACTTGGTTTTCCACCAACATCGGTGGGCGCTATTCATTTTAGCGCCGGAGGTGACAGCGTAGTACCTGCTCAAGATAAAAAATTTGTCACTATTCAGTACGATGTTGATAGTAAGTTTCCCCCCTTTGAAAAAGGGGCTAGGGGGATTTGCCGCCACTTGTCTCGATAGTTAGGTGTTTGGAAACATAGTCGTCGAGCGATGCGCTATAATTCACGCTCTAGATACATTCTAAAATTGTAAGTTAATCGACTGTTAATCAAGAAAGATTCTAATTCCAAGGCCAGTAAAAGTTGGGTTAAACCGCAGTCGCGCCTAGTTGGGGCCGCTATTAAGATAGGCTCGCAAGGGCAAATTTATTAGGAATCATGGGGTTGATGAAAACCACAACATCGGGGGTTACATGGCGCGCATTTTAGCGGCCTTACTGTGGTTAGGATTGGCGACGGGTGCGGCGTGGGCCGCTAAGCCGCCTGCCGCTGCGCCTACGCCACCGCCGTCTGCGGCCACCGTATTGGCCTTTGATCACGCGTTGACGGGCTTCCCGTTGTTGGGTCAGCACGCGCGCACCGCGTGCGATGCCTGTCACGTCGGCCAGGTGTTTAAAGGCACGCCCACGCGTTGCGATGGCTGCCACAATGGCACCATCGTGACCGGCAAACATTTTCAACACATACCCACTAACGAAAACTGCGATATTTGTCATACGCCCATAGGTTTCAAAATCTCGGTGCGTATGAACCACTTGAATATCTTCGATACCTGCGACGAGTGTCACAATGGCGTCTTGGCATCCGGCAAATCGCCGCTCGCACATATCGTCACCACGCTCTCCTGTGCAGAATGTCACTCAATAGGCCGTGCATGGCGTCCCACGACCTTTCGCCACGACAAGACCAACATCCAGTGCGTGGAATGTCATGATGGCCGCCGTTCGCGCGGCGTCGGTCAAAAACATATACGCACCGACAATACCTGCGATTCTTGCCATAACACCACCACCTGGCAGCCGATGACGGTCGAGCATTTGGCGATACCGCAGTCGGTGTTGGTGGAATGTTCCGGTTGTCACAACGGCGTTACGGCGACCGGCAAAAAGCGTAACCATGTGGCGACATCGGACGAATGTTTGTTGTGTCACAACTATACCTTGGGCAACTGGCAGGCGGAAGCTTTCCCAATCGTAC
Organism: Gammaproteobacteria bacterium; assembly: GCA_919902765.1. GTDB lineage: Bacteria > Pseudomonadota > Gammaproteobacteria > S012-40 > S012-40 > CAKKRP01. Next base: position 8,904 of record CAKKRP010000139.1, on the reverse strand, counting down.
ACCAACGTTTTACGGTCAATTGCGTGAGTTGCCACAACACTCTAAACGCCATCGGCAAAAAGAAAAATCATCCGGTGAGTTCGGATAGATGCGAGCAATGTCATCTCCAAAACGGTAGACCGGAAATACGTTTTTCGGATATTAAAACGACTAACCGTAAACCCGATCACCGCGAATTGCTGGGCAGTTGCGTGCTCTGTCACGACGGTGTGCGCGCCCAGGGCAAGCACGGCACACATATCGGCTCCACCGATAATTGCGAGCGCTGTCATGCGCCGGGCAGCCCTCAAGGGTGGCAGGTCGCGCCCAACGGGGTAGACCATACGCAGGTGTTCGGTGTATGTAGCGGTTGTCACAACAATACGATCGCGCCGGGACAATCTCCCAGTCATTTAGCGACCACCAATAGTTGCGATTATTGTCATCGCACCTCGGCGTGGGTGCCGACTCAATTCGATCACTCGAAGCTCGATTTCAACGTGACCCGTTGCGTCAATTGTCATAACGGGATTTCCGCATCGGGCAAGGGCAATAATCACATTACGATTGCCGGCGGCGACAATTGCATCGCGTGTCACGCGCCCGGCGCCACCTGGGTGGTGGCGGCGGGCAAGGTGGATCACAAAGAAGTCGTCGGCGTTTGCGAATCTTGTCACACCGATAGCGGTAAGCCGGCGGGCGGTAAAGGCGCGAAACATATCCCGTCCACCAATCAATGTGCGACTTGTCACACCAGCACCACCCTGTGGTTAGGGGCCAAAGTCGATCATAATGGTATCAGCACCGGATGTGTGACGTGCCATAATGGGTCTTCCTCTGCGACCGGCAAGGCCAGCAAGACAAATCCGCCGCATCCCGCGACCAGCGACAAATGCGAGGCCTGTCACGCTTATTCAGTTAAAGTTTGGCTGCTCATACGCGTTGACCACAACCAAGTGGTCGGGGTGTGCGAGGCCTGTCACTTGGCGAAAAAACAAGCCTACGCCAAACATATTAATTCAGACGATAGCTGCGGCGCTTGTCATTCGACCGTCAAGTGGAATCAAAATGTAACCGTCAATCACAGCCATGTGAAGGGCGAGTGTGTCGCATGTCATAGCAAAAACGCCGGGCATTTATTAACGACCGATGTGTGCAAAGCTTGTCATAGCACCTTTGGTTGGTTGAAGGCGCAGTTGGTCGCCTTCGATCACAAAGAAACGACCGCGAAGTGTTTTACTTGCCATAACGGCAAAACCGCGACGCGTTCGATCACGGTGCAGGGTAAATCGCTTGCGCATATTAATAGCACCAGCGAATGCGTTAACTGTCATAGCACCAACAGTTGGTTGGTCTCGACGGTAGATCATACACAGACCATCGGCACGTGTTTTTCTTGTCATAACACGGTGGTTGCGGTCGGCAAGAGCGCGACTCATATTCGCACCACCGACAATTGCGAGGTCTGCCACAACACCACGAAGTGGATGCCCGTCGATAAGGTCGATCATAAGCAGATATTAGACACCAGTGTGTGTGTGGTGTGTCATACCGGCGTCGGGAATATCAAAGGCAAGCCGCCGACCCATATACGCAGCACCGATAATTGTGCGGTGTGTCATAACTATACTGCATGGAAACCCGTATTATTCACCTCCACTGCGACCTTCCATGCCGAGGTCTTAGGCAGTTGTAGCGATTGTCATAACGGTATCACCGTGCTTAACAATATTAAGGTGAGCGGCAAAGGCCCGGCGCATATCAATTCGACAGCGGTCTGTAATGCCTGTCATGCCACGAGCACCTGGGTAGTGGCCGCCGCCAAGGTGGATCACCTGAACGTCTTGGGCGCCTGTCTCAGTTGCCACAACAATAGCACGCGTGCGGGCGGGCTCAGCAACCGGGTCATTGTCGGCAAATCCGCCGCCCACTTGACCACTACCGATAATTGCGCCAAGTGTCATACCACGACGGTATGGAAGCCGGCCATTAAACCCTTGGATCATCTTGAAACCTTGGGCACCTGCGAGAGCTGCCACAATGGCGTGAAGGTCGCGGGCAAAACGCCGACGCATATTCCAACCACCGTGAGTTGTAATGCGTGCCACAAGAGCACCACGGATTGGAAGGCCTTGACCACCATGGATCACACGCAGACCACGGCGGCGTGCGTGACCTGCCATAACGGCACCAATGCAACAGGGGTGACGCCTCAGCATATTTCCACTAATGGGGATTGCAGGGTTTGTCACTCTTACGTCAGTTGGGTACCCATAACAGTCGCTCACTCAGCGATTATGCCACAACCCCTGGTCTGTGTGAGTTGTCACAATAATGTGCTCAGGAAAGGCAAATCGCCCACGCATATCGCGAGCACGGACAAGTGTGAAGCGTGTCATGGGACAACTAGCTGGATAAGGCTGGGGGTGGATCACACGCAAGTGATTGGTTCGTGCGAGGCGTGTCATCTGAAGGATAGGACGGCAACGCATTTGCCGACGACGAATTTGTGCGGTGCGTGCCATAAAGCGACGACGTTGGCTCCGAAATGGCTTCCCGCATTGATGGATCACACCCAGGCCACCGCCACCTGTTTCGATTGTCACAACGGTACGCGCGCAACGGTGCGCGGCAAGGGCCTGAGCCACATCTTGACCACGAATAATTGCGCCGCGTGCCACACCACCACCAGTTGGACGGCGCGCACCGCAGACCATCGCGAAATCTTGGGCTCGTGCGAGGTGTGCCACGCGCCGCCCGCCGACCATGTTGCCGTGGGTGTGGTCACGGGTTGTTTGAATTGCCATACCGTCACGTCTTGGTCGAATCCGCGTGCCGATCTCCCGGCCACAGCGGCGGCGGCCCCGGTCGCGGGCGCGCCTGCTCCGGCCCCTGCCCCAGCGCCTGCGGCCGGAGGTGGTGGCGGCGGCGGAATGGGCGGCGGCGGTGGCGGCGGCATGTGACACGCCGCTGCGGCTTGAATCGCTATTCAGTATGTGATCCTCCCCCTTTGAAAAAGGGGGACACTCAATATCAAGTATGTGCTGAATAGCGATTCAGGCCGCTTGGGCGGCCACAAAACCGAGAATAACGGGGGTGTGCCAGTCCGCAAAAATATGAGAATATAGGCGCGCAGGCGGGAGCAAAGGCCGATTTTACATCGGCATTTTTGTCATGCTGTTTGCGGCACGCAAGATGCCTGAGCGCCAATGGGATCGCGAGCGTCTCGCGCGCAATTTGGCGGGCAGGATGCCCGCGATCCAGCGGTAGATGCCTCAGGCTTCGTGCGTATCCTTGCCGATCCGGGGCGAGTTCAAATTTCTGCATTTCGGTCATAAAGCCGCTTCCCTGGGGTTCGACTTGGTGCAACGAAAGGCGAACGGTACGGAGTCAGGGTATGTATTTTCAATGGGTTAGGGTTAAGCTACTCAAGAGTTACAAATATTAATGGAAAATCTTCAGTTGCTTTTCGCTGCCGCGCTACTTGGCATATTTTGGCTCGACAAAAAGCCTTGACAACCTCGGAACGTAAGCGATAGCATCCAAAGCGCTAGTAACTAAAAATGTCCGGGCATCGTGGCCGCCAGGGGCTGTTCGGTCACTGCAAAATGGCAGCGACAATACGTCGCTCAAATTAAAACGAGAAGGGAGGCGCACCATGAAAATCAGTTTCATCGTTTCATCGTTTCATCGTTTCATCGTTTCATCGTTTCATCGTTCGGCATAGTTTATTCGCGTGTTTGATTTTTGCGACGGGCACTGTTGCGACTTTCGGTGCATATGCAGACGAGCACGTCGATCTTTATACGGGGGCAAGCAATTACACGGCGCCTATCGCCGTTCCATCGGGCACTAACAACAGGGGTCCTCAGTTGGCGATACACTACAACAGCCGAGGGGGCGATGGGTTCCTTGGTAAGGGTTGGTCGTTGGGTGGGTTGGGTTCGATAGAGCGGGTGGGGCCGAATTATGGCGCGGGGGTGACCTACACCGCACAGGACGCCGTACTGCTCAATTTGGGCGCCTATAGCGGCAAACTTGCCTATACCGGCAGCGACCCGACGGGTAAAACCGGGCAATTTTACCGCGCCGACCCCGATCAAGCGTTGCGCATTGAATATATTAATGCGTCCGATTCTTGGGTGGTGACTGATCGCGACGGTGTGAAATATTTTTTTGGGCAGACCGCCGCGACCAGGCAAGATATATATACAGGCACAAAATGGGTTAAAACGTTTAGCTGGAAACTCGATAAAGTGCTAGACCCGCACGGGGTGTTCTGGACCGTTTCTTATAATAAAGACACCACCAATGGCGACATGTACCCCAAGCAGGTCGTGTACAGCCAAGGTGTAGATTTGGCATGTACGCCGACCAACTTGACGTTTTGCCGAACGGTCGATTTTATTTACATTCAACGTAACTATGACGCGCCCAGTGTGACAAGTCCTGGATACATTCTCATATCCGACAAACTGCTGAGCGGAGTGGAAATAAAACTCGGTGGGCAGTTAGTGCGTAAATACGCATTGAACTACAATTTGAGTGCGGCGACCAAGCGCGGTGTGTCGCAAACGAATCAATTGACGACGATCACCGAATATGGCGCTGATGGTGTGAGTGCGCTGCCGGCGACGAAGTTTAGCTACCACATAGACGGGTATGACTACGACCTAAGTTTGAGAATAAACGCGATGTCCGGTGACCCTGTCGAAGCGCTGGGTGGCCCGCTCGTCGCGGGCACTACCAGCCAACCGGATAGGGCATGTACATATTCCGCCGATATGAATAATGACGGTTTGACGGATGTGTTGGTAGGCAAGGCGGGTAATTGGTATTACTACCCTAACCAGGGGTCGAATGCCTATGGCGCTGCGGTATTTCTGAATAAAACCGTTAACCCCATGCCTTCGCTTTGTACAGTTAGTGTTGATACATACAAAGCGTGGTACGAATATCCAAAAACGCTCATTTGCATTCTGAGTGTTTTTAATAAGTGCCTAATTCATGTGTCTGGTCAAGATCCTAAGATATTTCATCCAGGTTATGAAACTACTTCTTTAGTCCGTGACGCGCGTCTAACGGATTTGGACGGCGACGGACTCGCGGACATTATGCAAAGCGTATCGTCCACTAGCCAACCTACACTTCGGTATTGGTGGCGCAATCTGGCCAATGATCAATTTGCAGAGAGGGCAACCTTTGATGCGCCTGGGGATGTCAAATTTGATGATCCCAATGTGCGCATGGTGGACATTGATGGTGATGGTCTTGTCGATTTGATTCGCTTCGATTATTTGGGAAACTTTACCTATGATTCACAGTACGACATTCGTTGGTGGCGCAGCCTAGGCAAAGATGCCAGTGGTGTGCTCAAATTTGCGACGCCGATTTCTGTTCATAAGCTCTTCTTGCAGCATGACAATGGGTATCCTGAAATTCCGCTGTCTTCCGTAAGCATAGTTGACATTAATCGCGATGGGCTGCCTGATTTTGTCTATTTGCGCGCTCACCACAAAACGGACGGATCGTTGGATAGTAATTTAATATGTGTGGGGCTCAACACGGGTGGCTTAGGCGGCCAGTACTATAATTACGGTGGTGCGGATTGTATCTCTTTCCAAGATATGGGGCTGAGTTTGAAATTGTCAGGCGCAGGTTTGGCTCCCTACCACCGATTTGTCGACATCAACGGCGACGGGTGGCTGGATTTGCTAGAGGGGTACGACGGCGCGTATCGTTATTTTCCGCTCATTGCTCCGACGTTCCCGGTTTATTGGGTAGGTAAGTTGGGTAAGGTTTTCGGGAACCCGGTCAACTTGGCCAACTCGCCCGCGCTTGCGTTGACCAGGCAGAATTACTTAGATCTGGCGGAAGTGGACGGCGATGGATTTGTCGATGTGCTGAAGGGCGATGCTTATAATTATAATTATAATACGCTTAACAGAAGCTCTAGTCATCAATTGCTAGAATTGGTGCGTACCCCCATTGGAGGCAGGATAAATTACAATTATTCGATACAACCTGCTTCGGCATCGCGGTTGTGGGTGCTGTTTAATAAAGGGTATTGGAATGGTTTTGGGTGGGATACAACGGACTATTTTTACTCCAAGGGGTTAGTCGTCGGCAAGTCGAATACAGGGTACCCGCAAATCGAGTTTCGTGGATTTGGATCATCGTACTCCTCGCAATCGCGTGGCCAATGGATTGAATACTACGATTACTACCAAGACGACGAGCGCAAGGGTATGTTGAAAAGTAAATCCTTCAAAACTCCCAATGCAGGAGGAATTCTTCTACAGGAAAGCTACGATTATGCGGGCGGAGAAATATCGCCACGTCTGTGGTCATTGCCGTTGCTAAAATCGTCGTCAGTGACAAATTTTGATGGTATATCCGTTTCCAACTACACCACGACGAAAGCGTATACCTACGATAGTTATCGCAACGTGAAACAAGTGACAATATCAGGTCTGGGAATGCGCAGCCGTGTTGAAGCTACGGACTACGTTTACAATACCGCAGATTACATCGTGAATCGTGTGTCGCGCGCGGAATCTCGTATCGACAGTGTTACTGGAACGATGTTCAAGCAAACGTGGTATGACTATGACCAGCAAGCCAACGGTGCCGCCCCGATCAAGGGCGATCTCACGCGTGAAAAACATTGGAACTCTGATACTGCTGGTGTGAGTCCAGTATCGCAATTCGCATATGATGCATACGGTAACCGTATCGGAGTGACAGACCCGAAAGTGAATATTTGTTCATCTACTTCTTTTACAAATGCCACGGAATACGAAGCGACCTATCAAACCTATCCGATCAAGACGACTAACGCGTTATGCCAGATTAGTCGGCTAAACTATTGGGGCGTCAATACAGGTTTGTATGCATCGAGTGTCGCTGGGGCCTATCCTACACCGGGGTTGTTGGCTCAAACGGTAGATGTCAATTCGGTTTCCAGCGATTTGTATTACGATGTCTTTAGCCGCAAGCGAGCGAACGTCATCTCGCCAGACGCTGCCGCGTACCCCACTACGCTATGGACTTATGGCGTAGATGGCAATGCGCCCAGCTATACGTTGACGCAAAAGCGTGAAGTCTTGGGTGGAGAGGGGACACTCGATTCGTTTGAATATATTGATGGAATGAATCGCGTCATTCAAACTAAACGCGAATACGCCGCCGCTCAGTGGAACACGGTAGACACTTTCTATAAAGAAGAGCATGAAGATAAATTGTGGACGTCCCAGACTTTGCCTTATGTGACAGCCACAGGCACGTATACCGAGCGTCTTTCTACCAGGCCGCTAGAGTGGACAGTCAAGCGGGCGGACGGGATGGATCGACCGGCGAAAATCTATAAATCAGAAGTGGGCAGTTACACGAACTATAGTTACACGCCATGGGCGGTCACTGAAACTGACGCCGCTGGCAATTCCACGACACGCACCTACGATGCGCTGGGTAGGCTTGCCAGCGTCACCGAGGCTACAGGTGATGTCACCACATATGCCTATGACACCTTTGATGCCAATGGCAATAACACCCAAACTATCACCGACCCTGCTGGCAAACAAAACATCGTGGTGTTCAATACGCTGGGCCAAAAAATCAGCGATAAAAATGGCGACATACGCGGTAAAAATTATTACTCCTACGACGCCAACGGCAATCTGCAAACGCAAACCGATAGCAAATTGCAGAAAATCACATACACATACGACAAGCTGGATCGCTTGTATACAAAAACCTACCCGAACAATGCCGTGGTTACAAATTATTACGATGACGCGACCGTCGGCACCTATCGAATAGGGCGTTTATGGAAGGTGACGGATGGCTCCGGTTCGACGAGTTTTAGTTACGACGCGCGCGGGCGCAAATCGCAAGTGGATAAGACAATACGTTCCGATAATACGAATTATACCTATACCACTAAGAGCACCTACGATAGTTTGGACAGGGTTGTGGATCTGACCTACCCGGACAACGAGGTGGTGCATCACACCTATATCCCGCAAGGTTTGAGCAAACTGAGCTCCACGACCTACGGGATCGACTACCTGACCAATGTCACCTACAACGCGCAAAATAATTTGGCAACGCAGAGTTTTGGCAACGGTAGAGTCACGACCTACGATTATTACGACAACGCGAGTAAGGGGCCAACGAGTTTTAGATTGCGGGGTATCAGCACGCCAGGATTATCCACTTTGCCAGCGCTGCAAAATCTCACCTTTGGTTACGATAATGTCGGCAACATCACCAGCACAACCGATACGATCAAGGCGAATACCGCGAGTTACACCTATGACAGTTTGAACAGGTTGGATCTGGCCAGTAGCGCCGCAACACCGGCATTTTCAAACGACCATTCCTATACTAACGTAGGGAGTATGCTCACCGGTGTGGCGGGTCGAAACTATCAGTATGAGTCGCGCGGTGTGTGGAGCCCCCAACACGCGCCGGACTACGACAGTGCATATACCTACCGTTACGATGACAACGGCAACATGACCGCCAAGATCAACGGCAGCGGCGCCAACGTCCGCGCGATGACGTGGGATTTCGACAATCGCCTGGTGCGCGTGGTGGACGACGCTAATGTGGAATTGGGCAATTATAACTATGACTATTTAGGAAAACGTGTCAGAAAGTATGAGGGCGCGAGAACGACGAAGGTGCCGTTCAAACATTATCGAACCGTGAGCGGTGTGCCGACCAAGTACTATTTTGCGAATGGAAAACGTATCGCCGAACGTAATGGCAGTAACGTGTATTATTATCACTCGGACCATTTGGGTTCGTCGAACATCGTCACCGACAGCACGGGTGCGGAGGTCAAGGCGATGTTGTTCTACCCCTTCGGCGCGACACGCACGGAAACGGGATCAAAGACCCTCGCGCACAAATTCACCG